>DASYMC010000226.1:0-12431 GCA_036009255.1 Pseudonocardiaceae bacterium
CGGCGAAGGTTTGGTAGGGCCCCCAGCACACGTCGTGCGCGTCGAACACCTCGCAGACCTCCGACATCGTTCGGCTGCCTACCCACGGTTCGATGAGCGCGCTGATCACGTGGCGCGCGGCGAACCGGTCACCTTCCTTGGACAAATCGACTCCGAGGAGCTTTTCGACCTGGGCGCAGGCATCACCGATCCCGACCGCCGCCACGAGGCTGCGCCACTGTCGCGGGGTCAGGCCGATCACCATCACCCGCTTGCCGTCTTTGGTGGCGAAATCGCAGCCGAACGCGCCATAGAGATAGTTGCCGTACTTCGATCGCTCGGTCTTGTTGATCTGTACCTCGGCGATGTTGCCGAGGTGCCCGACCGTGGCCAGTGCCACGTCGGCGAGCGCGAGCCGGACGAACTGGCCGGTGCCCTCGATCCGCCGCTTGCGCTCGGCTGCCAGTAGCCCGGTCGCCGCCAATGTGCCGGTGATCGCGTCCCAGGCCGGCAACAGGTGGTTGACGGGCGTCGATAAGGCGCCCGGTCCAGTGGTCCAGGGGAAGCCGGTGGCGGGGTTGACCGTGTAATCGACCGCGGACGAGCCGTCCGGGTTGCCGACGATATTGACCATGATCAGGTCAGGGCGCCGGCTGGCGAGCTTGGCGTAGTCCAACCAGCCTGCGGCCGGGAAGTTGGTCAGGAACAGCCCCGCATCCGCGCCGGGCGCAGTGATGAGATCGGTGAGCAGCTCCTTACCCTGTGGCGATCGCATGTCGACCGCGATCGAGCGCTTGCCCTTGTTCAGACCTGCCCAGAACAGGCTCTTGCCCTCTGCGGTGACCGGCCAGCGGTGGGCGTCCAGCCCGCCGCCGATCGGGTCGAACCGGATCACATCCGCACCGAGCTGGGCCAGGGTCATCCCGCCGAGCGGCGCTGCCACGAAAGCTGAGCCCTCCACTACCCGCATCCCCGCCAGGATCCCGGTCATCTCCACCTCGTTCAGCGTGCCAGCGCCACGAATCGCCAGTCCAGCACCGGCTTGTCCGCTGCGGTCGGATCTCCGGCGTCGGACGCAGGGCAGGCGTGCACCACCGCTCGAAGGTCGATCAGCTGGTAGGCGTCGCGAGCGTGGACGGCCTCGACGTGCAGCTCGGTGCGCAGGACGTCACCCTCGAACACCGGTCCGGTGTGGTCACAGCTGCGCCAGGCCACGATCGTCACCAGGTCGGGCAGCGCCCGGGTGGCATGCGCTCCGGCGATGGAGATGGTGTGCCCCCCATAGACCAGGCGACGTCCGTAGGCCGACGCACCGGGATCGGTATGGGTGGCCGCGAGGTTGAGGGTGGCTCTGGCCAGCTCTGGAGCACCTGTCACGGTGTCGCGCACCTCGATCTCATAGACAGTGCCGGGTTCGGCCACCGTGGGCCGGAACGCGCCGAGCTGCCAGCCCCACGGAAGGTCCTCGACGGGCTCGGCGTCAGCAGGGATGTGGTCGAAACTGTCGGCGTGCCCGGTGTTCGCGTCCGGATTACGCAGCGGGATCATCGGACAGCGCCAGTAGTCCAGTACGGGTTCCGCGCGCTGGTTGCTGACTTGTACCCGCAGCACCGCGAGGCCGGTTGCTGCCCGTCCCGGCTTCGGGCGGTTCTGCCGCAGCGCGACGATCTCGGTGCGAGTGCGCAACGTGTCACCCAGGAACACCGGGCGCAGCAGCCGCAGGCCCCGGTAGAACAGGTTGCCGCGGACCCGCTGCGACGGTGCCGTGGTCTGTCCGATCGCCACATGGCAGACCAGCGTGGGATGGGCCAACGGCTGGGCGCGCCCGGTCACTGCCGCGGAGAGCTGGTGATCCAGCGGCAGCCGGAGCCGGTCCCCGGACAACGCCTGGTGCAGCGCCGCATAGCCTGCGGTCAGCGTCAGGCCCGGGGCATCGGCAAAGACCTGCCCGTGCGCCAAATCTTCGAAATACGGCCCACCGACCCGCACCCGGTTCTCCGCCATCGCACTAGATCGTACGGCCCCCGCGTCGCATTCAGCGGGCTCAGCGGGGTTATAGGGACCCTTGTCACCCCGCTGACCCTGCTGAATGCGGGTGAAGGATGGTGATTGTGGTCCAGACGCCCAGGTGGATGCGGTCGGCGTTGGACAAGGGGACTTGCTGGTGGGAAGGGATGCGGTGGGGGGCGCCGTTGAGGTAGGTGCCGTTGGTGGAGCCGTCGTCGAGCAGGGCCCAGGTGCCGTTAGGTTGGGCGAGCAGCTGGGCGTGCTGGCGGGAGACTCCGGGGTCGGCGGGTGGCTGCGCCAGGTCGATCTCAGGTGCGGTCCCTCGTGAGGTGCTGCGCCGGCCGATGCGGACGCAGGCACCGGCCAGCAGGATGCGGCGAGCTGGGCTGGACGACGGGAAGGTGAATTGCTCAGTGCACCCGCCACTGGCCTCGAAGTACTCCCGATCCGGAGCGATGACGGCACACCACGATGGCGGCGAGGGCAATGCTGTAGTGGAGTGCGACTGGCCGCACTGCTCGCAGAACGGCCCGATACATGGCTCGCCGCAGCCCGGACACGACTCGACGGAGGTCATCGGGATGTCAGCCGTTAACCGCGGCCCAGCAACGTCGTCTTGGTCGATTCGATGTCCAGCCTCATCTCCTCTTGGGCGCTCATCCGGTGCAGCCGGAAGGTGCCGGTGTCCGGATCGTAGATCTGGTCAAGACGGTCCAGCAGGTTCTCGTCGTTGACCTGCTCGGCAAGCTTGCGCGCCCGGCTGAGGCAATCGGCGGCCAGCTCGGAGCGTCCGTCCTGGTGCGCAGTCAGACCGTCTTGGACCGCCTTGGCCAGTTCGGCTCTGCCGGTAACCACCGCGACCTTGTCGTTGATCACCGTGGACTGCGCCAGATCGTCGGTCCACAACGCCCGGACTCGCGCGCTTGAGAAGTTGTTCGTCCTGCCGTCCGGCTCGGTATGGCGGTACTCCTGCTGAACAGATTGCGCACTGCCCTCGGCGCCCGAGTATACGAAGCCCACCCTGCAGGCCAGCTTCTCCTCACCGACATCGCCGGGCTCCAGTTCGACGCACAGGTGGTAGTCGCGGCTTTCGCTGCCCCATGACCCGGTCGGATAGTCACCGGTGAGTGGGCCCGAGTCGACCCGGCGATCGGTGAGATCCACCAGCGTCGGCGCGGTCTGCTTGACGAACCTGGTGGTGGCCCCGACGGGCGTCCACAGCCGCAGGTTGACCTCGGCAATCGCCTTGCGCATCGACGTGGACATCATGGCGCGGAAGTCCTCGGCCAGGCCGGCCGGTTCGAGCACCATGTCGACGGTGCCGCCCAGCGCGGAGGTGATCATCCGCAGTTCCGCGACCGACCAGTCCGTGCCCGCGCCCCGGCAGTCGCAGCTGAATGTCCCGGCACACTCGGCCAGGGCAGCGCTGAGCTGTTCGGGTGCCTCGTGCTCGTTGCGGCCATCGGTCAGTAGGATGGCGTGCCGGATCGCCGCCGGGTGCTCACCAAGGAGCTGACCGGCCAATCGCAGCCACGCTCCGATGGTGGTGCCGCCACCAGGTACCAACCGGCGTAATGCATCTTTGGCCTCGGCGCGGGTCCACGGATCAGCCAGGACCATTCTCCGCTGGGCCGGCCAGACCATCCGGGCCCCGTTCGAGCCGGCGATCAGCGCGAATCGCACCCCGTCACGCAGCTCGTCGATGGCCGCGCAGGCGGCCTCTTTAGCCTTGGTGATCTTCTCCGCCGGAAAATTCATCGAGGCCGAGCAGTCCAGGATGAGGACCTCAGCTGCCCCCGGGGCCGGCGTGTCGGCCGGCGCGCTCGGATCAGCGTGGGCGTCGACGGTGATGACGGCGTGCACCTCCCGAGCCCCGCTGGCCAGGTACAGGTTCTGGTACACCGCGCCGCGGAACCCCACAGTGCTGGTCATGACGGTCCTCCTGTCACGAACGGGAGTACGGCGACGGTGATGTTGTCGCGGCCACCGCAGTGCAATGCGATCTCGACGAGCGAGCGCGCAGCGTCCAGCGGGGCCTTGAGTGCCTGGGCCGGGAGGGCCGCTGCGAGCTCCTCGACGGAGTCGAGGTAGTTCCACAGCCCGTCGGTGCACACCACCACCACGCCCGAGCCCTTGGGTTCGATCGTGACGATGTGGGGATTGAGCTGGCCGGCGTCCTGACCCAGCCACGCCGTGATGGCGTGTGCACGCCGGTCGGTCGCGGCCTGGGCCGGAGTGAGCGTTCCGGCAGCGAGTACCTGGGCCAGCCAGGAGTCGTCACTGGTAAGCCGGGCCGGCGTCGCGCCGGTACCGGCCTGCGGTATCCAGTACGCGCGACTGTCCCCCACCCAGCCCACCGTCACCGTGTCGAGAGTCACGATGGCGGAGACAACGGTGCACGCCGGTGCTGTGTGATCAGCTCCACCTAGGCCAGGGTGTGCCAGTTCCGCGACAGCCCTACCGGCGGCGTGGATAGCCTCCCGCGTCGCGGTGGCCGGACCATCATCGGTGCGCAGTGCGGTCACCAGCGTATTCGCGGCGACCTCGGCGGCGGTCTCGGACGCCTGCGCGGGATAAGCTGACGAGGAGACACCGTCACACACGATCGCCACCGCCACGCCTCGGTCGGCCGGTTCCTGGCACACCTCACGCAGTGCTAACGCGTCCTCGTTGCGGTGATGCCGCAGACCCCGATCACTGATCCCCGCGGCGACCCCGACGTCGAGCTCAACGCGATCCCGGCGCAGATCTGGTACCCACACGCCACATTTCTGGCAATACCGGTCCGGGTACTCCACCCGCTCCCCGCAGGCACGGCAGAAACCGCTGGTCATGTCCAGCTCCGGTTGCGGCGATCGTTGGCCTTATCGACGAAGGCGACCCGTTCGGCAGTCGTGGGGGCCAACCGGGCCAATTCGCGGTAGGCGCGTTCGAGCCGGTCCCGCACGCCGCGCTCGGTGAGCGGATGGCCGAGCAAGCTGGCCGGAATGGACGTGGCTGGCTCGTGCGGCCACGGCCGGTTGGCGCGTTCCCAGTTCAGGACGGTCTCGAGTACTTCGGCGATCGCCAGCTCACGTCGACGGTCGTCAAGTTCCAGCGCGGTCAGCTGCTCGGCTGCGGTGAACAGATCGGCGACCGGAGGCTGGCCGGCTACGCAGCCGCGGGCTCGTGCCAGGATCGCGCAGAGCCTCGCGGTGGCGGCGTAGCGGGAACTTTCCGGCACGGTTTCCAGCGCGGCGGCCGCACCGGTGAGGTCATCGAGGGTCAAGCGGGCCCGGGCAAGCCCGAATGCGGCGCTCACGTACGACCGGTCGGTCCACCACACGGTCGCGTAGTGGCGCTCGGCGAGCTCGGCGGCACCATCGCGTGCCGCGCATAACGCCACGGCTAGCTTGGGTGCGACCTCCCCCGGCAGGGCATCCAGCACCGCCGCGAAGTGCAGCCGCGCTGCGCCCATGTCCCCGACGACCAGCGAGTCGAGACCGCGGTACCAGTCGATCCGCCAGTCCCCCGGCTGCGCGCCGGCGAGCTCGTCGAGATCGTCGCCGGTGTCGTGATGGCGCAGTTCGATGCGGGCGCGCACGACGCGTAGCCGCGTCTCCCACGACGGGTCGGGCAGGGCCGCGAGCACCCGTTCGGTCTCCTCTGGTCGCTCGGCAATGATTGCGGCCAGCAGACCGGCGTGCGGATCCACGGGATCCACCTGCGGATCCGGCAGGGCCAGCGCGATCGCGGCCGGATCGGACGCCACCGCGGGGAAGGTGTCCGGATCGGCTCCGACCACGCGCAGCTCTGGGCCGAACAACGTCGAAGCGGCCGGGAACGGTCGCCCAACCTGGCGCGCCCGCACCTCCCGCAGCACACCTTCGAGCTGATCGGCCATCTCCGCAGCGGAGGCGAACCGCCGGGCCGGATCGGGGTTGGTCGCGCGGCGCAGCAGCCCGGCGAAGGACGGGTGCAGCGCCAGTAGTCCCGCCTCGTCCGGGTTCGGGATCGGCCCGTTGGTGGAGAACCCCGGGAACGGGAAGCTGAGCACGGCCATCATCCGCGCGACGGTGTAGAGATCGGTCGCGATCGACGGGCCGTACGTTGCGATCTTCGGGTCCTGGTAGCCGGGTTTGCCCCAGACCGGACTGTCCTGATCGTCCATCCGGCGGACCGCGCCCAAGTCGATCAGCTTGACCCCGTCCGGGGAGTGGATCACGTTATCGGCGGAGAGGTCGCAGTACAGCAGGCCGCGCTTGACATGCAGGTGATCCAGCGCTGCCAGCACCTCCAGCGCGAACGCGCAGACCTGCTCCACTGGCAGGTAGGGATCGTCGTCCGGGCGCTGCTGGCGCAGCTGCTTGAGCGAGCGGCCGGACAGGCACTCCATGACGATGTAATCGACGTCCCGCCCGGTGAGCGGGTGCGGATGCTTGACCACGGTCAGTACCTTGACGATGTTCGGATGGTCAGCGTCAGCCAGCGCCGCCAGCTCGGCGACGGCCGCCTGGCGATTGTCCGGATCATCGGGGTCAATCAGGCCCTTGAGCACTACCCAGCGCGGCACCCAGCAGTCCCACGCGCGGTAGACCCAGCCGAGCCCACCGTGGGCGATCGCGCCCTCCACCTTGAACTGGCCGTCGCCGACCAGCAGCCCGGGCTCCAGCAGTGGCCGGAAGGAGAATCTGGTTCCGCACTGCGAGCAGAAGCCCTCCACCCGGCCGGCCCGGCCGTCGCTTGAGCGGCCCACCTTCTGCCGGCAGCTGGAGTTCGGGCAGAACCGCTTGTGCTCGAGCACCTGAGGGTCATCCAGCACGGGCGCCATCTGACCGCCCACTGGCTCGTCGATCTGGATGATCAACGAGGCTGCGCGCGGTCCCCGAAGCACGGGCTGGGAGCTCACCCGTCGCCCGGTGGGCAGGGCGGAGGCGGGCTGGACTGTCGATGGTTGGGGGGGCGGTTCGGGGAACGGTTGGGGCACGGAGAGCTGGACGGCGGCCGCCGGAGCTGTAACCGGCGTTCTCGCGGCGGTTCCACACCGGGTGCAATAGCCATCGTCGCCCATTGGTGCGCCGCATCCGGCTTTCGAGCACGTGGTCATGGCGGATCCTCGTGCGTCGTCCTCAGGTTGACGGCATCCTGGTACTCGGCGACCGCGGCCGAAGCGGTGATCAGATCGCACGGAGCACGCCACAGCAACTCGCGAGCCCGCTCGTGCTGCTGGTCGAGCTCAAGATCTTCGATCCGGCCCAGTCCAGCCGCTTTGGCGCGGTAACCGCCCAGGCGCCCACGCAGTTCGGCACGCTCCCGGAGGGGCTCGCTGGCCTCGATCAGTTCGGTCTGGTGGCAGGTGAGGGCGGCGGCTGTGTCCCGTTCCAGGGCGCGCAGGTCAGTCCCCAGGGGTCGCCACTGCCGGTGGCGGTGAAGTTCCCGAGCGGCGG
The DNA here is from genome assembly GCA_036009255.1 of Pseudonocardiaceae bacterium. GTDB lineage: Bacteria > Actinomycetota > Actinomycetes > Mycobacteriales > Pseudonocardiaceae. The sequence continues at coordinate 7,413 of DASYMC010000226.1, forward strand.
TGAGCCGGAGACCGAGCGAATCAATCGGCGGTGTCCGCAACTCCCCTACCGGCGCTGCCAGGATCTTGGCGTTGGCCTGACGGCGCTGCTCGGCAATCTCCTGGCGCAGCTCGCTCACCTCGGTCAGCGTGGCACCGATGCGGTCACAACGTTTTGTAGCCTGCTGGCGCAGGTCCACGAGCGCGTGCAGCTCAGCATGGGCCTGCTCGCATTGTGCGATCAGCTGGTCGGTCTCGGCCGCCGCGACCGCACCATCGGCCCACAGCTGCAGCGGATCGGTCAGGACGATCCGCCGTACCTCACCCAGCCGGAGCGCCAGCCGGGAGAGCACCCCGGGAGCCGGATCCTGATCAGCGGCCAGGTCGAGGTCCACGGCGAGGCGCTCGGCGTTGCGCAACACTGCGTCGCAGTGGTCGATGCGCACAGTCAGCTCGCTCCACACCTGCTCCACGGCGGTCACCACCTCGTGGATACGGTCGTAGATCGAATGGATCTCGGCCCCCAGCTCATTCAGCGACAACCGTCGCGGCGGCGCCAAGCCCTCGGGATGGGCAACTGTCACCATGGCCGCGCCAGTGACCAGGCTCTCCACCTCGCGTACTGCGGTTCGGGTCGGGCGGGAACGTCGCGCCATGATCGTCCGAACCCGCGCCGCAGCGCTCCGGTAACTCTCGTAAAGCGTCCACAGCCGCGCGACACCGTCGAGCACTTCGGCCCTGCGCTCAAGGCTCACACCCTCCAGCGCGGTGCTGTTCAACAGCTTGCGTCCCGGGTGGTCCTCCAGGTTGATCAAGTTTTCGACGATGGCCTGCTGCTCGGTGGTGAGTCGCTCGGCGGCGGCTTCCCCATGCGCGGCAGTAAAGGTCGTCATGGTCTCAGTCCTGGTATTGCGGTGCCGGCGGCGACGGTGGTGGGCCCAGCAGCGTCAGCCAGTGCTCGTAGCCGGCCCGCCACCGGCCGTCCGCAGCGCGCCGCTCCAGTACCGCGTTGACGAAACGCACCAGCTCCGGAGTGTCTTTCCTGATCGCCACACCGTAGGACTCCTCGGTGATCCGGGGGCCGACGATCTCGGTCCGGGAGTCCTGGACAGCCATGCTGGCCAACGTGGTGTCATCGGCACACACCGCGTCGACCTGGCCGAGCTGCATCAGGGCCAGGCAGTCCGTGGTGGCGGACACACCTACCGGGATGAGCTTCGGGATGGCAGCTTGCAGGGTCGCCCACCCTGTCGCGCCTCGGGACGAGCAGACCCGGTGGCCGGCCAGGCCGGCCAGATCCGCGAAGCCCGAGCCGCGATTCACCAGCACCCGTTGCCCGGTCTCGAGGTACACATTGCTGAAATCCACCTGGTCGCGACGCTGGCAGGTGATGGACACCGTGGCGACCACGAGGTCCACCTCGCCCGAGCGCGCAGCTGTGAGCCGATCGGCAATGTTCAGCTGCCGGTACACCACACGCTCGCGGTCACCGAAGATCGCCTCAGCGATGTCACGGACGATGTCGACGTCGAAACCTTGCAACCGCAGGTTGTCGTCGCGGAACGAGAACGCCTGGGTGTCCTGATTGACGCCGGCGACCAGATACCCACGATTCGCGATACGGGCCATCGCTGACCCGGCAGGCATCGCGCCAGGTGCCGGCAACGAGCCTCGCGGGCGCAGGCTGGCCCGGCGATTGCACCCCTGCGCAGCTGGTGACGAAGGCGAGAGGGTGGGTTGCGCCGGTGGGGCGACCGGCGGGGACGGCGGGGTCGAAGGCTGGGTGCACGCTGTGGCGAGCAGGATGACCGCAGCCAGCAGGCAGCGCGTCAGAGCCGATCGGATGCTCACCGGTATTCCTCCAGCCGCTGCCGGATGCCCAAGGCCGCCCCCACCGCCGCGGCGACGGCGAAGATCGCGGTCGCAATGGGCAGGCCAGTCAGCATGGTTTCGGCATGCTGGATGTCACGGCCGAATGCTCCCCGCTCGTGATCAACAGCCTTGATAAGTGCTTTGTCGAGCTGGTCGAATGCGGTGGCAGCGCTGGTTTGCCCAGGGCTCACGGCGGCCTCGACCGCTTCGGCGTATTTCGCGTTGTTATCCAGCTGCCGGACCTTGTTATGGGCTGACGAGTAGCTCGACGCCTTAATGGCAGCCTCCTGCACCAGATCCCGGCCTATCTGGTCAGTGGCTAACTCGCGGGCCGCATCCAGTGCGCCGCCGTGGCGGGCGAGCCGCTGCATCCGATCGTTGAAATCCAGCTCCGTGGCGGTGCCGGTGCGAGCGAGTCCCAGGCTCTCAGCGGTACGGGCCTGCAAGGCTGCGATCTGTGCCGATCCCAGCGCCTCGGACACCGACTGGCCGTGCCGGTGCGAGTCGTTGAGCGGGCCGACGCAGGCCACCACGGCAGCCGTCCACCACACCAAGCCGCTCAACACGGCCGCGCTGGCGGCGACCAATCCAATGTTGAGGACCCGGTGGGTCCGCTGGAACAAGAAGATCTGCGCCCAGATCAGCCCGGTTAAGCTCACCCCGCAGGCGACCAGCGCGACGACCGGCAATGACTGCGCCCGCTCGTAGGCGTCATCGAGCCGGGCTGCCTGCTGCCGTTGCAACTCTGCTGCCTGGGGCAGGATCCGATGCTGCATCAGCTCCGACGCGAGACGGAGGTAGGCCACCCCGACCGTCAGACCTTGTCGGTTGTTCGTCCGGGCCCGCTCGACGAGGCCCGCGTAGATCGGTAGCTGCCGGGTGATGTCGGTGATGCGAACAGCAGTCGCCTGCTCCGGGCCGGTCTGGATGCCGGCCTGCGCCAGGCTGCCTGTCGCGAGATCCAGGTCCATGTCGTAGCGAGCGCGTACTTGGCTGGGCTCCACGCGGCCGGCCAGGAAACCGGCCGCGACGGTGGTGTCGGCATCGGCCAGCGAACGGTACAGCGTGGTCACGTGGGCATTGAGTGGCTCGAGGTGCTCGGCGATATCGCGAGTCGTCTCGACCCGGACATTCGCAGCGAAAAGGGCCACGCCCCCGGCGAGCAGTATCCCGAGCACGAGGACCATCCGGCTCACCCGGAGCTTGCCAGGCGTGGTCTCCCAATCGGTGATCAGTTTGCCAATGCGCCGGTGGCGCAACCCCTCCACGACCTGGCCGAGCGGCGCCCAGCCGGTCTCAATGGTCTGCAGGCTCGATTGCACGCTAGGTCTCCGGTTCTCGCCGATCCCACCCGCGGATCAGTAGAACGTTCCGCCACCATGCGTGGCTAGAGGGCAGCCCGCGCTGGAGGTGGTCAGCCCCACCAGCGCGACGTTAACGTGGGCCAATGGTGGCGCCGGTGCAACCGTCAAGCGGACTGGTGGCTCATTTTCAGGGCCGCCGGGTGGCCGTGCTGCGCCCGGGCAATCCCCCCTTCACCTTCGGACGGGGTCACGACCGCACGTTGCGGTTCGGCCACGACGCCATGCACGGCGCACCTGACCGGCACATCTCCCGCCACGTCGGTTCCATTCGGTACAGCGGAGGGTTGTGGGTGGTGTGTAATGACAGCGACAGCCGTCCATTCGACGTGATCGTGCGGGGAGTATCCAATCCGCTACCACCACGAACCACGTCCGACTCGCACTCCCGGTGGGCGGTCAGCCCTCCGGGTCTGGAGATCAGGATTGGCGCGCCGTCGGGACGGTACCTGCTCTCGATCAGCGTCGACGCGCCGCGACCGCCGGTCGTGGAGGCCCCGGGCCACGACGATCCCTGCACCGTCCCGTTGGGCGAGCTGAGGGATCATGACCGGTTGCTGCTCGCGGCCAAGTTTCTGGCGCTACCTGATCCCGGCGAAGCGGTCGGCAATCGGGAGGCAGCCGAGTACGCCTCAGCTGCCCGGCCGCACCAGGAGCCGGTCACCGCGAAAGCCGTCGAGGACTGCGTGGGTCGGTGGTGCAAGACGCTGCAACAACTCGGCGTCACCGGGATCAGCGGCCGCGACAACATCAACCAGCTGGGCCGCCAGTTGCTCGCATGGGGATTGTTACGGCAGGAGAACCGGAAACTGCTCCGCGGCGCGTGAGCGCGGTCAGGTTCGATGCATGTCGGCCTGCGCCACGTTGGCCTCATCCGGTGCTGCGAGCGACGCCCGGCGTCGGACCCGTAGTTCCAGCACGGCGACGACCAGAGCCAGGCACACCAACCCCGTCCCGGTGAGCAGCGCGGCGGCGATCGCGTTCCGGTAGTCACCCCTTTGTGCCAGCACCCCGTAGAACACCGCTGCCAGCATGGCCGTTCCGATCGCAGATCCGATCCGCTGCCCGGTCTGCAATGCTCCGGCCGCGGCACCGCCCATCCGGGTGGGCACACACTCCAGAGTCAACGTGACGTTCGGCGAGATCACCGCGCCGCCGCCAATGCCCGCAATGAGCAGCGGTAGCGCCGCCATCCATCCTGCTGAGGCTGCGGGCGCGGTGTGGAGCACCAGCGCGGTGGCAGCCAAGCCGACCGCGACGCCGACCAGGCCCATCACCGTCAACCATCGCCCGTACCGTGCCACCAGCCGGCCGGCTACTGCTGCTGACACCGCCGATCCGAGCGCAAACGGTGTCACCGCGAGCCCGGATTGCAGCGGCGTGTATCCCAGCCCGCGTTGGAAGTACAGCGCGAACACCAACCAGATGCCGCTGAAGCCGATGAAGTACAAAAGTCCCAGAGCAGCGCCCGCCGGGTAGCCGGGCGTGGTGGACAGCAGCCGGGTGTCCAGCAACGGCGGCCGGTCGCGCCGCACCATCCGCTGCTCCCACCGTAGGAACAGGGCAATCAGCACCGGCGCCAGCGCAAAGAGCCACCACAGCCGGCGCAGCCCATCGTCCTCGATCAGCACCAGCGGCAGCAACAGGCACAGCACACCGGCGCCCAGCAGCAGCGCACCGACCACGTCGATTTGTGACGCCACCGGGCCCCCCCTGCGCGGCCGTGAGGGCACCAGGCGCCACGCTGCCACGAGCGCGATCAGCCCGATCGGAACATTGACATAGAAGATCCACCGCCAGCCCTGCTG
>DASYMC010000227.1:0-7372 GCA_036009255.1 Pseudonocardiaceae bacterium
TGCTGGTAGTTCGATGCCCCGACATGCACACCGCAGGTTTTCTCCAAGATCCATCGCCCGAGGGAGACCACCAGCCCGGTCTGTTCGGCCAACTCAAGGCAATCGGAATGGCCGACCACCGACCCGTCGGCGCATTCCCAGCGCAGCACCGACGCGAGGGCGACGAGCCCCTCATCGGCTAGCCGGCGCAGGGGCCGGTAATGCACGTCGACCTGCTGGCTGGTGTTCTCGCCGCGCCGCCGGCCGCCGCCTCCGCGGTGAGCTGCGCGGAGATCGACCTGCAGGTGTCAGTGCCGACGCCCCGGGAGATCGTGCACGGCCAACTCTGTATGCTCGCGGGCAGCGCGCCCACGACCGTCCAGTTGCTGGTTCACGGCAGCCCTCTCAACCGCCTGTATTGGGACTTCCCCTACCAGCCCGAGCGTTACTCCTACCAGCGAGACATGGCCGGCCATGGCTACGCCACCTTCGCTATAGACCGGCTGGGCACCGGTCGGAGCACCAAGCCACTCAGCGTGACATTGCTGGACAGTGTCGAGGCGGCCTCGATCCACCAGGTCATCCGGCACCTGCGCGCTGGTCGAGTCGGTGGTTTGCGCTTCGACCGCGTCGTGCTGGTTGGACAGTCGATGGGCTCCGGTGTCGCGGTCATGGAAGCAGCCACGTACCACGACGTCGATGGGGTGATCCTGACCGGCATGACTCACCTGGTATCGGCGCTGACCGCGGCCAAGATCTTCACCATGAGCGTGTATCCGGTGATGTTGGACCCGCAAGTCCGTAAGGAGGGCGGTGATCCGGGCTACATCACCACCATTCCAGGGAAACGCGGGCCGTTGTTCTATTCGGCGAGCGACGCCGACCCTCGGGTGATCGAGACCGACGAGGCCACCAAGGACCAAGTGTCGGCCCTCGGCGTAGGGACCATAATACTATTCGACTTCCTCGGCCCCACGTCGCGCGGTATTAATGTTCCCGTTCTGCTGACGGTCGGCGAAAAGGATGCGATTTTCTGCGGTTTGCTCGCTCGCGACTGTTCGAGTGCGGAGGCGTTGCGGAAACAGGAAGCACCGTACTTCGGTCGGGCCGCCCAGCTGTCCACCTACGTCCTGCCGGACGCAGGCCACAACATGGCATTGCACAAGAACGCTGGCGAGTACCGGGAGGCTACGCGAGCCTGGCTTCGCGGGCAGTTGGGTATCAGGCCCTCGACCGTAGGCGGCTGACGAGGCCTGCTCGTCGGGTCACCCGGACGTACCGTAAGCGGGTTCGGCAGCGATCGGGCTGCGGGTGGCCGGAGCGGCTCCGCTTGACGGCGGGCCTGCCCGCCGGTTTGCACCACCTCCTCGGCGTCAGGCGCCGGGTACCAGCCATCCATGACATCCGTGGACAGCGACTTCAGCTGTCCGCCGCTCCGGTGGAGTACCGCATGTTTGATGATCTACCGCGGGGGGTACGCAAGTTGACATTGTTGTCAATATTGAGGGGAACACAGAAAGGATGCCTGGCCATGACTGAGCCAGAAGGCACCCCACAGGACGCCGATCTCGATCCCAAGTCTTCGACCGACGAGCCAACAGCTGACGTCAACCAGGCGGCAGGAGAACAAGAGACGACCGCCGACCAGGCGACAGAGGAAGAGGGGGCTGCCGCCGACTACCAGGTGGAAGGCGAAGAAAAGGCTGCTGCCGATTACCAAACACGCCTGGAGGAGTTCGACAACGTCGAGGCGTCGGTCCCGGTGGTCTCATTGCCGGTGGAATCCCGCGAATCTTGATAAGAGCGACCTCGAGGTCTGACCCCCTAGCCGGTTTCAACGGCGGGACGATCCCGATCGAGTCACCAGAAGGAAATTCCGGCAGCTGGCCGCAGATGGTCAGCTGAATATCGGTAAGACTCTGGAATCAGCGGCAGGCCAGGAGTTGCAGATCAAGCGTCTGGCCTGCTGTTCCGGTGGTCGAGGTGGTACCTTACCTCACGTCATCCGTTAACTGGTTGGGTCGGCGTGTACCATAAGTTCTCTATGAGGCAGTTGTTTAACAGTATCTTCGGGTGGCTTTTGACAGCCTCGAACAGCATCCCGCCGCTGAATCGCCGCCAGTCGTACATGCACAGAAGCGCCTGGGGGTACCGCGGAGCGAAGTCGTTGATCGCCTGCTCATAGGCGAAAAGCCCGTCGGCACCGGGTGGTGCCTCTAGTACCCAGCTCATCTCACCGACAGCCCGTACGAACGGGAAGCGATCGGATACGAGCGCGGTCTGCACGGTCTCGTCCAGATAACCAATCATGTAGTCGCTGGAGAACCGGCCCTGGTGCAGGTAGGCACTGGTGGCGGCCTGGATGACCAGCTGCTTGGGTGAGGCCTGGTAACGGTGATCGATCTTGGTCCGCACCGCTTCTGGGTCGATGGCATCGATGAGGCAGATGCACTTCTCACCGTCGCGCACCCCGGCGCGAAGGTACGGAAGCAAAATCCCGTCACGTTCGGACGGTCCGGAGTAGAAGCAGCAGATGTGATCGCCGGGTTCGATATCGACGCCTCTAATACCTGACCGGACCCTTCCGCGAGGTCCGGACGTCACACGTCCACGGCTACTCAACTGGTCAGCAGCACCCATCAATCCTCCCCCGCGCGAAGGCGTGGGCTGCTGGCTGAACCCGCTACATAAGGTACCGAGTTGTCCCCGCCATTGCACGATGATTGCGGAGATCACCCTAATGCGCAGGATGACGCTATCTCCTCGATTCATCGCAATCCGCCGGCCAACTGATGGACTTCTCCCAGACACCTTCCGCGCGCTGCCTCCTACGGTTGTCCCTCCAAGGGCGGCAGGTTCGCAGAAGTACGCGCACATGCTCTTCGTCAACCAGCCTCCGAGGGCGAACCGGCGGTTCACCGACGATGAACTGATCGCACCCGGCACCATGGTCGACCGGAGGCCGCCCGGGCATTCGTGCCCGGCCGCGCGCTGTCGTCCTCTGAAGCGGCACACACACCGGAATTCGCTGCACAGTCCGGTGCCACCGGCGCATTCTGCACTGGCAGCTTTGCCGGCGCTGTACGCGACAACATCCACCGGGGCAACTTCACACAAACGTGACACGCGCGGACCGCCCGGTCGAGGTACAGATGCTGTCGGTGCCATGCGATCCCGCCGCGCTGGAACGCATCGCGCGGGCGGGGATACGGCGAGCCAACCACTGGCTACCCTCGGGCCCGCGCAGCACGGTCGAGCGCGCCCTAGATCGATGGGCAGGCGCGATCAGCGAGTTCACCGGCGGATGACGTCTGAACAAGGTGTCGTGCGTCGGTTGTGACCATGGCTAGCCATCTTCTGGTTATGTGGTGATCGGGATCTGCGGCGCGCTAGTGGTGACGTGCTCGCCGGTCAGGCACCGGTCAGGCATCTAGGTGAGCACCGCAGGACGAGGTCGGCGACAGGGTTGTGATGCCGACCTCGCCGACCAGCAGCTCGCGGCCTGCCAAGCGACCCATAGGGCATCCGGCGAGCCGGTCACCGCGCAATGCGGGCCCTCCTCTCCGAGGCACTACGTTCCTGAGTGTCCGCGATTACTGAAAGCACCACGCGCAGGGGCAATCTCTATTGCGGGGTGCTGCTGCACCACGCAGTCCGCACGTGCGGTTCCGCAATCGGCTGGCGATGCTCGTGTGAGTCGGTGACATGGTGACTTCCAAGGAGGCTGTCTGTTGCTGCGCCATTTGGGGCGTATGGATCCCCTGGCGTATCCATCCCGCGGCGGCGTTGGCGGAGAATCCGGCCGCGATCCACTGCGTGGCCAGGGCCACCGGATGCATCTCAGCCTTGGTGGCATCGTCTCGCACGAGGTGCGCGAGTTTGATTAGCTCAGTGTTTGTGCACACGTAGCCAATGCGATGTCGATGCTGCTGCGTACTGGGGTCCGCGGCGGAATCCTGGAACAGATGCAACCCATGTTCGGCCAGTAGTTTCCGGGTCAGGGCGTGAGGCTCCGGTTGCGAGATCGGCACGCCTGAGGTGATCCAGTCCACGATTGGCCCAGACGCCGTGCCACCGTCGGGCCGATGCAACTCCAAGGTCCAGAAAGTTCCTACCGAGCGGCACCACGCTGCGATTAGCACGGGCTCTTCCACAGTCATGTTGGCTGAAATGGGTCGCTCGAGCGCATGCTTCCGACCGGTTATCGTCACAATCTCGCTGCCTGTCATGGTGGCTCCTTCTAGGCGGTCGGTGCCCGATGGAGAGGGCGCCGCTGCAGCGGCGAGCACAGCGGAAGCGGGGTTGGGCTCAACGTGGGGGTGGTGGGCCGGGGCCACCGGCGGGGTGGCGCTCACCCGTGGGTGGCGCTCCCGCCGGCGGCAGTGGACTGATTGCCGGACTGCTGGATGACTCGGACTTAGGCGTTGATTTGCTTGGGTGAGCTTCTTCCCCCAGCAATTTCGATCTTGCGAGGTTTGGCTTTCTCGGCGACGGGGATGCGCAGGGTCAACACCCCGGCGTCGTAGCTGGCTTCAACACGGTCGGCGTCGAGGGTGTCGCCGAGGAACAGCTGCCGGGAAAACACTCCGCGGGGCCGTTCGGCGACTTGAAGTTCGACATCCTCGCCGTAGCTGGGGATGCGCTCAGCTTTGACGGTGAGCACATTGCGCTCGACGTTGAGATCGACCGAGGACGGGTCGAGCCCTGGCAGGTCGAAGTGCACCACGTACTGCTCCCCGTCGCGGTAGGCGTCCATGGGCATCACCGCCGGACGCGACCAGGTGCCGTTCTGGCCGAACAGTTGCTGGGTGAACCGGTCCAGCTCCCGGAACGAGTCGGTCCGCATCAGCATCGAGGATCTCTCCTTCCTGAGCGTCGTCACGACGCGGTCGATAACACCACTGTAGTGGTGTTTAGTGAATACCGCGGCCAGCTATCCATGTCAAGCTTCAATGGCTAGAACGAGGTTCTTGCTATGACTTGACGCACCTTATCCAGAGACTCCGGGTGCTGTCGCTGCTCTACAGGAACACGCTGGTCTGGAAGCTTTGGTGCTCTGCACATCACCGATCCTCGATGCCCAGAGCCGACGCCCAACCGTCGCCGACGCACCAACGACGCATCGTGAGGGTAGACAACCTACTCCACTGACAAGAGAATCCGCCGTACCTACAGAACGGTGTTGCTCCCTTCGAGAGGAGGTGGTAGCGCGGACTGCGAGATCGGTGGCGGTGCGTTGCTCTTCCATACCCCCACCCGGCCGGGACCACCCAGACCACAGGGCGATGTTCCAAAGGCATGACCGCCACGCGCGCATCCGCCCGGCCGACAGCGCCGGGGCGAAGTCTGAGACAACGCTGGGCCCTGGCCGCGAGCAGCTACCACCGCTCGGACGACGCAGCCTGTCGGTCGGCCCCTCCAACCTCCGGGGTGCTACGCATCGCTGACACGACCGCTGCGACGGTCCTGGACCCTGGAGCCTCTGCCAACCCTGCGGCAGGATCAACTAAGGGGCAGGTTGCCGCCTCCCCCACCCACGCGCCGTCCGAGCTCATCCCGAACCCGGCCGCCCCGTGGACACACAACCCTACGTCTCCCCTGACGTCGATCGACGACGAATCGTTAATGGAGGACGAATGTCCACCGCAGAAGCCAACATTGCGGCAACTGTCGATCAGGATCGGGCCATCGGCACTGTCACGTCCGCGTTTATCTCGGACCCCATTGCGCGATGGATGATCCGCGATGCTCACCAATACCTGACCTACTTCCCGCGCCTTGTGCGCGCCTTCGCCGGCGGCGCATTCGACAGCGGAACGGCCCACTCGGTCGGAGCATTCTCGGGCGTAGCACTCTGGCTGCCACCGGGCGTGAATGCCGACGAGGAGGCGATGGGCGCACTGATGGAGGAGGCGATCCCCGCCTCAGAGCAAGAAGAGAACTTTGGATTTCTCGACCAGATGGGTGATTACCACCCCGTCGACGAGCACTGGTACCTGCCGATGATCGGTGTTGATCCGGCGCGACAGGGGCGCGGATACGGCTCGGCGCTGCTCCGTCATGGGCTCCAGACGTGCGATGCACAGGGCGTCCCCGCCTACCTCGAGGCAACGAGCGAGCGGAACAAGCTGCTGTACGAGCGTCACGGGTTCGAGGCGATCGGCGTCATTCAGTCCGGCAGCTCGCCGCCGATGTGGCCGATGTTGCGCAAGCCGCACTGAGCGCAGGGATCGCAACCAGTTACGGCGGGTCTACGAACAGTTGACCATCCACCGGTTGCGGATACGAGGTCATCGCTAATTCCTGATGGCCGCCGAGAGGGTGCTCGGTCAGCTGCGGCCGCGCGGGCCGGCCACCAGCAGCCCCGCCTCATTCTCGCTGCGCCACCGGCTAACCGCGAATCCGCCAGACGATCATGACGACCCGATCGGGAGAGCGCCCGATCCTGAACGTCAAGGTCAACATGCATAATGAGTCGGACGGCGCCTTTGTCGGGGTCGGCTCGGCCCAGACGCCATGCAAGGCAATGGGTTCACGGCATTCCGCAGTCGTCGCACCGGGGGTAGTCACGACGGAAGCCTGCGGGGGGCATCTTCCACATCATCCGACATGGTTTGAACGGCGAGTGGCGTAATTCATTGCTCACCTCCGAGATGCTCAGGGTAGGAAAAGAACGCGTCGTGGGCGTAGGGGCTCATGAAGGCCTGCCATGCTTCCGCGATCCTGCCGTCGCGGAAGCGGAAGACGACAAGCTCATTTTCGTCGTAGGTCCTGCCGTTTCGTCTGGCAGAGCTGTGGCGGACGCTGATTACGTGCTCGTCGTCCCCGACGGCAACATGTAGCTCGGTTTGGTACGTACCGTTGGTGAGCTCGTGGAGGCGATGGAGGTAGGCGAAGGTCGTTTCCCGGCCGTGGTAGTCGCCGGCGATCGGGCTGCGTCCGGGAACGTGCCAGATCACGTTCTCGGCGATGAGTGCGGCCAGAGCACTGGTGTCGCCGTTGTTGAAGGCGTCATAGCCTCGCCGCACGATCTCGACGTTGGGGGGTTCGGGCATCGCTCCTCCTCGTGTCCAGGCCGCTGCCCTTGAGCTTCGGTCGTGGCCACGAGCGTGCGCCCACAAGGTTGCAGGTGGAGTTACCGGTGAGTTACCGGCCAGTCGGACGCTTCCGGTGGCGAGTCCCCTTGATGGAAATAGGTTGAAGGGTCGACCTCACGCCGAAGAATGGGCAGGGTTGCAGCCGTGGAATTCCGCATCCTTGGTCCTCTGGAGGTCGCCCATGAGGGGCGGCCGGTAGCACTTCCCGGGAGCCGCGAGCGGGCCGTCCTCGTCCTTCTCTTGCTGTCCGCCAACCGCGTCGTCCCGGCCGAGCACCTGGTGGAGGATCTCTGGGG
>DASYMC010000228.1:0-1964 GCA_036009255.1 Pseudonocardiaceae bacterium
TTGCTGACGACCTCGCCCAGTTCGGTCCGGTGCAGTGTCGCCTGCTAAATCGCCTTGGGTTGCGGGATGGGTGACGTGCGCGAGCCAACCTCGTCAGCTACGAGCGGACGAGTTCCGCTGCTCGTTCAGCGATCGCGTAGACAGTTGCGTTGGTGTTGGCGGAGATTGGCGAGGGCATCACTGACGCATCGGCGACTCTGAGGTTGCTGATGCCGTGTACCCGGAGGCTGGTGTCGACCACGGACCGCTCGTCGGTGCCGATGGCGCAGGTTCCGGCGTAGTGCGAGTAGCTTCGGATGTTGGTCCCGGCGTAGCTACAGAGGTCCTCCCGGCTCCGCACCTCCGGCCCGGGCAGGGCTTCCATACCGCGCCACGGAGCCAATGCGGGCGCGGCGCCGATCTCGCGGGCGATCCGCAGTCCGGCAACCACGATGTCGAGGTCACGCTGGTCGGTGTAGTACGCGGGATCGATCACCGGGGGTGCACCAGGGGTCTTGCTGGCCAAGCGGAGCGAACCGCGACTGAACGGCGCCATAAGCGAGACCATGATGGCGTAGCCATCCTCGATGTCAGGGCCTGGCAGCGCGTCCGCGCGCAGCGGAACGTCGACGAACATGATCTGTACATCTGGGCCGTTCCCGCCTATACCGGTGCTCAGCAGGCCTTGGACCTCGCCGTGGTTGTTGGTCCCGTGCGGCACCGGCTGGGCCGATTGATAGACCACGCCGCACATGGGATGGTCATGCAGGTTCGCCCCGACCCCGGGCAGGTCCGCAACTACCTCGATACCAAGGTCTTCCAGGTGATCCGCCGGGCCGATCCCGGACAGCATCAGCAATTGCGGGGTCCCGACGGTGCCCGCCGCGAGCACGACCTCGCCCGTACATTCAGCGACGAGCGTCGCGGCGCCCACGTGGTACTCCACCCCCCTGCACCGGTCGCCGTCCATCAGCACCCGATCTACCAGCGCGTCGGTGACCACATCCAGGTTTGGCCGACTCAAGATCGGGGCGAGATAGGCATCCGCCGCGCTTTGGCGCCTGCCTTCAACGATGCTCAGGTCGCACCAACCGAAGCCTTCTTCCAGGCCGCCGCTGATGTCCCGCGCAATCGGGTAACCGGCTTGCATGGCTGCCTCCAGGCCAGCCTCCGCAATGGGATGGCGCTGGACGGCGGGGCCCGGCGTGAGCGGGCCACCAACACCGCGCAACTCGGGATCGCGACCTTCGGTATGTTCGCTTCGCTTGAAGGACGGCAGCAGGTCGTCAAACCCCCAGCCCTTCGCACCGGCCGTGACCCAGGCGTCGTAGCTGGCTCGGTGCCCGCGCACGAAGTTCATCGCGTTAATGGACGAGGAGCCGCCCAGGCCGCGACCGCGCGGCCAGGCCACGCACGTACCGGTGCCTTGCGCAGGCACGGTTTGATCGGCCCAGTCAGCGGTGGATCCCATCAGGCTGGGCCATGCCGGCGGTATCGCCATCGACTCCAGCGCCCGCGCGCCGCCCGCCTCGAGCAGCAACACTCGTACGCCGTCCTCCGACAGCCGTGCCGCGAGCACGCAACCCGCGGTGCCAGCGCCCACCACCACGTACTCATAACCGCGCACACCAGCTCCTAAAGGTCCCGTTCCTCGATCTGCATCATCGGTTGAGCCCATCGACAAAATGGTGACGACCTGGTCCGTGTCGAGGAACTTCGACAACTCCTCGCGGTTGGTCGCTGGCCTCGTTCTTGGATCCGTGCGGGGCAGCGGTTGGCGTTCGGCGCTACTGGCTGTCCACGGCGTCGAGGATGAACGGGGCGACCGTGTCCGGGTGGGTGATCAGCGACAGATGCCCGGAGTTGATCTCGAGGGTCTTCGCGCCCATCCGCTTGGCCACGAAGCGCTGCAGCTGGGGGTCGGTGGTCCGGTCGTCGGTGGTGATCACGTATCTGGTCGGCTTCGAGTGCCACGCGGCCACGGT
>DASYMC010000229.1:0-2030 GCA_036009255.1 Pseudonocardiaceae bacterium
CCAGCGGCCGGCTGACCCCTTAGCTTTAGGGCATACCCCCAACTCGACGTCAGGACAGAGGCGGCCAATCCTGTGGATTTGATCGCTCTTTGGCGGCGTTCTGTGATCGCTTGGTGTCGCCTTCAGAGAGGATGCGACACGGGGGTGTTGCGGTGTCGACGTCGCCACCGCCGAGGTTCAAGAGGCGCAGGCCCCCGCCTCGACCGCGAAGTTCGTCAGCGAAGGCGAGCATGTTCTGGGTGGATCGCCCGAGCCGATCCACCGTCGTGATGACGAGGGTGTCTCCGTCGATCAGCGCGTCGAGTGCTCGATCGAACTGGGGTCGTGAGGCTCGCGCCCTGGATGCACCGTGATCCGTAGAGGTCATCGCGTCGGACGCCGGCGGCCAGAAGGTCGGCCTGCTGCCGGTCGGCGGACTGCTGCCGCGTCGAAACGCGTGCGTAGCCGATCAGTGTCGTCATGGGCTGGTTAGCTGGATGAACACCGCTTGGTACTGACCTTTTGAACTTTCCCAACGAACAGTGTTGTCGTCGCCATTATGACCTGATTGTATGTAGATAAGTAATTGACCTAGATACGGGGAGTCGCGGTGGACGTTAAGGAGTGGCCGGCGGGCGACCAGGGGTGGGTGACGCGCTACCGGCTGGCGATGAAGGGCAAGCACGTCCCGGCCTTTTCACTCTTAGAGCGGGAGCAGGAGCTGCTCGGCGCGATCCGTGAGGCCGAAGCGCCTGCGGTCGAGCTTTTCGGTGACGCTAAGACCCTCGCGACAGAAGATGCTGCCGAGCTCGCGACCTCAGACGAGGCGGTTCGAACCTCACTGGGAGGAGGACTGAGACCGGCGCTTCGGGAGGTTGCAGGCACCTGGGTGGGCATCGGGGCCGTCGCGGTGCTGCTCATGGTCATGCGCCACGGGTGGTCCGTCGACCTAGATACCTCCCATGTTCTTGTTGCCGCTAGTGTGGCCATCGCGTTCTTGGGCTGGAAGGTAGGGCACGCGCTTTTCGCCGCTGGACGATCGGGCTCGGCGGTTGGTGCACTGATTGCTGTTGGCACGGTCATTGTCGCCGGTATCGCCTCCGCAGCACACCTCGGCCCCGGACACATCGCGGCCAGCGATGTGCCTGTTTTCCTCCTGGCTCCGGTGATGCTTGGCCCTGGCATCGTCGTACTTATAGTCCTGAGCCAATTACCGCAGCAGGCTCTACGCGAAACCTGGGATGACGGCCAGTGGTTGCGCAGTTTCAGGGGCGGCCTGCGCTCTCGTCTGATGCCGTCCGCCACCGCTCGAGGTCACGTCGCCGAAATCGAGCAGGCCTTGAAATGGGCGGGCACAACGGCCTACACAGAATTCGGGCACCCGTTGTCCTTTGCGCGTGAACTGGCAGCAGCGGACCGGGTCACGCGGGCACGACAGTGGTGGGCGGTCACGACTGCCACTGCGGGCGGCCCGCTGGTTATGGCCGTACTCATCCTCACAAACCAGAGCTGGGGAATATTGACGGTTCCTATAGCGGTAGCTTTCGTTCTGACCGCCGCTGTCGCCCTTAGCGTGGGCTGGGGCGACCGACCGCGGATGATGAAGCGATGACTCTCCCTGCCTGGCAGCGGGCGTCGCTGCCGATGCTCATCCTCAAAGTACTAGCCGTCGCTCCCCGGCACGGGTACGGCATTTCGCAAGCCCTCGTGTCAGCAGGACTCCAACCGATCAAGGGCGCTCAGCTCTACCCCGCGCTCGTTCGGCTCGAAGACGAGGGAGCGATCGTGGCCCAATGGGAGCAAGGTGGATCCGGCCCCGCACGGAAGGTCTACGAACTAACACCCACGGGGCACAAACAGCTGGAGGACCTAGGCGCGCAATGGAACGCATTCATGCGTGCAGTCGAAGCCCTCAGCAGCGAGCCCGCAACTATTGGATCACCACGGTAAGTAGCAATCTCGTGCCGCGCTCATCGGTATCACTCCCGTTGCCACCGCAACAGGCGAAGCGGCTCAGACTTCCCGCCAGCTACCATCCACCTGAAACCTCG
>DASYMC010000230.1:0-2785 GCA_036009255.1 Pseudonocardiaceae bacterium
GACGAGGGCGAGCACGCGAGAGGCCATGAACCGAGCGGTGCGCACCGGGGTACCGCCCCGGGTGACCTCAGTGACCTCCACGATCCCCCGGCCGTGGGTAATCTCCACCCGCCGACCATTGCGGGTCGCCTCAATCTCATAAGTCCGGGTAGTGCCGCCGGCGTCGATGACAATCTCGGTGCGATCGCCCTTCATGGCTTGCCATCCTTAGTTCGCCAGAGTGAGAAGCATCCGGGCCGAGCGTGCTGGTCGCCTCTCGGCGAAGGGCACACCGCGGCTTCAGCCGAACGATCGTCCGCGGTGGCAGATGAAAGTGGACCCGGGGGACACAGTCACCCAGCCCGGACAGTCAGTACAACCACCCATCCCCACGGATCATTCCCACAGCCTCCGGCGTTCAGCGTCATGCCGCATGCACGAGCAGCAAACGGCGAGGATGCGCAGTTATGGGCGTTGACTTTTGTGGCTGGCTGCGGGCCGGTCAAGGCCTGGTGGATTAAGTAACGCCATGGCGTGGTACGTATCGACGGCGCTGTTGCATCCGGGGATCACCGCGAGCGGGCAGGCCGGGTTGATGCGTCGTCGTCTTGCCCGAGTGCCCGCGCCGAGGTCTGGCTTCGCCGGTTTCAGCTTCCCACCAGGTGATCATGGTGGCGGTGCGATGGTACCTGCGCTTCGGGCTCTCCTATCGTGACGTGGAGAAGCTGCTGGCCGAACGTGGCATCACCGTCGACCACGTCACGGTGTCCTGTAATGCCGCGAGTCGCGCTGTCATGCCGCTGTGCGGGCGGTGAACCCCGGCATGAGCGGCTACGGACGCGTCATGGTCAACGTGACGACCTACTCATGTGCGTACCAAACTGGTGTTTTCAGCTCAGTTATGGCTAACGTGACATCCGTACCCGGCGTTAGCAAGATTGTCACACAGGCGCCTAGTGGCATCGTCGAATTTTCGACCCATCTCGGCAAGCTCACTGTCCGACGGAATATGAAGTGCATGCGGTCGCTGACGGTCAGTAACTATCTCACACCGCCCACCCTGAGCCCGATCTCTGGCGCAGTCCTCCTCGGCTATTTGCTGATACTGCCCCCACGTACACTCTACCGAGTGGTCCAACTCGCAAGGGAAAGGACCCCGCGACGAACCGTGACCATCAGACCCGGCATCATGCCGTGACGCCATCGGCAGATGGGGCAATAGCAACAACACAGCCGCGATAACACCTATACCGATCAAAAGATTTTTTATCACCACTAACCCCCTCTCAACGATCCCTCACAGGAACGCTAAGTGACACGACGATGCGCACGAAATTAATGATCACCTCCCGGTCCACGCAGGTCGCTTGTCGATCGAGGGGTGTGGTGCAGCCGACCACCAGCGCACAGGCAGCCGATAGGCGTGCAAGCGGGCAGGCCGTGATAAGCCCGCTGGTCTGCGGGCTGCGCCAACGCCGCCATCAGCACCTACCGCGCCGACGTCCTAGTGGAGCAAGGCCTCTTCGGGATGACCGACAAGACCCCTTCTCCACCCCTAGCCCGCTGTCTTCCTGCAGAAAGCCGCCGACGCGAGATCACCGCCGGTGGTGTCGCGACCACAGGGATACAGACACGACCACTAGCTGATAACGATGGCGTATCAGGTCAGATGCGGCCCCGGCGACGGCGGTAATCTGCGCACGTCACGCCCAGTGACCAACAGAAGGATTCACCACCAAGACGACCGCCCCATACAAATGGGCAGCGTCATTATCGCTGGCCATTTCATCCCCGTCGGACGCCCCCGACGTCGTCGTTCCGCAATTGCTCGAGCGTGGCGAGGTGATCGTCGTCCAACAACCCGGTATGGGATTGGCCGGGCCCACGACCAACCCCACCCGGGACACGATCCTCCCCCCTGATCGGGATGGTCCACGAAGGCTTGCCTCGCTGCCGCCCTCACATCGAACCGTAAGCTTTGCCCGCGCGCCCAAATGCACTGTCATGCCGCGTAGCGCGTTGTCAACCGAGTCGAGTGTGTTCGGATGATTGTGTCGTGCCAGAGGGCCGCCGTCTGCGAGCACATCAGGCTAGCCTGCCTCCCCGCAACCCGTAGGTTCTGCACGGCGACCACCCCGTCCGGCGGGCAAACACCGCCAGCACAGGTGGCTAGCGGGCAGGCGGGGGGGCTGGCATGTCGGAGTTGAAGGTGTCGACGATTGCCTTCCATGACCCGTTTGCCTGCTTTTTCCATACCTCGACGTACTTTCCCTTGTCGATCGGCGGGTTGCCCAACGTGTAGAAACCTACGGCGTAGCCCAAGTCGCCGGAGCCGGCCACCCCAACCTGGGTGGTCCCGTAAGAAAAGGGAACCCCAGCCGGAATGGATGCGAAGAACTGACTCCAGAACTGCCGGATTTCCTCTTTGGTCCGGGCAACCGGAGCATTGGGCGCCAACAGGACCGCTCCGTCACCGTAGTAAGACATGGTGGCGTCGAGCTGCTTCGCCCCGATGGCCTTGAGCCAGGCGTCATCTTGTTGCCGGATCGTCGCCTCCGCCTGGGTCCGTTCGTTCGTACGGTTGTTGTTCTCCGCAGGCGCCTTCGAGCAGGCCAACGTGGACACGGCCAACCCTATGCAGCCGATCGAGATTGTGATGAAGCGAGCTACCTTCCCCCTTGTTGGTGCCATGAGCCCGTTCCTTTCCGACTCCGACAGTCCGCACGAGCGCGGATCGCGCAGCGCGGCGTCTCGATAGAGTTGAAAAGTTTATTCCTGACTGGCCCAGCGCGGGGAAAACGTCGCC
>DASYMC010000231.1:0-3497 GCA_036009255.1 Pseudonocardiaceae bacterium
GAAACGGATCGACTGCTCGCTCATCATGACGCCGAGATCGAGGATCCAGGAATGCATGAGCAGCTTCTCTTCCCAGGACTCGATCTTGTCGTAGGCGTCTCTCGCCTCGTAGAAAGCCGTGAAGTCGGTCTTGGCGACGCCCGGGATGATGATGTTGGCGTAGGCGGTGAGCTCGTCGAAGAACTCGCCGTGCTCGGTGTGCAGGGTGCCGTCCTCCCCGGGCAGCAGGTAGGCCTGCAGCGTCTCCTCCAGCTTCTTCTGCAGGGTGTCGTTCCACAGCTCGCGGGGGGCCACCGAGTGAGCCTCGATGTAGTCGGTCTTGAAGCCCTCCTTGAGGCCGGACCACTTCGGTATGTATCCGATCCACTTGCCGACGACCTCACGCCACTTGCTGCGCGGCTCGCCCGGCAGGACCTCCACCCCGGGGTGGGTGAATTTCGCGACGTCCAGCACGGTCCAGGCGCGGTCGCCGGAGGTGTTGCGCTCGTGCGGGGCGCCGGTGAAACCGGCAGGGCGGAGCAGCTTGAACAGCAGCCGCCCGTAGTCCTGCACGACGAACCGGGTGAAGGAATCATCGATGAACTTGCGCGTGACGCCCTTGCGCAATGCGTCTCGGATCGCCGGCTGGCCGGTCTTGGTGTAGGAGCCCAACCGCTGCCAGGAGTGCTCCTGGGGCAGCGCCAGGAACCCGCCGGTGAACGGGTTCTTGTACAGATCGCCCCAGACCGCCATGACACCCTGGTTCTTGGAGTCATCGAGCATGCAGTCCAGCTCGTTCATCGTCGGGAACAGCGCGGCCTTGCCGCCGGCGTGCTCCTCATCGCCGGAGAAGGGCATACTCGCCACACCGACCACCGGGATCCGTCGGCCGAGCTTCACGTTGGATAGGTGGCGAGCCAGGTCGACCACCATGCCGCTGCCGGTCCCGCCGGCCAGTGAGAAGAACACCAGCACGATCGAGGGCAGCTTGGTGTCGTTGATGCTGCGCACGAACGCGTCGAGCTCCTTCTCCAGGGACCTCGGCTCGCCGTAGTAGTAGTGCCCGTAGATCGCCTTGGAGATCGCCCGCGGGAACGTGTCTCCGGCCTTGGGCAGTTCCAGGTCGGCCGGTAACCACGGTTCGTAGTTGGGGTTCCAGTAATAGCGCGGGTATTCCATTTTGAGGAACTCGCGCCACCGGTTGAGGCTGGTCTGGAGGTCTTCGCGATCCGGGACCTCAAGGCCGACCGTGCGGACCTGGGCGCGCTCGCGGGGAATACCCCGCTCGTCGAGCCTGGCGTTGAAGCCGTTGGAGTATTCGCGCAGTTCGTGCATATCCTGGTCGCCGATGTCGATCGCCAGGCCGGTGAAACGGGCCCGGGGATCCTCGAGCATGTCCTCGATCTCACCGGTGCGCAGGAGTGCCTCGACCATGTAGGCACCGGTCTTGCCGATGCCGATCGCGTGAATGCAGTGAGGCGACTGGTTTCCCGTCGCGCTGTGGTACATAGACAGTCCCATGACTCTGGCGTTCCTCTCCTCGTGACACTGCGCATACTTTCGGTGCAATCTGACTTGCCTGGGCAGGACAACGGCGGCGTTTGTGCCGTGCCGTCGTGTCACTCGAGGAAGCCGAGGTCCTTCAGCACGGTGGCGGCGGTCGTCGGTCGCTCATCGGCGACGAAAGTGCGGTACTGGTCGACGAAGTCGCCCGAGCGCCGGGTCATCTTCCCGTCCTCAAGCAGCGCGACCGCCTTCTCCAGATTGGCTCGCGAGAGGCTGTCCTTCCACAAGCGGTGCTTCACGTAGACCTTCGCCTCGTCAGCGCCGGTCACCGCCAACGTGGACGATCCGGGGATCGGTGCGACGTCCGCGCCGTCCTTGTACCGCGCAACGACCGCATCCCAGTCCAGCGCCATCGCAGTTCTCCTCCCTCGGGGGCCAATGGGCGTGCAGTGATCCCCGGACTCAGCCGGAACCGACCGTCACGGGCGATTCGACGGGTGCCTCCTCGCCCCGGATCGCGGCGTAGGGCACGACCACCCAGCAGGCGCAGCCCCAGATGCACTCGCCTCCCATGCCGTCGAAGCGGATCGAGGGCTCGCAGAGCATCACCCCGAGGTCCAGCAGCCATGAGTGCTTGAGCAGCTTCTCGTCCCAGGTAAGCGTGTCGTAGGTGTCGCGGGCGGTGAAGAACATCTCGAGATTGAGCTTGCTGGCGCGCGGCACGACCACCGTGACCATGGGCTGCCCAGAGCTCTCCACCTGCAGCACGACGGGCTCCACCGCGGTGCTCGCCACCTGCCCCAGCTGCTCCTTGAGCCGCGAGACCATGGTGGGGGGGAACGCCTCGCTCGGCCCGAGGGCGCGCGCCTCGACGTACTCGGTGCTGAATCCCTTCGTCAGCCCGCAGGTGCTCAAGGTGCCGATGTCTGCGGGCTCCCTGGTGGTGAGCACGTTGATCCAGCGGTCGTTCGGTTCGCCACGGATCGCGGGATGCCAGGAATTCGCCGGCACCGATAGCCAGTTCAACGCCTTGAGCGTCTCGTAAAGATGTATCGAGTCGTCGCGGGCGATGAAGTCCACGATGCCCCGGTCCACGGCGGAGTGGGTGTCGGCGAGGTTCCCGGTCTGGGCGAACACCTCGTCCTGCGGCACAGCGAAAAAGCCACCGGTGAACGGGTTCTTGTACAGATCCCCCCACACCGCCATGACACCCTTGTTCTTCTCAGTGTCGATCATGCAGTCGAGCTCGTTGATCACCGGGAAGAGGGACCCGTCGAAGGTCTCCGCGGGGTCACCGTTACAGGGCAGCACGCCGATGCCGACCACCCACGGCCGGCGGCCCAGCTTGATGGTCGACAGGTGCCGGGCGATCTCCACGACGATGCCGCTTCCCACCCCACCCGCCAGACTGAAGACAACCACGACCAGCGGCGTAGCCTGGCTGGCCAGCACACTCTTGGCGAAGGCGTCCAACGCTTGGGCGATCTCGCGGTTTCGGTAGTACTCCGAGCCGTACACCGCCTTCGCGAGCGCCCGTGGGAAGTGCTCACCTGGGCCGGGCAGCTCCACGTCCGCAGGTAGCCAGGGTTCGTAGTTGGGATTCCAGTAGTAGCGGGGGAATTCCATCTTGAGGAACTCGCGGTAGCGGTTGAGGCTGGTCCGCAGGTCCTCGTTGGTGGGGATGGGCAGTGCCACGGTTTGGACGTGGCTACGCTCCGCGGGAAGGTCCGCGCCGGCCTCGCGGACTCGGCCCAGGTCCTGGTCCCCGATGTCGACCGCCAATGCAGAGAACCGCGTGGTGGGGTCCGTAAGAAAGCCCTCCGGGCGCTCGCGCAGAAGTTTCGTGATGACTCCAGCCCCGGTGCCTCCCAAACCCATGACATGTAAAGAGAACGGGCCCTCGTGCTGGCCGGCGCGATGGACGCCCTCGGTGCGCAGCGCCTCAATCCGCGCCAGGTCGTCGATCAAACGTGATCGTGGTCGTGGTCGTGTTCATGGTCATCGGTAGCCAT
>DASYMC010000232.1:0-13104 GCA_036009255.1 Pseudonocardiaceae bacterium
GCTGTCTGTGCCGTGGCCGTTGGAGGCTTATTCGTGGGGCGGGCTGACGGAGAGGCCGTTGGCAGCAGCCTCTTGGATCGTGTTGACACCGTTCATGCTGTACAACGTCGCTTTCTTCATGCTGCCAGCTGGCGGGGCCAAGTCGGGTCATCACCGGTGGGCTCGGAGAACAATGCGGCTGCTTGCGCTCGCAGCGACCGCCCAGTTGGTCAACGGCGCGGTCATCGTGCTGGTCAGCACGATCGGATGGCAGAACGCCACCATGCGAAGCGGCAACCCGAGTTGGTGGATTGGGTGGTACACGCGGTGGGATGCCGGGCCGCGCGTCGGGCTGGCGTTGGCCGTGGTGGGGGGAATCGTCGGCGGTTTGTGGCTGGCTAGCGTCCGAACAGCGCATCGGTACGAGAAACGCGAAATGAGCGTCAGTGCCGGAGGCGATCATGATTGGAAGCTGAGGAAGCCGGGTTTCTGGCATGGCGCCATCGTCGTGACCAGGCAGCGGAACCTTCACGTCGGTGCGGCGTGCGCCTTCGCGGCGTTGAGCGTGGCGCTGTTGCCAAGCCAGCACGCGGTGTGGCGAGTCGTCGAGGTCTCGGCCGCGACGAGCGTGCTTGTGGTGGCTGTCGCAGCGACAGCCACCAGCGCGGTCGACCGAGAGCACCAGCTTGACCACCGCGGTAGTGCCTCGCGCTATCGTTTTCGCGCGGTGGCGGGTGCCGGTGTGTTGGTGCTGGTGGCAACCGCCCTGAGCTGTTGTTGGATGGTCGACCGGACTGGCCAGTCATCGGTCGCGCCCGCCCTGGTGAATGGCACCAGGGCTGTCCTGGCCGTTCAAAGCATCCTGTTGATCGGGCTTGTGATCATGGTTTGGATGCTACGTAGGTCCGACGAGTCTCAGCGCGCGAACGACTGGCAGCCGTTCCTCGGCGGGTGGTTAACCCCGCTGGTGTCCCTGCTCGCGGTGCTGCTCGGCGGGCTGCTGTCGGCGGCAACCAACCTCGCCGTAGCACGACTGTTCGGTCAGCCGAGCGGAGTGCACCTCCCGGCCGAGAAGCCAACGTCCTCAACGTTGTTCGTGCCGGACGAGGCGTTCGCCTTCGCGATCGGCATGGTCGCCACCCTGCCGGCTCTACTGATTGTGGGGTTGATGCTGTGGCGCACCTATGGGCGCAAGGTCCGCCAGCTCAAAAGCGATGATGAGCTTCGTGCCTGGTACCCGGAGTCAGAGCAGGCGCCCGGCGATGCCGTGGAGCAGGTCGCTAAGGCGTGGGCGATCGCCTCGCTGACCGACCGTGTGGATGTGCTCGTCGCGATCGTGGGGCTTGGCTGGGCCGTCGGTGTCACTGCGGTCGAGGTAGCGGCGCTACTAACCCTGCCTCAGGCGGTCGCGTTGGGTGGCGTGATCGACGTTCTGGTGACCTTCGGCGTTGCTGTGAGCGCCCTGACCGCGATTTTCCTGGTGGGCATGCTCCGCTCGACCTACACCAACTCCGGCCGGAGGCGCGTGGTCGGTGCCCTGTGGGATGTGGCCACCTTCTGGCCACGAGCCACCCATCCATTCGCGCCACCCTGTTACGCCGAACAGGCCGTCCCCGAGATCGTCGATCGAGTCGTGCTGCTCACCGGCGAGCGATCGGCCCACCTCTCCCAGCCAGTTACCGAGCTGCAGCCCCCACCCGCCGTGTGCCCGAGCCCGGTGCTGATCACCGGCTACAGTCAGGGATCGCTGATCGCGCCAGCCGTCGTCGCTCAATTACCGCCCCGAACGATCGACAAGGTCGCGCTGTTGACCCTGGCCTGCCCCTTCCGCCGGCTCTACGGGCGCGCATTCCCAGCCTATTTCAGCCGCGAATATGCAGTCGAGCTTAATGAACTGTTGATGAATGGCAGCGCTCCCGAATCCAATGGCTCACAAGCGACGCGCATAGGAAAATGGCGGAATATCGTCCGGCACACCGATTATATCGGATCCTGGATTCTTTCCCCACCCAATTCCGACCAACAGCTGCATCAGGACGTTATAGACGTGGCCTGCTTAGATCCACCATCACTCTGCCCCGGGCCAGGCGGTACCCTAGCCCCTATCCATTACCACTCTGACTGGTGGCAAGACCCGCTCACGCACCTCTATGCTCGCCGGCTCATAGAGCAACTCAAAAGTAGCTGAGAGGCCCCGCACCGTCAACGACATCCTGGCTGCCTGTGTGCACCGTTTATACCCGCTGGTCCTGCCTCCCTTCACAAGCGAGACGCATTGCTTACGTTGCAGTGCTTGTGACTGCTCACCAACTTACTTGGCTGACCCGCCGGAGAGAGGCCTGGTGTCGTTACCTATCTGGCATCCGATAGAATGCCGGTGCTGCTGGCATATGGCAGAGGTTGGTTTCGGCATACCTTCCGATTACCTGGACACTCCAGCCGCTCTACGATCGCAGAAGGGAAAATTCACATGGGAATTCTTGACAAGATCAAGGACAAGGCCGAGCAGTTCATCGGTGAGGCGAGGGAAAAGATCGGTCAGATGACGGGCAATGAGAGTCTTGAGAACGCCGGCACGCAGGATCAATTGTCAGGTGATGCCAAGAAAGTCGGACATGATCTACGCGACAAGGCTGCTGGCGCTGTTCACAACGTAAACGACAAACTCAGCTGCGACAAGGAGTAGTCAGCCGGCTGTTCGATCCGTGCGCGCCTTATCGGCTGCGGCATCTATAGGTATCTTCCTCGACGTCTGTAATCGGGGGATGCGCACGGTGGCTCGGTGTCCGTGCGTGGGCAGATCTGTCCATTGATCGCTGTCTGGGAACTTTGTAACGCGCCGCACGCGGTTCCCAGACAGCGGTCACGGCGCGGTCTACAGGCGGCGTGCTCGGCCGCTTCCGCTGACGGCTCTCTGATGATGATCAGGCGCGTTTGCCGCAGAGACCCGCGCCGCCGCGCTGCTCGACCACCCCGTGGCGGGCGCCGAGGTCAAAGTCACTCCCTCTGAGCAGCTTTGGTGCCGCCGCGGAGGCTCTTTAGCCTTGTCTGACTTACTCCACGGGTAAGCGTACTTGCATTGGTACACGACGAATGCAAATTGCGTGTTCGTCCATCGCTCTTGCAATCGAATGCAGCGTCTGCCACGGTAATCGGATCGGTGTGCGGTGAAGCACCCAGAGTAGAAGGTCGCATCGTGAGTTGCCACGGACTAGCGTACCGATGATCACCCGGGGTCAGGCACGCCGTAGTCGTCCGATGGTGGGCTGGGCTTGCCGTCCCCGAGCTGAGCAACGACCGATGACGATCCGATTTCCATCACCTGGCCGAGCCGGGATTCGCGCTGCCCACCTCCTCGCTGCGATGGCAGCGAGAGGTAACGAGGCGATCCGAGACGTAGTGCCCCCCGGGCTCCGTAAGGAGCGCGAGACCAAATCATGACTTCCAGACCAAGTTCACCACGAGTGCGTGAGGTGATCTGATGCCGTTACGTCCCGCCGACGTTCACAACGTCGCGTTCAATAACCCGCCGATCGGCAAGCGGGGCTACCACGCAGCGGAGGTGGACGCCTTCCTCGACCTCGTTGAGGCCGAACTGGCTCGGTTGATTCAGGAGAACACTGATCTCCGCAGCCGGGTTGAGCAGCTTGATCGGCAACGGAGTGCTGTACCGGCCGACATCGGGCGTAAACGACGCCCGCTGGAGCCGCCTGGGCCAGTGGCCTCGGTGCCGTCGATGAGAGCATCCACCTCGCCAGGTAGCGATCATCAAGACCAAGCCGCCAAGGTGCTGGGCCTGGCCCAGCAGATAGCTGACCAATTGACCCGCGAGGCCAAGGCCGAAGCGGACGGGATGTTGCGCACGGCCCGCACCACCTCCGAGCAATTGCTCTCCGAAACCAGAGCCAAAGCCGACGGTCTGATCAACGAGGCCAGAAACCGAGCCGAGACCGTGCTCAAAGACGCCCGCACCAAAGCCGAAAACCTGGAGCGCCAGTCTCAAGAGAAGGCCGCGTCGCTGGAGCGCGATGCAGCGCGCAAGCACACCGAGGTCATCGGTTCGATCAGCCAGGAGAAGAGCATCCTGGAGAAGAAGGTCGACGAACTGCGCACCTTTGAACGCGAGTACCGCACCCGCCTGACGACCTACCTGGACTCACAGCTGCGAGAGCTGGACAAGCGCGGATCCGCCGCACCCTCAGATACGATGGGCCAACGGCACGACTTCACCGCCGCCGAGTTCGGCGCGCGTGTCAGTCCCGGAAATCACCGGGTTCCTGACCCCTACATAGGCGCTGGTGCGGGCGAGGCGAGGTTGTCAGCCCGCAGCGGGTCGCCCGACACGAGTACCACTGACGAACCCGGGATAAGCGGAATACGGTGGGAGCCAGCCGTCAAGCCCGATGGTGTTGAATTCCCAGAAGTGATCGAGCGCTGCGGCTAGTCAATGTGCTTAGCGGTTTCTGCGATTGCTACTCGGCTGCCAGCTGGGCGGACCCAACGATCTGATCGATAACGCTTGCTGGTGGGGCACCCGGCAGGTCGGACACGGTCGCGAAGATCAGTGACGTCGGGACGGTGCCGGAGGAGGCGGGGCCGGTTTCGACGGCGGCGGTCACGGCTTGGAATTTGGCCTTCGCGTTCGAGAAGCTGAACCGCACCTGATAGCCGGTTCGGCCCGCGATCTGTACGGGCCCCTCGCTGGTGAGAGTCGCGCCCTGGATGCCTGGCTGGGTGGTGATTGCCTGTTCAGCGGCCTGTGCCTCGGTCTGGGCGCTGGCGGCCTGCGTGCTCAGCACGCGTGCCATGGCGGACGCACATCTGAGTTGTTCC
Organism: Pseudonocardiaceae bacterium; assembly: GCA_036009255.1. GTDB lineage: Bacteria > Actinomycetota > Actinomycetes > Mycobacteriales > Pseudonocardiaceae. The sequence continues at coordinate 4,813 of DASYMC010000232.1, forward strand.
GAGCAGGTGTTGGGATACACCATCTGCAGGAGCTGAGGGTCAGCCTGATCGGGGATCTGGTGCCAGCCGGTGGGGATGGCGACTGAAAGGCCTACTCCCGATCCGGAAAGCTGTGAGTCTCCCACTAATGAGCCGGGGGAATTGAGTCCGGTGCCGGTCACAGGGTCAGCGAATGATACCGTCGAAGCTGCCACGCCGAGGATGACGGCGACGACGCAGTGTGCAAATCCCATTAGTTCCCCCTGTGGTGGAGCGTTATGTCCGAGGTTAGACCTCTTGGTCAATCGTTTCTCTGACATGGGGTGAAGATACGTATGCCATCGTGAAAGTGCGTGGCCGGTCACGACACACCTCGTGGGATCTGGTGCCTGCCTAAGCAATCATCCACGTTCGATGTGTCCGGTTGTCCCAGATCGTGGTGGTGGTGCGTGGACGCAGTTGGGCGCCGCCGCTACCGAACCCTGCGCACCACGGTCACCGCGACACCAGCCGGCAAGCACTTCAAGGTGAAGGCGAATTGGGTGCGCATCGCCTGTCTGGGCGTACTAGGGCTTTGATACGGATGTGGTCGCCGGGCCTGCCTGGGCAAGATCGGGCTAAGGGTGACGGCCCTCCGCTCTCCGAGACGGCGCAAGGTCCTCTTGGGGTGCTCACCAGGTGGGGAGCAGGTCGTGACCTGCGGCTCATCTGTCATTTTCGGACCACACTACACATTTCATACAAATGCTGATGCCTTTTCAATCTGAGCTTCGTCGTGTACCAATGCAAGAACCGAGTATGATCGGTTGAAATAGCCATACGGTGACCCCTTTGCTGTTTGGGCGATTTGACCGCTCTGACGGAAGTCTGGGGGGCGGGGCCCGATGGAGGGTGAAGATGCCGCGGAGCTCAGCGGTATGCCGGTCACTGTGCTTCGAAGGGCCACTTGGGTAAAGAGCAGTTACAGCAATCCGAGCGGAGACTGTGTGGAGTTGGCGGAGCTGACAGGGGGAAGGATCGCCGTGCGTAACTCGCGGTATCCCAGTGGCCTCATCCTGTTCTACACTCGCGTAGTGATGGCCGCGTTCCTCAAGGGAGTGAAGGAGGGTGGGTTCGACGAGATGACCGGGTAATCTCAGCTGTCCCGGCCAGATAGGGAGAGGGCCGCCAGTATGGTGCCGTCTACGGGGGACCTTTTGTGGTGTTTCGCCTGTAGGAGGAATAGTGAGGGCAGCTGGGTCGAGTCGGGACCCGAACGTCGGCCGGCCTGCGGTACGACCGGAGGGGCCAACCGCGCTGCGCATTATGTTGGGCAATCAGCTACGTCAGCTTCGTGAGGCGAGCGGAATCACTACCGGAGCAGCTGGTCATGCGATCCGGGCGTCCCATGCCAAGATCAGCCGCATGGAGCTCGGGCGCGTCGGCTTCAAGGAGCGCGACGTGGCAGATCTGCTCACCCTGTATGGCGTTACCGACGAGCAGGAGCGAAGTTCGTTCATGGCGCTGGCCGGGCGGGCTAACGTGCCGGGCTGGTGGCACCACTACAGCGATATCCTGCCGAGCTGGTTCGAGATGTACCTCGGCCTGGAGCAGGCCAGTTCAGTTATCCGCACCTATCAGCCTCAGCTCGTGCCGGGCCTGCTGCAGACTCAGGAGTGTGCCCGCGTCGTCATCCAGCTCGGCCATCCCAGTGCATCCGTTGCTGAGATCGAGCGCAGGGTCGCACTGCGCATGTCACGTCAGGAGGTTTTGACCAGACCCGGAGCGCCCTACCTTTGGGCCGTGATCGAAGAGGGAGCGTTATGGCGGCTTGACGGGCGTTTGGCGATGCAGGAGCAAATTTGTCATCTAATAGACATGGCCAAGCTCTCCAACATCACACTCCAGGTGATACCGATCTATTCCGGTGCGCACGTGGCACTAGGTGGTCCATTCACGATCCTGCGATTCACTGCACCCGATCTACCGGATATCGTCTACCTTGAACAGCTGACCAGCGCTCTGTACCTGGAGAAGAATGAGGATGTGCAGCACTACCTGATGCTCATGGATCAATTGTGTGTCCAGGCAAAATCCCCCACCGAGACGATCAGGTTCCTGAGCGGAATACTCAGAGAGAGCTAAGTCGACGTCAGGTGTCGCCGGGGATCGCGCGCCAATTCAGAGGGGCACGCCGCTGCCGGACCGCGATGGTGAATGCCGCCCCGCCGATCAAGACACCAAGTATGATCAGCCACGCCGGGATGAAGGCGTCCTGGTGGACCGTGATGAAGTGGCCGTGGAAGGCGTCGAATCCGCCATGGAAGCCGATGCCAAGCCAGAGCGTGCCGCTGACCGTCCGGCAGGCGGCGAGCATCAGCCCGAATCCGGTCATCGCCACCGAGTAGAACACGCGCTCGCCGAGGGTGGTGGCGCCGCCGTTGGAGAACACGTGCATCGACCCGAAGAGCAGCGAGCTGCTGGCCACCGTGGCCCACAGCGGCAGTGTTCCGCCAAGATTGCGGAACATGTAGCCGCGGAATACCAACTCCTCCGGAAACCCTTGCACCAGTAAGGTTGACATGGCGATCATGATGATGCTGGCCGCCAGGCCCTGCTCGGGGGATTTCGTCGTTGTGCCGGCCGACCAGTCCCAATCGGCGAGTCCGAGTTGCACGGTGGCGCCGGCGGCCACCATGGTGATCATGGCGGCGAGCACAATGCCCAACAGCAGGTGCGGGATCGCTGCCCGGTCCACAGTGAGGCCGATGCCGGACCACGGCCGCCGGTCGGCGTGCCGGCGCAGCAGGAATACCAGGCCGAGCGCGCTCACCGGGAGACCCAAGCCGGCGGCCGCGTGCGAGATAGCCGGAGGCATCGAAGCTGTTGCCGCCTGGACGGCCATGCCGATGATCAGCACGCAACCGAAGAGTCCCAGCCATGCCAACAGAATCCGCCAGGGTAGCCGCAGCCTGCGGTCCTCGCCCAGCAACACGTCCGATGATGTGGTATCCGACCTGATTTCCATCCCAACCCCCTCCGGGGCGCTATGAAAGCCGGGGCGGTCGCGGCGCTGACCTCTCATGTGTTTCGAATGGCGGCGATGATTTGTGACGCCCAGGCTGACGGTGGGTGGTGTCCTAGTAGGTCGGCAAGGCATTGAAGACGTGCTCGTCGTTCTTCAGGGGAAAGCGCTAAAGCCAGCACAAGCTTGTCGATGAGATCTTCAGGTGAGTGTGGATCGGTGAGCAGCGCTGCGGTGCCTAGCTCTTCAGCGGCACCGGTGTGGTGTGAGAGCACCAGCACGCCGGATCCACCCACGGCTGCCTGTGCTGCGATGAATTCCTTGGCGATCAGGTTCATGCCGTCCTGGAGGGAAGTGACCCAGAGAACGTCTGCTGCGAGATAGTTATCGATCACCTCGGTGAAGGACAGGGTGCGGGGCAAGTAGTCAATGGGTTGCCAACCGCACCCGCTCCAGTCTTGGTTGATCTCTGTGATGCGGCGTTCAAGGGCCTGTTTGGTCGCATCGTAGGCGGTAATGCCAGGCTCGGGCGGCGCGCAAACTAGTCGGAACCGCAGGCGCCCGCGTAGATCACAGTGGCGGGTGAGCAACGTCGCGATGGCCTCGACCTTCTCCAGAGGGGCTTTGACGTAGTCGAGACGTTCGATGGAGAGTACCAACGGTCCGCGTACTGGACGTCTATGACCAGCGCGGGTGCGGGCCAGCGCCTCGATGGCTTTCCGGTCGATGCCCAGCGGATGGACACCGATGCGCGGCGGTCGTGGCGTATCGGCTAAAGCCTGGCGGAAACGCTCGGCGAAGGTGGCGGTATGGAATCCTGCCCAGTCGAGGCAGCTGAGCGAGGTGCAGATTTCAGAGGCGGTAGGCAAGGCAGCGAAAATTTCTCGTGGTGGGAAGGGCGTGTGGTGGAAAAGGCCGATCCTGAGATCTGGGCGGGTAGCGCGAAGCATGCCTGGTACGAGCCAGAGGTTGTAGTCATGTAACCAGATGGTTGCCTTCGGAGCTGCCGTGTTGCCGATGTGGCCGGCGAAGCGTTTGTTGACCGCGCGGTAGTGCTCCCATGCGGCCGAGTCGAAGTGCATCCGCTCGGGTTGTGACATGAGCACTGGCCACAGTGCCTCTTTGCAGGCCCGGTGGAAATATCCGCTCCACTCGTAAGGGTTGAGCGGCACGAAGGACAGTGGGATTCCGGTGCCGTGTTCGCTGAGGTGGGGAGCGTGTTCCTCCTTTTCAAGGATCCCACCGGTCACCCAGATCGCCTTCAGGTCCGCCGTGAATAGGCGGTTCAGGGTGGGCAGGATGCCGTTGGGGCTTGAGGGCTTCTGCCAGCCGCGCTTGGGGGTCCAGCTTACTGGCGGGCGGTGGTAGGCGATCACGAGCGGATAGTGGGATTCCACCCAGCCCAGATCGCGTAATGCTTGCAACACGCCGGCGGCGCCCGGCTGTGTTGGCCTGTGCACAGCGTCCCGGGCTGGTACGGCCGAGGCCAAAGCAGGCTCAGCGTTGCCGACTATCACGCCATGCGCGCCCAAGCCGAACAGCGACAAGTCATTCAGACTGTCACCGGCGACGAGGATCGAGTCCACTGACCAATCCTGCAGCCGGGCCAGGGCTAACAGGGCACTGCCCTTGGAGGCGCCGAGCGGCAGCACATCGAAATACCGGTCCGCCGAGTAGATCCACCTGCATCCCAGCGCGGCCACAGCGTCGGTGATGTCCGCAGTCAGCTGGTCCGGCTGGAGATAAAACGAGCAGCGGCCATCCTGAACCACGTCGTCTTGATACCTCAGTGCCGGGAAGCGGCGTAGCGCGGCGCGCACCCGGCCGGTACCAGGCCAGCCGGCACGTAGCGCCGTTTGGAGTGACTCGACCGGGATTAAATCGACACCGTCCAGGACAGTGGCTCCGATGTCCGCAATGATCCAGCGGGGCCGCGGCAGCAGGAGATCGCGCAACACCTCGCGCACCGCCGTTCGCCCGCGACCCGTCGCGAAGACGACCGTCACGTCGGGACGGCGCGTGAGGCTGGCGAGCAGCCGCCATCGGTCCGTGGCGTTCCCGCCCAAGAGCGTGCCGTCAAGGTCAGCAGCCAGGATCCGCACCGAAGGGTTCTGGCTGAGGCGTGGGATTGGCTTTCGTGAAGGTGCCGCGGCTTCTGTCATAGGTCACGGGAGGCTTCCACATCGACTGCTACCAGATGCGGAGAAACGCCTAAGAAGCCGTTACAGGTGCGGAACCCGGGAGAGCCACTGCTGCAGCTGGACTAGGTTGGGTGCTGCGTTGGAGCCAAGGTCGGTGATTGCAGCGGCGCCACAGGCGACTCCGGCAGCGAGGCAGTCGGGAAGATCGTGTCCCGCGAGCTGGGCGTGGATGAAGCCGGCGTTGAAGCAGTCACCGGCACCGGTGGTATCGACAACAGCGAGCGGGATGCCCCCAACGTCATAGCGCTGCCCGTGCTGTATCGCAGTGGCGCCAGCACACCCACGTTTGATTATCACGGTGTCCACGAGGTCGGCGAGCGCGTCCAAGGCGTCCTCAACCGTGGTGGTGCCGGTGAGCCGGAGCGCTTCGTCGGTGTTCGGGGCGAAAATGTCGACCTGCGCGAGGGTGTCCCGCAGCATGGGAGTGTCGAGAGTTCCATAGACATCCTGGCAATCCATGAACACCTGTATCCCGAGCTCCTGCGCGAGGCACAAGGCGGCCCGCGTGGTGTGGCCGTATTGAAGAGAGGGCAGCAGCAGCGTCCTTGGGTGGTGTTCTCTGAGCAGAGTTGCCAGTGGCGGTGGGCGAACTCGGTCCTGATAGGTGGCCATGGCCCGGTCGTTGGGGTAGGAGAGCACCACGGTGAGGCTGCGCAGCGGGATGGGGTGATGCCGAAATCCGACCTCGTTGAGGCCCTCGGAGCGGGCGACAGACAGCACATGTTGGCTAAACAGGTCGTCGCCAAAGTCGGTAGCCCATACTACGTCGTGTCCAAGGCGGCGTAGTGCCATCGCCAAGGTAAAGGCGCCGCCAGGTAACAAGGTGAACTCGTCGGCAAAGACTTCTGTGCCCGGCAGAATCGGCCGGGATAATCCCCGAAAAATTAGATCTGCGAACCAGGGGCCGGCAACTAGCACGTCCTTACTCGCCGCCGAAACGCTCACGACCGAGCTTCGATGTACAACCTCAGTAACCTGGTCGGCTTGCGCAGCTTCAGGCCCCTCGGTCGCCTCGAACTGGCGTTCCGTCTCCCGCGTCGTTCCCCTCGCCACCAGTGCAGATATACCTCATCGACACCCTTGTGGTAACCCGTCGGTGGCTTAGTCGTCGCATGTGCGATACCGGCACAGGTACTCAACCAAGCTGAGACGGCCAGTACCGCCACCCCCCTTGGGCGAGGGAAGGGTGGCAGCACTGGCCGTCTCAGTTCTCCGGCGAAGGTAGCTCCTTGACGGTCGAACAGAGGATCGGGTTTCTCATCCGGCGGCTGCCGCGGCGAGATCGTCGTGCGGCAGATCGTCGTGGATTGTGTCGTCGTGGACTGCGTCGGGCTCTGCTGGGTGTGGGTCTTCCGGAAGTGATTCCTCGTGGTGGAGTGGCTCCTCGGACAGCGATGTCTCGTGGAGCGGCGCCACGTGGGATGCCCCCTCGTCAGACTCGGTGTGGACGTCGGTGCTCGAGTTGTGCTCGACGTGGTTGCCCGAGTCGTTGATCGTGGTGGCGGTGGTGTCTTTATGGGTGTTGAGGGAGTCTTTGATGTCATCCCCGGCCACCGGGCTGTGATCGATGGTGCCGCCCTTGTTGTCGACACCGTCGTTGTCCTGGTTGTAGGAGTCCTTGATCACATTGACGTCGTTGTCCTGATTGAACGAATTCTCGACGTTGACGTCGCCCCCCGCGTGGATGTTTGTGGTGTCGCGGTCATCGACGTTGACGTTGGTGTCACGGTCATCGATATAGGTGCGGTGATCAACGTAGGTGAGGTTGTATTCGTGAGGCTCGTACACCTCGACGTTTTTCACCTCGTAGTGATTGGTGATCTGCGAGATGGCCCGGACGGGGTCATCGTGGTGGTAGCCCGCGTGGTGCAGCACCGAGTGGGAGCCACCGTGCTTGACGGTGACGCCCTCGTGGTCGGCCAGCATCGGCGTGATATCGCGGACGTCCTGTGCGGTGAGCGAGTCCAGGCCGTGCCGGGCGAGCATTCCCTGAGGGTCGTTAGCGAACTCCTCTTGGGCGGCGTGATCGCGTAGCAGATCGATCAGAAACTCGATGAGCGAGGAAACCGAGAGCATGTCCTTCACCTCCATTCATTTGTAAACGAGTGCGACTGTGCAACGGGGAACTATGAGTCCGGGTCCGCCGCCACCCGGGAGGCAAGGCGGCGGACCCGGACTTATCCCCCGGCCGGACGAGCTAGCTCGTCTCCGTAGCTCACAGGAAGTCGATCACGTGGTGGATGTCGAGGTCCACGGTGTCGTTGTCCTGAACCTGGTTGAACGAGTCCTCGATCTGGGTGTAGTGCACATCGTTGTCGGTGTTGAAGGCGTGGTCGATGTCATCGCCGGCTACGACGCTGTGGTCGATGTAGCCGCCCTTGTTGTCGACACCGTCGTTGTCCTGGTTGCCCGAGTTGATGACGTAGGTGTGGTCGTTGTTCTCGTTGAACGAGCGGTCAAAGCTGAAGTTGTTGTCCACGAGGGTGTTCTGGTTGGCGTCGATATCAGCGTCGCCACCGTTGCCACCGTGGCCACCGTCGGCGCTGGAGCCTGCCGTGGTGTAGCCGACGGTCTGCGCGTCGCCGCCGTCGGCGTTCGCGTCGCCGCCATCGCCAGCGAATCCACCGTTGCCCCCAACGCCCTGGCCGAAGCCCGGTCCACCAGCACCGCCCTGGGACAAGGCTGCGGAGTCTCCACCAGTTGGGCCGCCGAAGAGGTTCAGGTTGAGCAGGCCGGTCTGGTTGGCGTCGCCGGCGTCGGAGTGGGCGATGGAGTCGCCACCGCGACCGCCCAGGCCAAGACCGTTGCCGTCGCCACCGTCGGCGTCGCCACCGGAGCCGCCAACGGCCCTGCCGCCATCGCCAGCTTCCGAGGTGTTGTAGCCGAAGGCCAGCGCGGAGCTGTCACCGCCATGGCCGCCGTTGCCGCCCGAGGTGTCGGTGTCGATGTGCTGCACGGGCACGACGTTCTGCTCGAACTTGAAGTCAGCCATGATGCTCTCCTTGATCGTGAGGGATCTCTGTCGGGATGGTTCTGTGGTTCTCTCCGGGACTTGCTGCCCGGCTGACGAGAAAACTAGAACCAACGCCAGCGCCCGCCATCGGGGCT
>DASYMC010000233.1:0-3813 GCA_036009255.1 Pseudonocardiaceae bacterium
GCCGCCGCGTCCGTCCCGGATAGGGGTCAAGCACGTGGCACCGCCACATCGCGCGGCCCCGCACTGTCCACAGCTCGGTCACGCAGGGACAGCCACCAAATTCCTCACCAACCCATGAGACCTACCGCAGCCTCACCCCAACCGCTTATCACGGTGTCCAGCTGGCCGCAGCGTAGGGCCATGCACTCACCGACCCTCTTCGTCACCCGGGACCAACAGGACGGCGCTCGCGGCCGTCCACAGTGGACGAACTGTCACCGAATCTGTCACCGAAACCTCGTTGCCACCAGGCACCCAGGACATCCCATACAACGACGAGGCCAACACGACCAGCCACGGACGTGCCACACGACAGCGGTCCGCACTCTGGCAGTGCGGGGGTCACGGGTTCGAGTCCCGTCAGCTCCACCGAGCACTGCTCGGATCTCTGATCTGAGCGTTTGTGCGTCTTCGGTGTGCGAGTCCCTTCTTTTGCTGCTGTGGAGATGTTGGGATCCACACCCCATTCGCACGCGCGGACAATGTCCGCTCATAGCCGATGAGCGGTTCTTTCGGTAAGTGGTCGGACGCCCACGATGCGCACCGGCTCGTGTGCATGGCCTTGACTTCGCCGGAGTTGGCATGATCGTTCGGGTAAGGTGGAGGCATGCGTTGACGCCTGCCCGGTAACCGGGCACCACCATCACCTCCTTCGTGTCATTTCCACCGAATCCGGAGCTCACGAAGGAGATTCTCGGTATGCCTCCGTCGATTTCCGTCGACGTCCCCGACGCGCTGGCCGCCTCGTATAGCAAGCACAGTGGTGCGTTCGGCCGTGCCTGATAGCCGCATTGCCTGAGCTGGCCGCGGACTTCCTGGACCATTGGGCGCTGCGGCTGGACGGTCCCGCCGGGCATGGCATGGCGTCGCTCGTGCTGCCGGTGATCCGCACGGATGGCACGCTCGGCGCGCTCAAGCTCCAGCCGGTCAGCGAGGAGAACGCCGCCGCACCGATCGGTCTGCGGGCATGGAACGGAGACGGCGTGGTGCGTCTGCTTGCCCACGACCCGGACACCGGCACCATGTTGCTGGAACGGCTGGACGCGACCCGGCCGCTGTCGTCGGTGGCCGATGACACCGCCGCCCTGCGGATCCTCGCCGAACTGCTGGCGCGTCTGGTCGCGGTGCCTGCGCCGGAGGACCTACGGCACCTGGCTGACATCGCCGCCGCCATGCTCGACCAGGTGCCACGCGCCGTGCCGAGGCTACGCGACCCGGCCCAGCAACGGTTGGTGCGGACCTGCGCGTCCGCCATGGCCGAGCTGATCGGCGAACCCGGCGACCGTCTGCTGCACTGGGACCTGCACTACGACAACATCCTCGCCGGGCAGCGGGAACCCTGGCTGGCCATCGACCCCGAACCGCTTGCCGGGGACCCCGGTTTCGACCTGGTGCGGCGCTGCACAACCGGCGGGACGAGGTGGTGGCGACCGGCGACGTGGCTCGCGCGGTGCTCCGCCGCTTCGACCTGCTCACCGAGGTGCTCGGCCTGGACCGGCAACGGGCGACCGGCTGGACGCTCAGCCGCGTGCTGCAGAACGCGTTGTGGGACATCGAAGACGGCGAAACCGCACTGGACCCGGCCCAGATCACCATCGCCACAACCCTGCCTGCATCGTCAAGCGCTCACCAGACGGCCCATCTAATCGCCGGTAACGCCGACCGCGCCAGCCAACGCACCCTCATGCCGCTGTCCGTGCGCGGGTGTCGACGCAAGCCATGCTGTGGTGGCCGAGTGGATCTATCGGAAGATCACACCGCGACGCGGCGGGCGTGACACGACTTGTGACACGAACTCGTGCGGCTGTGCGCGCGGTGAATGCCCGGGCACGAGTGGGCTGGGATATGCGGTGGTCGGTGTGGTCTTCGTGGATCGTCGGGTGGGTGGTGTTCGGCGGATCCGGCGGTGTTTAAGGAGGGGGTTGGCGCTCCGGAGGCTCACGTCGTGGGTAGCGGCGAGGGAGGTGGCGCTGTCGCGATAAGCGGTGATTAGCTCAGCGATGTCGCTCTCCTCGAGGCGCTTGCGCGGGCTCCTCGGACGATCCCCCTCGGTCTCGGTGCGCACTTATGGCCGGCGAACGCTACGGTGTGACAAAGCAGCAGGTCAGCCGCTTGCGTGAAGTACGAGTAGGCGGTAAGTGGCTCCGCTCTTGCCGTTGACGTGCGGTGTTGGGCTGGCCGATGTGTCACTTTGCGAACCGTTTGTCTCCTGGGCGGTGGGGCAGGCAGCGGAGTGGATCTCGGGACTGTCGCGGGTAGCCGATGCGTGGCCGACGGGGTGCGTGGTTGGCGTCCCGCTACCCTCTGCGCCGTGAGGTCGCCGAGTCGCACAGAGCTTGAGGCCATGGCCGCGGAGGCGACGGTCGACTGCTACAACGACAGCGAGTGCGTTACTGGTTTCTATACCATGATCGACGAGTACCTCGAAGTGCCGTTCCAGACCGAGGTGCTGGGGGTCGATGTCACCGTCGCGGGTATCGACATGGGCGATGACGACCAGATCGTGGCGATCTGCTCTCGTGGCCGGTGGCGGCAGCGCATCCCGATCCTTGATCTGCCGTTGTCGGCGTCTTCGCCAGGCGGTGCGGAGTGGATCGAGGCGTACCGTCATTGGCTGACATAGCGGAGGGCACGGGTGTGAACGCCGGCGACACCGGGTCGTTTGGCGCGGTCGGGGAGCACCCGACGCGGCTGACCGAGCCGGAAGCCCTGCTTAACCTGCGTACCGTGCTGGAGCTGTGCGCGGCGGGCGAGCTGCGGTGCAGCGAGAAGACCCATCGCCCCTCGGCGGCGACCGTCTACACCGTGGGCTCGCATCTCGCGCACGGCGACTTCTACCGTGACGAGCCGATCGCGTCATTCGCGTGGCCGCTGCTGGTCCAGGCTGGTGGACTCGCCAAGATCGAAGGCGGGCGGCTTAAGCTGACCGTGAAGGGATGCACCGCACTGCGCAAACCAGCCGCCGAGGTGATCCGCCAGTTGTGGCAGCGCTGGCTCACCCACGCGCTCATTGACGAGTTCAGCCGGATCGAGGAGATCAAGGGCCAGCGCGCTCGCAACGTGCTCACCTCGGCCAAGACCCGCCGTCAGGTGGTCGCTGCCGCCCTGGTGAGCTGCCCAGCCGACGAGTGGATCAGCGTGGCCGCCCTGTTCGCCACCATGCGACGGGGCAACATGAGCCCCACGATCGCCCGCAACGAGATGGCGCTGTGGAAGCTCTACCTCGTCGATGCTCATTACGGCAGCCTCGGCTACGACGGCTTTCACCGGTGGGAGATCCTCGAAGGCCGCTACACCCTGGCGGTGTTGTTCGAATACGCCGGCACGCTGGGACTGCTTGACCTCGATTACGTCCATCCCACCGGCGCACGAGACGACTTCCAGGACAACTGGGGCGGAGACGATCTGGACGCGCTGAGCCGCTACGACGGCCTGCGGGCGATCCGGCTCACCGCGCTTGGCCGCTACGCCCTCGGCCTGACCGACATCTACCAGCGGCCCACCGGCGACAACAACACCCAGGGATTGAAGGTCCTGCCCAATCTCGACGTCGTCGCCACCGGTGCCCTCTCCAGTGGTGATCAGCTTGTGCTGGCTGGCTACGCCGAGCACACCGCGGACCGGGTCTGGACCGTCTCCGCGGCGAGCCTGCTGAGGGCGATCAACACCGGACGTGACCCCACGGACTTCGCCGGCTTCCTGGCTCAGCACACCGATCACGAGCTACCCGACGCGCTGGAGACCCTCATCAGCGATGTCACCCGCCGCTGCGCG
>DASYMC010000234.1:0-1690 GCA_036009255.1 Pseudonocardiaceae bacterium
CTATTCGACGGTGACTCGTAGCGTGCACTCCGACTGCGGGGTGGAGTTCGTGCCGCGCGCGCTACCGCTGGGCGGTCCGGCGCTGCCCGGTAGACCGCTTGATCCGGCTCAGGTTTGCCCGCAGTGCTACCGCGCTCGGAACGCCCGGTGATCCGCTCGTCGGCGCGCTGGGCTGTCTCGCCGGATCGCGGTGGTGCACTTGCTGGACCACCCGCTAGGCGGGCGCACAGCGCGCTGCGGCGCTCTGCTGGCCACCGACACCCGCCGGTACGACCAGCCGCCACCCGGACCGCCGTGCGAGGACTGCCGGGTGATCTATCTCGCGGACTTCGCCGCCCACCCAGATCCCGGCCGGCGGGCCGGCCCGGCGGGATAGTCCCCAATGACGAAGGCAGGATGACGCCCACCACCACATGAGGAGGCGCCCTGATGACCGATGTATCTGAATGGCGAATCGAGCAGTTCGGCCCTGGCAGGTTCAAAGTCGCCTACCCCGACGGACAGTCGTACACCACGCACGAGTTCCGCAAGCGGAAGCAGCTATTGCGCTGTCCGGTGTGCAGCTCCAGGGTGAGCGTCTATCCCATGCCCATGACGGGCATGAGCGGAAACGGGGACAAGTTCATGCCGGGCAGCCTTACGTGCCTGGGCGAGTGCGGCAACCTTAGTACGCCATAACGGTAGATGGCCAAGAAACTGCCGTGTCGCTCACCTGGACCCGTATACCGGGCACCGCCATCGAGGTGCGGGCACTGACCGACAAGCCACTAGCGCTGCGCTACCGGTCCTCGGGGCACCGGCGGTAGATAGGGGACCTGGATTATCCCTTAGCCTTAACGTTGGTGACTGTGCCCGGGTGGATGCACCCGTGCGTAGACAGTTACCTCGCGGTGCTCACCGTGCCCATGTCGGTCAGCGCCGGAACACCGTCTACGGTCGATGACCACGCCCACCCAGTAGCCCGGGAGACCGGGCCGGTGAATTCAGTGTAGCTGGCCAGCATATTGCGGCGCTGCTCGGCAAGCCTCTGTTCCTCGGCGTCGTCGACCGCGACCTCGTGCATTAGCACAATGAGCAGTCCCCTGCTGGGCAGAGCCATTTGGCCGATCTCCGACGCGCCGGAGACGGCCAGCTCGGCGCCGCCCGGCGCTCCGAGCAGCAGATCGAAACGTAGCTCATATCCCGGATGCAGGGGCCGGACCAACTCCACCGGGCGAGGCTTCGCCGTCGGCTCCGGCCAGCCCGGCTGGAGGCTGGAATGCGGCACCCGCACCGTGGCCGCGTGCCGCCATCCCGGCCACCGCTCCGGCGTCGGTGACCACTTGTGCAGCAGCCGGTTATGGCCCTCCGGCAAGCCCTTAGCCACGGACTCCGTGAGCGCGAGCCGCCACCACGTGCCATGCAACGACAGCTTCACCCTGTGCATCTCACGGCGCGGCGCGAGGTAGACGTCATCGCTGTTGCGGCTGCCGCACAGATTCCACGTCCGCGAGCGCGACCAATTCGGATCGTTCTGGTCGCCGACCGCCGAACGGATGATCCCGCCGACGCCGACCACCTGAGGTTCCGGCTTGAATATCTGCGTCATCGTGCCAACCACATTGCGACACCTCCATGTGCCGAACAGGTGCCTGCGAAGTGTGGGCTGAAGCTGTACACGCCATCCGAGCACTCGGCGCTAGCACCAAAG
>DASYMC010000235.1:0-22648 GCA_036009255.1 Pseudonocardiaceae bacterium
CGGAGCTACCTCGCGTAGCTGGGCTTCAAGGTCGCTGAGCCGGGCCGGAGAGTTCGCGGTGAGCGTGAACTTCTCGCCGGCGCGTTCGATCAGCCCAAGGTTCAGTACCCGCCCGTCAGACAGGTCCCGGTGCCAGGCGATCATATCCTCCCCGATCCGGGTCAGCCGTTCGGCGAGTTGGTCGAAGGTCTGCTGCGGGTGGGGCACCTGGTAGGTGACATTGCACTCGTGCAGGTCCTCACCGTCACTGTTGCGGAACTGGATCGGCGGTTCCGGAGCGAGAAAATCAGCGATCTTTTCCGGCGGTGGGTCAGATGCGAGAAGACCAGCCAGCTCGCGGCGGCGCTGACGGGGTACCTGGACGGGCACCGCGAACAGGCGAGGCTTGGAGCCGTCGTGTAGCACCCGTCCGCAGAACAGGTCCAACCGCTGCGCGGACTGCGAGAACAGCTTGTCGGGGAGGCGGATCGGCTCGCCGTCCGGCAGTGCCCGCAGCGTGACGCTTGTGTCCGGCTGGACATCGAGTGCTTCGTAGAGCGTCACCGGGATCCGGCGCCAATCCTCGATGAGCTCGCGTTCGTCCGAGCGAAGCCAGTGACCCCGGGCGGCGAGGAACCTGTCCGCCAGGCCGCCCTGGAACAGGGCGAGGTCTAGCAAGACCATTGCATACTGTTGAGCGTTCTCGGTTCGCTCGATCAGCGGTGTGATCGTCTCGAGCCCGGGAGCGCGCTCGGCGTAGGTACCCAGCAGCGCGTAGACGAGCTGGGCTCGCGCGCTCAGAGCAGGGAGCGCGTCGCGTAAGCAGCAGGCCTTGAACTTACGGCCGGACCCACACGGGCACGGGCTGTTGCGCCCGACGTCTCCAGCAGTACCGGTCGCGGCGATGGCCTCGCTGAGCCCCGGCCCAAGCGGGCTCTGTTGCTCAGCGCGCCGTAGATACCTATCGGCTGTGACGTAGTCTCCGCGTGCCGCGGCGTATTGCGCGCCGTCATGCAACGCCGGCTCCAGGCCGGGGCGCACGTATAACGCGTCGTTGATCAGGTCGCGGGCGGTCGCGGAATCCCCGGCGCCTTCGGCGGCCCGCGCCGCAACGAGCGCGACGGCGGCCTTCTCCTCCCGACTGCGAGCCTGTGCGCGCAGCGCAGAAAGTCGTGGTTCGACGGCACCACCGTGCGCGGTGTGGCACTCGATCCGGCCGGATAGGAAGCCCAATGCACTGTCGGTCGCTGCGGTCAGCGCATCGAGTACGAACCGGATGCCATCCTCGTCCAGCGCCCCCTCATCAGTCACCATCCGCACAACGGTCTCGACGTCGATCTGCACATCATCCTCAGTAGCCACCCAAGCACCCTACGCCCGACATGGAGACATATCGGGGCAACGGGACGGTGGATAACCCCGATATGTCTCCATGTCGGGCACTGGGTGGGGAGGGAGGATGGTGGGGAGGGTGGGTGCGCGGGTGCTGGTGGTTGATGACGAGCCTGGGGTTCGGCGCGCGTTGGAGCGGGGGCTGCGCGCCGAGGGAATGCAGGTCGTCACCGCAGCCGATGGGCCCAGTGCCCTGCGCGCGGCGCTCACCGGCAGTTTCGATGCAGTGTTGCTGGACATCATGTTGCCGGGGCTGTCCGGCTACCGGGTGCTGGAACGGCTGCGGGCGGCCGGTGTGGGCACTCCCGTGCTGCTCGTCTCAGCCAAGGACGGCGAGATCGATCAGGCCGACGGGCTGGACCTTGGCGCTGACGGCTACCTCGTCAAACCCTTCTCGTTCGTGGTGCTGCTAGCGCAGCTGCGGGCCGTGTTGCGCCGGCACGTCAAGGGCCGCCCGGAGGCGGTGCTAACCCTGGGACAGCTGGTGATCGACTCCGCTCGGCGGCGAGTGACGTGGGCTGGTCGACCGGTACAGCTGTCCCCCCGGGAGTTTGCGGTCCTGCTGGCGTTGGGTCGCCGGACCGGCAGTGTGATGAGCAAAGACGAACTGCTGCGCGCCGCGTGGGGCGATGAGCAGGCCGCTAGCCGCAACGCCGTGGAGGTCTACGTCGGCTACCTGCGCCGCAAGCTCGACGCGGTCGGGGCCGGTGGTGTGCTGCAGACAGTTCGGGGACATGGCTATGCGGTCAGTGCGCAGGACGGCCCGTGACGGTGCCACGGCGACTGTGGGTGGACCGCCCGTTGCCGATCCGGGTCGCGGCGGTGGTCACGCTGGCTGGTTTGGTGTTGTTTCTCTTACTGGCCAAAGCCTCGACGGCGGTGGTGGCCCGAACGCTGACGCGAGCATTGGACAGTGAGCTGACCACGGCGGTGAGCGCCGTCACGCCCGCTGTGGTGGCTGGACGCCCAGCACCGCAGCTGCCTGGACCCGGCGCGGAGGTCCGGGTTCGGGTACTGGACCGGGCCGGAACCCCTGTTGACGGCGGTGGGCCCACATCGCTGTCCGCACGGGATATCCGCCGTTTACTGGCCGGACAGGCCGTATGGACATCCGAAACGCGGTCAACGTCCGGGGCAGACCAGCCCACTCGCTGGGCGGGGCGAGTGGTGAGCACGCCGGATGGCACACCGAGGCTGGTCGTGGCCACCGCCGAGTCGGTTGCCTATGAGGCGCTGGTGCGGCGCACCGCCGTGGCCCTCGTGGTGGCCGCGGTGCTCGCAGCGCTGGCGATGGGGGCAGCAGGATGGGTGGCGGCCCGGTTCGCGTTGCGGCCGGTGGCCCGGCTCCGTGACGCGGCGACAGAACTGCCGGCGGGGGAGCGGTTGCCGCTGCCGCCGGCGCGCGATGAGCTGCGGGCGTTGGCTGAGGCGTTCAACGATCTTCTGGGTCGCCGGGACGCAGCGGTCCAGCGGCTCAGGCAGTTCACCGGGGATGCCGCGCACGAGCTGCGCTCGCCGGTCGCGGCGATCCGCGCGCAGGCCGAGGTAGCGGTAGCGCACCCGGATCCGAACCTCGCCGGAGCGACGTTGGAGGACATCGCCACCGAGGCGCAGCGGTTGTCCGTCCTGCTTGATGACCTGCTGGAGCTTGCCAGGTCCGACGCGGGGAAGCCGCTGATCACCCAAGCGGTGGACCTCGCCGAGATGGCCCGCGACGCGGCCGGTCGCGTGGCTCGCGGAGCGGTCGTGGTGCGGGTGACCGCGACCGCGCCGGCAGTGCTGCACGCGGCGCCCAGCGACGTGGCCCGGGTGCTGGACAACCTGCTCGCCAACGCCCTCCGGCATGCCCGGAGCAGCGCACGAGTGATGGTCTTGCCCGGCCCGGCCGAGATACGGGTGCTGGTCGACGACGACGGCGACGGCGTGCCCCTCGAGCACCGCGGGCTGGTGTTCGAGCGCTTTCACCGAGTGCAGGAAGATCGGGACCGCGGCACTGGCGGCACCGGGCTCGGACTGGCCCTGGTTGCCGAGACGGTGCGCCGCTACGGCGGCAACGTGCGGGTCGGCCGAGCGCCCGACGGCGGTGCCCGTTTCGAGGTGCACTGGCCGGTCGGCCGCCCATCAAGTGCTGCCAACCCGGTGTCTCGCAGCGCCATCCCCGCCGAGCACCAGCAAGATGGCCCACTGGTGGTCGCAGTGGCGTTGGTCCGCGATGGCCGGGTGCTCGCCCAGCGGCGGGCATTCCCACCGGAAACGGCGGGTCGCTGGGAGCTGCCGGGCGGGCGTGTTGAGCCCGGGGAGAGCGCTGCGGAGGCGCTGATCCGGGAGTGCCGCGAAGAGCTCGCCGTCGAGGTCGTGCCCGGTGAACAGCTCGGGCCCGACGTGCCGCTACCCGGGGGCACCACACTCCGAGTCCATATCGCGCGGCTGGCCCAGCTGGACGCGACCCCGGTCCCTGTCGAGCATGCCGCGCTGCGGTGGGTGGATCTCACGGGGCTGGCTGAGCTGGACTGGCTGGAGGCCGACCGCGTCGTCCTGCCCGATCTCGCAGCGCTGCTGAAGGCCCAGCGTAACGGCCGCCTGAGCGGCCCCAGGTAGCCTTGAGGTACCCCGACATCCATTGAGGAGTCAACCGCGTGCCCACCGCCGCCCCCGCCCGCATGCGCACAGACCTGCGCAATGTGGCCATCGTCGCGCATGTCGATCATGGCAAGACCACGCTTGTCGATGCCATGTTGCGCCAGTCCGGCGCCGTTGCCGGGCGCACCGAGCTGGACCGGGTACTGGACTCCGGTGATCTGGAGCGGGAGAAGGGCATCACGATCCTGGCCAAGAACACCGCGCTCCCGTGGTCCGCACCGGAGGGCCCCGTCACCATCAACGTGGTGGACACCCCAGGACACGCCGATTTCGGCGGCGAGGTCGAGCGTGGGCTGTCCATGGTGGACGGTGTGCTGCTGCTCGTCGACGCCAGCGAGGGTCCGTTGCCGCAGACCCGTTTCGTCCTGCGCAAGGCGCTGGCCGCGCACCTGCCGGTGGTGCTTGTAGTGAACAAGGTCGACCGGTCGGATGCCCGGATCGAGGCGGTGGTCGAGGAGACCCACGACCTGCTGCTTGATCTCGCCGCCGACCTGGGGACGGATGCCGGTGAGGCAGTCCTGGACATGCCGGTGCTCTACGCCAGCGCCCGAGCCGGACGCGCCAGCCTGAACCGCCCGCGCGATGGCGAGATGCCGGACGCCGAGGATCTCGCCCCGCTCTTCGAAGTCATCCTCCAGCATGTGCCGCCGCCCGCCGGTGACGCGCAGGCACCGCTGCAGGCGCACGTCACCAACCTCGATGCCTCGAGTTTCCTGGGCCGGATCGCACTATGCCGGGTCCGAGCCGGGCGGCTGCACAAGGGCCAGACGGTGGCGTGGTGCCGCGAAGACGGCTCGATCCGGCCGGTACGCATCACCGAACTGCTGCGCACCGAAGGGCTGGATCGGGTCCCGGCGGCCAGCGCCAAGGCCGGCGACCTGATCGCCATCGCGGGAATCGCGGAGATCACCATCGGGGACACCCTCGCCGACCTCGACGATCCGCGCCCGCTACCGAGGATCACCGTGGACGAGCCGGTGATCGCGATGACGATTGGGATCAACACCAGCCCGCTGGCGGGCCGTGGTGGGGGCCGTAAGCTCACCGCCCGTTTGGTGCGCAACCGGCTGGACGCCGAGCTGGTCGGCAACGTCAGCATCCGGGTCTCGCCGACCGACTCGCCGGACACCTGGGAAGTGCAAGGTCGCGGTGAGCTGGCGCTCGCCGTCCTTGTGGAGACCATGCGGCGAGAGGGCTTTGAGCTCACCGTGGGCAAACCCCAGGTCGTCACCCGCATCGTGGACGGCACCCGGCACGAGCCATTCGAGCACCTCACAGTGGATGCACCGGAGGAGCACGTCGGTGCGGTGACCCAACTGCTGGCCGCCCGCAAGGGCCGGGCCGAACAGCTCGGCGCCACGTCCGGGGACGGCTGGGTGCGCCTGGAGTTCACGGTGCCCTCCCGTGGGCTGATCGGCTTTCGCACCGAGTTTCTCACCATCACCCGAGGTACCGGCATCACCCACCACGTCTTCGACGGCTACCGCCCGTGGGCCGGGGAGCTACGCACCCGCCGCGCTGGATCACTGGTCGCCGACCGCTCCGGAGTGGTCACCGGGTACGCGTTGGCGCAGCTGGCCGATCGGGGCACCTTCTTCGTGGAGCCCGGCGCGGCGGTCTACGCCGGGATGGTGGTCGGCGAGAATCCCCGCGCCGAGGACCTGGACATCAACGTGTGCCGGGAGCGCAAACTCACCAACGTGCGCTCCTCCACCGGCGAGGAACTCGAGCGGCTGGCCCGGCCGCGGATCCTCGGGTTGGAGGAAGCACTGGAGTTCTGCGCCTCTGACGAGTGCGTCGAGGTCGCTCCGGACGTGGTCCGGGTGCGCAAGGTGATTCTCGACGCCACGCAGCGCGCCCGTCGGCGCGCCCGGGATCGGGTGGCCCGGGCTTAGCCGGGCGCACCAGATGAAGGACCCCGGCCAACGCTCGGAGGAGCGCCCTGCGGCAGCATGTCGCCCGTGAGGAGGCCGGGTCGCGCGCACAAGGTGGTGACGGCGCTGCTCGCCGGTGCCGCGATCGTCGCCTGCACCCCGCAGCCCCACCCCCGGGTGGCACCTCGCCCGGCCGCAAGCTCGCCGGACGCGCCGCCGCCACCCCGGGAGGTGGTGCTCGGGGTGGACCAGTTGATCGGCGGTTTCAACCCGCACACCCTGGCGGACCTGACGCCGGTCTCGGAGGCGGTCGCCGGCCTACTGCTGCCCTCGGCGTTTCACCAGAAACCGACCGGGCAGTGGGTGCTCGACCAGGCACTCCTCACCTCTGCCGAGATAACGAATACTGCACCGTTCACTATCACCTACCGGATCCGGCGCAACGCGCAGTGGTCGGACGTCACCCCCATCGCTGCTGAGGACTTCGGGTATCTCGCCGCCCAGATGCGGACCCAGCCGGGAGCAGTCGACTCAGCCGGCTACCAGCTGATCGACCAGGTGATCTCCCGGGACGGCGGCAAGACCGCCGAGGTGATCTTTCACCGACCTTACGCGGGCTGGCGCACCCTGTTTCACAACCTGCTACCTGCGCATCTACTCAAGGATGCGCCGGGCGGCTGGAGCAAGGCGCTCGACGAGGGCATTCCGGTCTCCGGAGGTCCGTTCGCGATGACCTCGGTCGACCGATCCCGCGGTGAGATGGTGCTGGAACGCAACGACCGGTACTGGGACACCCCGACGGAGCTTGGTCGGATCCGGTTCCGGCAGGGCAGCGAGGCGGCCGTGATCGATGCGCTGCGCAGCGGTGGTGTGCAGGGTGCCCTGTTCGGCCGTCCCGATGCCATCACCGAGTCGCTGCTGCGCGCGGCGAATCTTGATGTGAGCCCGGTCGTGGTGCCGCAGCCGGTGCTCGTCTCGGTGCTGTTGCGCCCGGCCAGCCGGGTGCTGAGCGATCAGCGGATGCGTACCGCGGTGGCCGCGGTGCTGGACCGCCCCGCGCTGATCGCCACCGGGGTTGCCAGCGGACCTTCCTCCGCGCTGCAGGCCGACTCCCAAGTGCTCGCCCCGTCCGTGCCGGGCTACCACCCCAGCGCGCCGGCTGCCGGCGTCCCGGTGGCGCCGGATCCGGACACCGCCCGCCGGCTGCTCACCGCTGCCGGCTACACGCGGGGAGCGGCCGGTTGGGAACGCGCCGGCCAGCCGCTGCGGCTGGTGGTCGCGGCGCCGGCGAACCGTGAGCCGTACGGGACACTCGCTGCCCGGGTGGTCGATCAGCTCCGGACCGCTGGGATCGGCGCCGAGCTGCGGGAGGTCGATCCCGACGAGCTCTTCGGCGTCCAGCTCGGCCCGAGCGTCGGCGCAGCCGTGCCTGGTGGCGGGACCGTTCAGCAGAGCGCTTCAGCGGTGACAACTCCAGGCGTTGACACCGCCGGGGTTGATATTGCAGTGCTGCCGCAGCCCGCGGCCGGTCACCCTGCCACCCAGATGGAATCCTGGTACGGCTGCCCGTTGGTGGTGCCGGCCAGGTCGGCGCCGGCGCCCCCCAACCCGGCGCAGTTCTGCGATCTGGCCCTGCAGCCGATGATCGAGCGGGCGCTCACCCAGAACGACCCGGCGGACACCGTCAGTCCCACCGTGGAGACGGCGTTGTGGGAGCGCGCCGTGACAATCCCGCTCTACCAGCCGGCATCGCTGCTGATCACCACCAGCCAGTTGCCCGACGTGGCTCCGGGCACGCCGCTGGAAGGTCCCCTCGACGGCTCGGCTCGCTGGCAGCTTCGCCCATGACACGCCAGAGGCCGTCTGTGACGGGGAAATCTCGGCTTCTGCTGAACCTGCTGGTGGGAATCGTCTGTCTTGTTCTCGTGGTTGCCGGTTGTGTGGCGGCCAGGGGAACCGACCGTCCCGATGGCGGTGGGCCCGTGAACACGCAAGCGCGTGGTGACAACGGGGACGGGTCATATCGTGCCCCCAAAATACCGCCGGGCCCCACAGTGGTGGTTGCGCACGGTGCGCCGTTCTCCGCGTATAACAACACGACAGCCCAATCGAAATACAACCCGGACAATGATCTGGTGCTCAACCAGGTGCTTGCAGACCCGTTCATCGTCGACGGTAACGGTAAGCTCCTGCTCAACTCCGACGTGCTGGTTTCAGTCGAGTTGACATCGAAAGATCCCCAAGTTGTCACGTACAAGATCAAACCCACCGTGCGATGGTCGGACGGGCAGCCGTGGAATTGCAGGGATTTCTACCTGGCCTGGCTCGCGGGCAGCGGCTCCACGCCGTACTTCACGCCGGCGACCACGCGTGGATTGGATCGCACTACCGCTGAGTGTCGTGACGAATATACTTTCGTGGAGACCTACCGATCGCCTTACGCTGATTGGCGCCGGAACTATCTCCAGCACGCGATCCTCCCCGCGCATGTTCTTGAGCGGGATACCGGGATTGCAGATATCACCGCACTGGGACCGACGTCGCCGCCGGATGAGCTGAAAAAGGCCGGTGATTTCTGGAACAGCAAATGGGCCGGTTTCAACGCCAAGACGATGCCGGCGTCGGGCCCCTACCAGTTCGACGGCTCGACGTCCAACGAACAGACTGTGCTGACCCGCAACAAGGCCTGGCCGGGCAACCCCGGTGGGCCAGCGGCGATCGTACTCACGTCCGTCGCAGATGGCGCTGCCGCGGTGCAGGGCGTGGCGAGCGGGCAGTTCGGTGTCTTGCAGTTGCCGGCCGATCCGCTGCTGGCCGATCGGCTGCGGGAACTGTCGGGCCGGGGCGTCACATTCGAGGCCCACGGCGGTGCGGCCTTCGAACACCTGGACCTCAATCTCACGAGCCCACTATTCAAGGATCCGGTCATTCGGACCGCTTTCGCCCAATGTATCGATCGCAACAAACTGGTCGACGACGAGCTGGTCCGGGGTGTGCGGCCGGACACTCAGCCGCTGGGCAGCCTTACCTTCTTCCCGGGCGAGGCCGCCTATGTGGATCTCTACTCGGACAAGATGGTTGCGGACTCACAGAAAGCGCAGGTAACCCTGGAGCGGGCGGGTTGGATACTGGGATCCGACGGCGTTTACTCCCGGGCGGGTCAGCAGCTCGCCTTTTCTATCACCCATGATGGTTCGCCGGCTCACTCGCGGGAAGTTGAACTGATCAGGACGCAATGTCGGCAGGCCGGAATGGAAATCGCCGACGGGGCCACGCCGGTCGGTGTGGACGATGTCCTCGCCCGCGGCCGGTTCGATGTCGCCCTGGCAACGAGCGCGCGCACGTCCCCAGTGTGGTCTTTGGCTGACCGCTATGCGACTAAAGGCAAGCTCAACCACCAGCACTACGCAAGCCCTGTCCTCGACACCGTGCTGGACCTCGCGGAGACACAGTACGCCGAGTCCGTGCAGACTGATGCTTTGACGAAAGCAGATCGGCTTCTCGCCGATGATCTGGTGTCACTCCCGCTATTTCAGGTACCCATCATGTGGGCCTACAGGAATAACATCGAAAACGTCTATCGTCCAGCTTTGGATGGCATCACCTGGAATGCCAACGAATGGAGCGTGAACTAGTCCCTCCGGTCCTTTCCCGCCGTACCGATCACAACACTTCATTCAAGGTTCAGTTGCGAAGCACCACTGCGACGATTCCAGCCAGATGTTCCAGACGGGCAACTTCTGCGGCGCGGAACATCGGTCCGCCAGGACGGCCTATCAGCAGGACCCGCTCGGAGCCGCCCAGCGGGGTGGCCGCCAGTTCCGTGCCGAGCTCGCGCCACGGCTGTGGGACCCAGGGTTCCTCGCCATCCAAGACCGTGGCCCGGCGCAGCGGCCACCAGGGCAGATCGGCGACGACAGTTTCCGGTGCGGCGAATGAGGCGGTGACCCGGTGCGGTTTGCCCTGCGTCGTGGTGAGCACGATCGCCCAGCCCGCACGGATGATCTTAGGCACTCCGTCGGTGAAGGTCTGCAAGCCGTGCGCTGGATCGGCGGCGACGTCTTCCACCAGCTCGAGCTCGCGGTGAGTGTCCAGGACACCTGCCCATGGGCGGACAGCATCCACTTCGACGCCCTCGACCGACTCCGCCGCGGTGATCAACACGTCCGGTAACCGGCCGGAAGGAAGCTCTACGACGAGATCATCGATGGCGACGCCCGATCTCCGCTCGACGACGTCCAGGCTGAGGATGTCAACCCCCACCTTGCCAAGTGCGGTCGCCACCGCACCGAGCGCGCCAGGGCGGTCCGGCAGCTGAACCCGGATCAGAAAGGACATCCGCCGCCGCGCCTGCGCATCCGCCGAGCCGACTTCATGCAGAACCTCCATTTAAGACGCAGGCCGCCGAGCCCGTCCGGTCGCCGGTCGCCGATTGTGACAGAGTGAGGTGGATATCGCGTCCTCCAGCATGCAGCCGGGCTGGCCGCCCCATGACAGTGCCGAGGCTAGACTCGCCGGGTCAGCAACCTCACAAGCACTTCAGGAGTCCGCGTGCCCACCATCTCGCGTGACGAGGTCGCCCACCTCGCCCGCCTCGCCCGGCTGGCCGTCACCGAGGAGGAGCTCAACCTGTTCGCCGGCCAGCTTGAGGTGATCTTGGCTTCGGTCGCTCGGGTCAGCGAGGTCGCGGCCGATGACATCCCGCCCACCACACACGCGGTCGGGCTGACCGATGTGTTCCGCGAGGACGTGCCGCACGCCGGATTGACCCAACAGAAGGCACTATCGGGCGCCTATGCCACGGAGGACGGCCGGTTCAGGGTGCCGCGAATCCTGGATGAGTCATGATCTCCCCGACGTCGCTGACCCAGTTGCCCGCCGCCGAGTTGGCCGGGCGGATTCACACTCGCGAGCTCTCCGCGGTTGAGGTGACCAGGGCACACCTTGACCGAATCGCTGCCGTGGATCCCGCGCTGCACGCCTTTCTTCACCTAGATAGCGAGGGTGCACTCGTGGCCGCCGCCGCTGTGGACGACGGCCTGCGGCGCGGGGATCCTCCGGCTTCGCCGCTGGCCGGCGTTCCCCTGGCACTCAAAGACGTGTTCACCACGGTGGACATGCCGACCACGTGCGGCTCGCGGATCCTGGAGGGCTGGCGGCCGCCTTATGACGCCACGGTCACCCGCCGGCTGCGGGAGGCGGGCGTGGTGATCCTGGGCAAGACCAACATGGACGAGTTCGCCATGGGGTCCTCGACGGAGAACTCTGCCTACGGACCCACCCGTAACCCGTGGGACCTCGACCGGGTCCCCGGCGGATCCGGTGGCGGGTCGGCAGCAGCAGTGGCAGCTTTCGAAGCACCGCTGGCAATCGGTACCGACACCGGTGGCTCGATCCGCCAGCCCAGCGCGGTGACCGGCACCGTCGGAGTCAAACCTACCTACGGTGGGGTCTCCCGGTATGGCCTGGTGGCGTTCTCCTCCAGCCTGGACCAAGGAGGTCCGGTGGCCCGCACGGTGCTCGACGCGGCGTTGCTGCACGAGCTGATCGGCGGGCATGACCCGCTGGATTCCACGTCGATCAACGCGCCCGTGCCGCCGGTGGTGCAGGCGGCGCGCGCGGGCGCCACCGGTGACCTGGCCGGGGTTCGGATCGGCGTGGTCAGCCAATTCCGCGGAGAGGGATACCAGCCGGGGGTGCTGCGTGCTTTCGACACCGCGGTGAGTCGGCTGCGTGAGTTGGGCGCTGCGATCGTCGAGGTGTCCTGCCCGGCATTCGACCATGCGTTGCCGGCCTACTACCTCATCGCACCCAGCGAGTGCTCCTCGAACCTGGCCCGCTTCGACGGCATGCGTTACGGGCTGCGGGTGGGAGACGACGGTACCCGCAGCGCCGAGGAGGTCATGTCGCTGACCCGTGAGGCCGGTTTCGGGCCCGAGGTCAAGCGGCGGATCATGCTCGGTACCTACGCGCTGTCGGCCGGGTACTACGACGCCTACTACGGCCAGGCCCAGAAGGTTCGCACGCTGATCATCCGGAACTTCGATGCGGCCTTCGAGCGGGTGGACGTGCTCATCTCGCCGACCACCCCGACCACCGCGTTCCGTCTCGGTGAGCGGGTGGCCGATCCGTTGGCGATGTACCTGTCGGACCTGTGCACAATACCGGCCAACATGGCGGGTAATGCGGCGTTGTCGGTGCCGGCCGGGCTTTCTGACGACGATGGCCTGCCAGTCGGTCTGCAGGTGATGGCGCCCGCCTTGGCTGACGACCGGGCCTACCGGGTGGCTGCGGCCTACGAGTTGGCCCGTAATGCTGCCGATGGTGGCCCGCTGTCGTGCCGGGTGCCTGATTTGGAGGTAGCGGCCCGATGACCGCTGCGCTGATGGATTACCACGAGGTACTGGAGCGTTTCGAGCCGGTGCTCGGGCTCGAGGTGCACGTCGAGCTCTCCACCGCGACCAAGATGTTCTGCGGCTGCGTCAACGTATTCGGGACGCCGCCCAACACCCAGGTCTGTCCGACGTGCCTGGGGCTACCAGGCTCACTGCCGGTGCTCAATCGCGTCGCGGTGGAGTCGGCAATGCGAATCGGGCTGGCGTTGAACTGCTCGATCGCGCCCTGGTGCCGGTTCGCCCGGAAGAACTACTTCTACCCCGACATGCCCAAGAACTTTCAGACCTCCCAGTACGACGAGCCGATCGCGGTGCACGGCTCGCTGGACGTGCAACTAGCAGACGGCTCGACGTTCACCGTCGACATCGAGCGCGCACACATGGAGGAGGACACCGGCAAGTCGCTGCACGTCGGCGGCGCAACCGGTCGGATCCACGGCGCGAGCCATTCCCTGCTCGACTACAACCGCGCCGGCGTTCCGCTGATCGAGATCGTGACCAAGCCGATTGAAGGCGCCGGCGCCCGCGCGCCTGAGATCGCCCGCGCCTACGTCACCGCACTTCGCGACCTGCTGCGGGCGCTTGGCGTCTCCGATGTGCGGATGGATCAGGGGTCGCTGCGCTGCGACGCCAACGTCTCGTTGATGCCGCGGGGTTCGTTCACCTTCGGTACCCGGACCGAGACCAAGAACGTCAATTCGCTGCGTTCGGTGGAGCGCGCGGTGCGCTTCGAGATGTGCCGGCAGGCCGCGGTGTTGGCTTCTGGCGATGTCATCGTGCAGGAGACCCGGCATTTTGACGAGGCCAGCGGCACCACATCGCCCGGGCGCCGGAAGGAGACCTCGGAGGATTACCGGTATTTCCCGGAGCCGGATCTGTTACCCATCACTCCCAGCGACGAGTGGGTGCAGCGGCTGCGGTCCACCCTTCCCGAGCTGCCCTGGCAGCGCCGGACCCGGATGCAGGCCGAGTGGGGCCTGTCCGATCCCGAATTGCGCGATCTGGTCAACGCCGGCGCGCTGGAGCTCATCGCGGCCACCGTCGACGCGGGAGCACCGCCCGACGAGGCTCGGTCCTGGTGGGTGGCCTATCTCACCCAACAGGCCAACTCCCGCGGTGTGGAGCTCACTGAACTGCCCATCACCCCGAAACAGGTAGCCCGGGTGATCGCGCTGGTCGGAGCGGGCACGCTGACCAGCACCTTGGCCCGCCAGGTCGTCGACGGGATCCTCGCCGGCGAGGGCGAGCCGGACGACATCGTCGTCACCCGTGGCCTGGCCGTGGTCTCGGACGACTCCGCGTTGGCCGCTGCCATCGAGCAGGCCCTTGCGGCACAACCTGATATCGCAGCAAAGATCCGCGGCGGCAAGGTAGCAGCCGCCGGGGCGATCGTCGGCGCCGTGATGAGAGCCACCGGTGGCCAGGCTGATGCCCAACGTGTGCGGGAGTTGGTACTCACACTCGTGAAGGAATAGAGCAGAGAGAAGCCAGTGGCTTGCACCGGGCACCGGGACGCGACACACCGGATTAGTCGTGGCCTCCACCTGGGCCTATCAGATCGGGGAGGATGAAGACGCGGTCGTCGCTGGAGATCCGGGTCGCACCCGTCTTGTTGACCGTGCCGAGCCACAACACCCGCGCATCCGGGCTCAGGGCTGCCGCGGAGACCCGGCCGTAGCGCTCCAGCGGGATCTGCAGGGGCGGTCCGAGGAAGGTGCCCCCCGGCCCGATCCCGAGCGCGAACATCGGCGTCCCACTGGCGAACGCGACCTGGATGCGACCCATCATGACCACGCATCCCGCAGCGCCGCTGCCTCCAGGCCAGGTCCAGGCGGCCCGGCCCAACGGACGCCCCGGTTTGACCCGGTGCAGCAGGTCGTGGTCGGGCACTCGGTCGGTGATCCAGAGCTCCTTGGTCAGCGGGTCGACACACAGCCCGCCCGGCGCGTGCAGACCGCTGACCAACACCTTGGATCCGGCGGGGTTGCCCGGCGCGGGATGACCAAAGGTGTCGATCCGCAACACCTTGCCCGCCAGCGACTGGGGGTCGCCAGCGGCCGCCGGATTGCCGGCGTCTCCGGTAGCGACCAGGAGCATTCCGTATGAGTCCACCGCGAGCGCGCCGGCATTTCCGGTGGTACCCCGTGGGATCCCGGCCAGCACCGGCTTGGGTATGTCGCCAGGGGCGATCCGAACTACGCGGTTGTCGACGGGGGTGGTGATGTAGGCGTAGATCAACTCGTCTTCGGCGTAGCTGGGAGACAACGCGAGACCCGTGAGGCCGCCGTCGCCGGCAGGGTCCACGGTCAGAGCGGCTAACTCCTTGTTCGGTCGTTGCCGCTGAACCCGCAAGATCCGGCCAGTGGTGCGCTCCGCGGCCAGCGCCACCGGAGTGGAGCCCGGTAGCACGACCAGCGCGGAGATCGGTTCCAGGCATGTCGCCACGACCTGCGGATCCGGATCGGCGCAGCCCTGCGGCGGACCCGGGGGTGGCCGCCCGGGTGCGCCCGGGCTCGGCGCCCGGGACGGCGCTGGGATCTCGGGCCTCGAGCCGGCCTCGGACCCAACCTCGAGTTTGGGGTGAAAAGGTGCCGTGCCCCGGTCCGGAAAAGTCGGCGTCACCGAACACGCGCACAGCAGCGCAGCCGCCGTGAGCAGTATCCAGATCGTGCGGCGCACCCCACGCAAGCGGAAATCGACCGCAGGCCCGGTTGGTCCCGGCAGGGAAGAGCGCACGGTCGGCCAGCGTAGGGGCTGACTGGTGTGCCGATGGTGAACCGTTACTGACGTCGGCTCAAGGAATGCGCCACCGTGACCAGACGACTCTCGTCTGTCAGCGCAGCTACGTCACTGCTGCCCGCTTCCCTCGGGTGCCGGTTCCTCGCCGGCTTCGGCCAGGGGGGCGGGCAGCCGCCCCCCGCTGATCGCCGCTAGTACCGGAAGGTGCCGGGCGCGCAGCGCAGGTAACCCGACCTCATCCCCGCCGTGCAGCACGGCCCATATCCGGGACCGATCATCCACCCGCAGCCCCGCGACGTCGGACCAGGCAATCCGCCGGGTGCCCCATATCCGGTATGCGGTCATGGTTTCGGGGCCGACCACGGTGCGCGTCCGGATCACCCAGAACGCCAGGATCAGCGGCAGCAGGTACAGCACCTGCAACCCCGGTGCGCCGAAGGCGACCGGGGTCATGCACACGGTCAGGCCGAACACGCCGAGCAGCGCGGTCAGCGGCAGCCGGAAGGTCACCGTGGCGGAGTCGGTCACATTCACATAGTGACGGGCTACGGTCGGTGGCCCAATAGGCGTACAGTAGGCGCATGCCACGGGTTCAGATCTATCTGCCAGATGATCTCCACCATGCGGTCAAGGAGTTAGGACTGCCGATCTCCGAGCTCAGCCAGCAGGCCGTACGGGTAGAGCTTCGCCGGCGAGAACTGGCCGCTGCGGCGGATCGGTATCTGGCTGAGCTCGCAGCGGAACTCGGCGGACCACCCACGGCTGACGAGCTGGCAGCGGCCGATGCGTGGATTGACGCTGCGGCCGTTCCGCCGGCCCGACGCCCCGGCTGACGAGACGACCCCGGATGATGAGACGACGCAGATGAGCCTGGTCCTTGATTCGGGTGCGGTGACCGCGCTCGGTCGCCGGGACCGGCGGACAGCCGCGCGCATCGCTGTGCTGTGGCAGCGCGGGCTGTGGCCGCCGATTGTGCCCACCGTCGTCCTTATCGACTCGCTGAGCGGCAACCGGATGCGGGACGCGCCGGCGAACCGCACGGTAGGACTGTCGCTGGTGCATTCCCTGGAAGAGCCGCTGGCCCGTCGCGCCGCGCAGCTCCGCGGCCGGGCGCGCGCCGGTTCCGCGGTCGAGGCCGCCGTGGTGGCTACCGCGGAGTTATTCGAGGCACTGGTGATCACAAGCAATCCTGATGTCCTCGTCCGTCTGTCCCAACACGCCGACGGAGTCTCGCTGTTGTCCACCTGAGTGCCCGGCTCTCAGAATGCGGGAGGGGCTCCCGCGAGGTTGACGGTGTTGGGCAGGCCCGTTACCGTCGGCAACGTGCTGACCCCCACTCTCCTCGTACGTCAGAGGCGCGTCGTCTGAAGAATCACAGACGTCGACGCGCCGACCCTCGCTTGAGCCCAACCGGGCGGCGAGGGTTTTTTGATGTTCGGGGCCGAACAAGCGATGAATAAGGCAGGACCATGTCAATTGTGACTCCCAGAGACTTGTCCAGAGAAATCCCGCATCCGGCGCAACCGCCCAAGCCGGCCCCACCGGTGGGCGCGCCGGTACGGGTTAGCGGTGCCCAGGCCCTCGTGCGGTCTCTGGAGGCGCTGGGATGCGAGGCCGTGTTCGGCATCCCGGGCGGCACGATCCTGCCGGCCTATGACCCGCTGCTGGACTCCACGATCCTCCGCCACGTGCTGGTCCGCCACGAGCAGGGCGCCGGGCACGCGGCCACCGGATATGCGCAGGCCACCGGGAGGGTTGGGGTGTGCATGGCGACTTCCGGTCCTGGCGCGACGAACCTGGTTACGCCGCTGGCCGACGCGCACATGGACTCAGTGCCGGTGGTGGCCATCACCGGTCAGCAGACCAGGGCGCTGATCGGCACCGACGCGTTTCAGGAAGCGGATATCACCGGCATCACGATGCCCGTCACCAAGCACAACATGCTGGTGAAGGATCCGGCGGAGATCCCGCGGGCGATCGCCGAGGCGTTTCACCTGGCCTCCACCGGCCGTCCGGGCCCCGTGCTGGTGGACATCCCCAAAGACGTACTGCAGGAGCAGACGTCCTTCGCTTGGCCACCCGAACTGGACCTCCCCGGCTACCGGCCGACCACGCGGCCGCACGGCAAGCAGATCCGTGAGGCCGCCCGGCTGATCGCCACCGCTCGGCGTCCGGTCCTCTACGTCGGCGGCGGGGTGATCAAGGCCCACGCCACCGCGGCGTTGCGGGAATTGGCCGAGCTCACCGGGGCGCCAGTGGTGACCACGCTGATGGCTCGCGGGGCCTTCCCCGACTCGCACCCGCAGCATGTGGGAATGCCTGGCATGCACGGCACCGTGGCCGCGGTCGCCGCGATGCAGCGCTCCGACCTGTTGGTGACTTTGGGCGCCCGCTTCGACGATCGGGTCACCGGGCAGCTGTCCTCCTTCGCCCCTGACGCCGCGGTGATCCACGCCGACATCGATCCTGCCGAGATCTCCAAGAATCGGCGAGCGGACGTGCCGATCGTCGGTGACTGCGCGGAAGTGATCAGTGATCTGATCATCGCGGTCCGGGCCGAGTTCGAGACCAACCGTCCCGATCTGACGGCCTGGTGGCAGCAGCTTCGCACTTGGCAGCAGACCTTCCCGTTGGGCTATGACCGGCCCAGTGACGGGATGCTCTCGCCGCAGTACACCATCGAGCGGATCGGGGCGCTGGTCGGCCCGGATGCGATCTACACCGCTGGCGTGGGTCAGCACCAGATGTGGGCGGCCCAATTCATCAGGTACGAGAAGCCCCGCAGCTGGATCAACTCCGGCGGCCTGGGCACGATGGGTTATGCCGTGCCCGCGGCGATGGGCGCCAAGCTGGGCCGGCCGGAGGTGCCGGTCTGGGCAATCGACGGCGACGGTAGCTTCCAGATGACCAATCAGGAGCTGGCGACTTGCGCGATCGAGAACATCCCGATCAAAGTCGCTGTGATCAACAACGGCAGTCTGGGCATGGTCCGGCAATGGCAGAACCTGTTCTACTTTGAGCGCTACTCGCAGACCGATCTCGGTACCCACCTGCGCATTCCGGACTTCGTGAAACTCGCCGAGGCGCTCGGCTGCGTGGGTCTGCGCTGCGAGGCCGAAGGGGACGTCGACAGGGTCATCGAGCAGGCCATGGAGATCAACGACCGTCCGGTCGTGATCGATTTCGTGGTGGGCAAGGACGCCCAGGTGTGGCCGATGGTCGCGGCCGGCAAGGGAAATAACGACATCATGTCGGCACGGGACATCCGGCCGCTGTTCGACGAGGACGGATCATGACCACGCACACCATGTCGGTCCTGGTGGAGAACAAGCCCGGCGTGCTGGCTCGGGTGTCAGGGCTGTTCAGTCGCCGCGGGTTCAACATCCACTCACTGGCGGTCGGGCCCACCGAGCACCCGGACATCTCCCGGATGACCATCGTGGTAGCCGTTGATGAACTGCCCTTGGAGCAGGTCACCAAGCAGCTCAACAAGCTGATCAACGTCATCAAGATCGTGGAGCTCGAACCGGCGATGGCAGTGCAGCGGGAACTGCTGCTGGTCAAGGTGCGGGCCGACACCACGGTGCGCTCCCAGGTGCTCGAGACCGTGACGCTGTTCCGGGCCAAGGTGGTCGACGTCTCCCCGGAGTCGCTGACCATCGAGGCCACCGGCACCGCCGACAAGCTGGATGCGTTGCTGCGGATGCTCGAGCCCTACGGCATCCGTGAAATGGCCCAGTCCGGCATGGTCGCCATCGGCCGCGGCCCACGCGCTATCACCGCTGGCCCGCCCCGCTGAAGCGGCATCGTTCCCCACCGCGCTGTACCAGACCAAGATCAGGAGTTTCGGATGAATGCAGAGGTGTTTTACGACAGCGACGCTGACCTGTCGGTGATCGGTGGACGCAAGGTCGCTGTTATCGGGTACGGCAGCCAGGGGCATGCGCATGCGTTGAGCTTGCGAGATTCCGGAGTCGATGTTCGGGTCGGCCTACCGGAGGGGTCGCGCTCTCGGCAGAAGGCAGCCGATGAAGGCCTGCGGGTCGTCACGCCGGCGCAGGCAGCCGCTGAGGCCGACGTCATCATGATTCTCGCCCCGGACACTAAACAGCGCACCATCTACGCCCAGGACATCGCGCCGAATCTCAACTCTGGCGACGCACTGCTGTTCGGGCACGGGTTCAACATCCGCTATGGACTGATCGAGGCACCGTCCGATGTCGACGTCGCGATGGTGGCGCCCAAGGGGCCGGGTCACCTGGTGCGTAGGCAATTCGTCGACGGCAAGGGGGTGCCCTGCCTGATCGCGGTGGAGCAGAACCCGACTGGTGGCGCCCAGGCGCTGGCGCTGTCGTATGCCAAGGCGATCGGGGGCACCCGCGCTGGAGTGATCAAGACCACTTTTACCGAGGAGACCGAGACCGATCTCTTCGGCGAGCAGACGGTGCTCTGTGGCGGGATCACCGCACTGGTCCAAGCCGGGTTCGAGGTGCTCACCGAGGCCGGGTACGCACCTGAGGTGGCCTACTTCGAATGCCTGCATGAGGTCAAGCTCATCGTCGATCTGATGTATGAGGGCGGGATCTCCCGGATGCGCTACTCGATCTCCGACACCGCCGAGTACGGCGATCTGACCAGAGGACCGCGGGTCATCACCCCCGAGGTCAAGGAGGAGATGCGCCGGATCCTCACCGAGATCCAGGACGGCAGCTTCGCTCAGGAATGGGTCACCGAGGACGACAACGGGCGGCCGAACTTCACCAAGTTGCGTGCCGAGGGTGAGCAGCACCCCATCGAGCAGGTCGGCGCGCGGCTGCGCGGGCTGATGTCCTGGATCGACCGCCCACTCACCGATACCGCCTGAGCTACCTGATAGCACTACCGCTATGAGATAGCTATATGGGTCTGTGTCTGAGACGATCAAGCAGTCGGAGTTGCGCAACAACAACGCGGAGATCATGCGGCGAGTAGCCGCTGGTGAGTCCTTCACGGTAACGGCGCACGGCCAACCGGTCGCCGACCTGGTACCGCACCAGCGGCTCGGCCACCGGAGGAGGCGCTTGGTGCCGGCGGCCGAGTTCGACGTCGCCCTGGCCTCGCTGGCTCCCCTCGATCTTGAGCAGTGGAATCGGGACCTGCGCGCAGCGGACGACCTGTTCGGGGACGACCTACCGACCGACCCCTGGGACGGGGCTCGTACCAGGTGAGCGAGCGCAGGACGCTCCTCGATACCTCGGTGATCATCGACCCACCCGAACAGGGTAGGGCCGCGTTCGCCGCCGAGGTGGCCGAGTTCTACGGGCTGCTGGCCAACGTCGTTCGTCAGACCGGTCGAAATCCCCGGCCGCGCCGGATCGATCTCCTCATCGCCGCCACCGCGGTAAGACACGGATTTTCGTTGGCTACCCGGAACGGGGGGACCTCCGCCAGCTGGAACGCGTACTCACCGTCATCAACGTGCAGTGAGCGGGGGACTCGGGCGAACCGTAACCAAGTCACAACGAGCCGGAAACGAGTGAGGCAGAGGGTGGGGAGGTGGATGGCCGCCCGATCCGGACACACTGCCCGTACTGCTCGCTGCAGTGCGGAATCACCCTCGGGGTGGCCGCCGGACGCCGCGTTGCGCTCGAGCCGCAGGAAGACTTCCCCACCAACCGGGGCGGATTGTGCAGCAAGGGCTGGACCGCGGCCGAGTTGCTCGAGCACCCCGACCGGCTGGACCAGCCGCTGGTCCGCGACCGGCGCGATGCGCCACTGCGGCCGACGACTTGGGACGACGCCCTGAACCGGGTGGTGCAGGCGATCAGCCGCTCGCAACGACGCTACGGCCAGGACTCGGTGGGCTGTTTCGGCGGGGGTGGGCTGACCAACGAAAAGGCCTACCAGCTGGGCAAGTTCGCCCGGGTGGCGCTGGGCACCTCCCAGATCGATTACAACGGCCGGTTCTGCATGTCCTCCGCGGCCGCGGCGACCACCCGGGCTTTCGGTATCGATCGGGGCCTGCCCTTCCCGCTGGCCGATATCGCCACGGCTGAGGTCATCCTGCTGGTCGGTGCCAACCCGGCCGACACCATGCCGCCCGCGATGCAGTGGTTCGACGAGGGCCGCAGCCGCGGCGCGACGCACATCACCATCGACCCCCGGCGCTGCTCCACGGCCCGGGGCGCGAAAGTGCACCTGCAGCCGGTGCCCGGCACCGATCTGGCGCTGGCCAACGGGCTGCTGCACCTGGTGATCAAGCACGGATATCTCGACACCGCCTACGTCGCCGCCCGAACCAGCGGCTTCGAGCAGGTCCGCCGTGTGGTGCGCGGGTACTGGCCGGACCGGGTGGAACGGATCACCGGCGTGCCGGTGGCCCAGTTGGACGAGGCCGCGAGGCTGCTCGGTGAGGCGACCACGGCCATGGTGCTCACCGCCCGGGGAGCCGAGCAGCACAGCAACGGCACCGAGACCACGCTGGCCTACATCAACCTGGCGCTGGCTCTGGGCCTGCCCGGGCGACCTAGCTCCGGCTTCGCCACCCTGACCGGGCAGGGCAACGGGCAGGGTGGCCGGGAACATGGCCAGAAGGCCGACCAGCTACCCGGTTACCGGCGTATCGATGATCCTGCCGCCCGCAAGCACGTCGCTGCGGTGTGGGGAGTCGGTCCGGAGCGCCTGCCTGGGCCGGGTACGTCGGCCTACGAGATGCTCGATCGGTTGGGCACCGACGGCGGGGTACGCACCCTGCTGGTGTTCGCATCCAACATCGCCATCTCCGCTCCCCACCACACCCACGTCGCGAAGCGACTGGCCGAGCTGGACTACCTGGTGGTCAGCGACTTCGTGCTGTCCGAGACCGCCGCACTCGCCGACGTCGTGCTGCCCTGCACGCAGTGGGCCGAGGAGGAGGGCACGCTCACGAACCTTGAAGGCCGGGTGTTGCTGCGCCGCCGGGCGCTGGACCCACCACCCGGGGTGCGTTCCGATCTACAGATCCTGCACGCCCTGGCCGAGCGGCTCGGCTGCCCGGCCACCTTCTCCGACCAGGCGGAGCAGGTGTTCGACGAGCTGCGCAGGGCCAGCGCGGGCGGCCTGGCGGACTACGCGGGCATCAGCTACCAGCGCATCGCTGACGAGCAGGGTGTCTTCTGGCCGTGCCCCGGGGAGGCGCATCCCGGCACGCCGCGGCTGTTCGCGGACCGCTTCGCCACTCCCGACGGTCGCGCCCGGTTCCATCCGGTGGAGCATCGCGGCCCGGTGGAGCTGCCGGACTCCCAGTACCCCTACTACCTCAGCACGGGGCGCAGCCGGTCGCATTACCAGTCCGGAGCGCAGACCCGCCGGGTGCGTGCCCTGGTCACCGCCGAGCCGGAGGCCTACGTCGAGCTGCACCCCGAGCTGGCCGAGCGGATAGGGGTCGGCCCTGGCGACCAGGTGCGCCTGCACAACCGCCGGGGCAGTGCCGTGGTGCGCGCCAGGATCACCGACAACATCCGCGCCGACACCGTCTTCGTGCCGTTCCACTGGCAAGCCGCCAACGTTCTGACCAACCCGGCGCTGGACCCCATCTCGCGGATGCCGGAATTCAAGGTCTGTGCGGTGGCGGTCAGCGCTGCCCGCCCTGCGCACCCGTGAGTGGCGGTG
>DASYMC010000236.1:0-25043 GCA_036009255.1 Pseudonocardiaceae bacterium
TCGGAAGGCTTCCATGTGCGGTGAGTTCTCGATGATCAAGCGAGACTCGCCCGTCATGTAGTAGATGTGTTGTTGTCCCTCTTTCATGCGCTCGAGGTATTCACGAAGGGTGGTCAGCTGCTCCTCGTGATGCGTCGATGCGAATGATGAGATTTCGAGGATCGTCTCGCGATTTTCGAAGTCGTTGAGGAGCCCTTCCTTGACGGCGCGGCCGAATTCCTTCCAGAACGTCTTGTACTGATCGACGTTGCCGGTCTTCATGTCCTTCACCGTCGACAGCACTTTCTTGACCAGGCGCCGGCGCATGATCTGAATCTGGCGATCCTGCTGAAGCGTTTCCCGTGACACGTTGAGGGACAGATCTTGCGCGTCCACCACACCTTTGATGAAACGCAGGTACTCAGGCATGAGGGCTTCACAGTCGTCCATGATGAACACGCGCTTCACGTACAACTGGACGCCGCGCTTGCGATCCCGCATGAATAAATCCAGCGGCGCATGGGACGGGATGAACAGCAGTGCCTGGTATTCGAATGTCCCCTCCGCCTGCATGCGGATGGTCTCGAGGGGATCGGTCCAATCGTGGCTGACGTGCTTGTAGAATTCCTTGTACTCGTCTTCTCCGACGTCACTTTTGGGTCGCGCCCAAAGGGCCTTCATCGAGTTGATCGTCTCAGTTTCGACCGTGGTCTTGCCCTCGGAGTCCGTGCGCTCGACCGCCATCTTGATCGGCCATGCGATGAAGTCGGAGTACCGCTTGACGATCTCCTTGATCTTCCAGCTGTCTGTGTAGTCGTGGAGCTCGTCGTCCTTGTCCACCGGTTTGAGATGAAGGGTGACCGCGGTGCCCTGCGGCGCGTTGTCGACCGACTCGATGGTGTAGGTTTCCGCACCGCCGGATTCCCAGCGGGTGGCATGAGCGTCTCCGGCTCGCCGCGTCAGCAGCGTGACCTTGTCAGCCACCATGAAGGTGGAGTAGAAGCCGACACCGAACTGCCCGATGAGCTCCGGTGAAGCTGCCGCGTCTTTTGATTCTTTCAGCTTGTCGATAAATGCAACGGTGCCGGATTTCGCGATGGTACCGATGAGCTGCACCACGTCGTCGCGTGACATGCCGATTCCGTTGTCCCGGACAGTAAGTGTCCGCTCGTCTTTGTCGACCTCGATGTCAATATGCAGATCAGTGATGTCCACCTGCAGGTCCTTATTGCGAAACGCTTCCAGTCGCAATTTATCCAACGCGTCGGAGGAGTTGGAGATGAGCTCCCGTAGGAAGGTGTCCTTGTTCGAATAGATCGAATGGACCATCAACTGCAACAGCTGGCGCGCCTCGGCCTCGAACTCGAGCGTTTCGACCTGCGTGTTCACTGCATTCCTTTCTGGAGACGACATGTGGGGCTGCTGACCGACCAGGCCGGTTCCCCATGATGAAACCAGCTCGGCGGGGCCGATGGCCAGTGGAGGATGCGAACGTCGAAAGACCTGGTGCCGCCGGGGCTCAGCCAGTGATCACGGCCCATGCGGTCTTGCCGCCGGGTGCGACGTGAAGACCCCACGCCGTGGTGAGGTTGCCGAGCAGTTCCCCCACCAGTCCTTTGCGCACCGGGTCGATCGCGAGCTCCTCCGGGCGGGAGGACGAAGCATCCTGGACGGCCAGCTGTAGCCCCTGGGGACC
This sequence comes from Pseudonocardiaceae bacterium, assembly GCA_036009255.1. Classification (GTDB taxonomy): domain Bacteria; phylum Actinomycetota; class Actinomycetes; order Mycobacteriales; family Pseudonocardiaceae. The sequence continues at coordinate 1,676 of DASYMC010000236.1, forward strand.
TCGTTCCAGGATCAACTCAGCCGCACTGCCCGCGGGGCCTACGGCGACGTCGACGAGCTCGCTGACGACGACCTGGGCGGTGTCTTGCAGGTCGTGATCGATCTGCCACAGCGGGCACACATCGCGGATCAACTGACGGGCGCTCGCCGGGGCGCGCATGTTGTGCGGCAACCCGGTCTGCATGCGCACGACGTCGGGCCGGCGATCGATCGCACCCTTGGCCTCCAGCTGCAAGGGATACACCGGCACCACGGCAGGCACCCCGCCCGCGGCCAACGCCGCGGTCATCTCCGCGTCCGGCCGGCACAGCGCGATCTTCGCGGCGGGCCAACCGCCGCATTCGGCCAGCACGGTAGGGAAGATCATCACCCAGGACGCCTGCGGTCCGAGCCGGAACCCGTCGAGGTCAACCACGACCCGGCCGTGGCTGACCAGCTCTTTGACGAGCACTTGCCGCAATTCTGTTGCGGTATGCAACGTCAGGAATCCGCGCGGATGCACGATCGCCACCTGCCCGTGGCGACGCACGGTGACGTCGAGCTCCATGTCCATCGATCCCACCACCTAGCCCACACACCGCTCGAAACGGTTGAGGGATCCTACAACTGCGTGGGCCATTCCGCAGCCCGGCAACGGAAAATTAACACGTAGCGGCTGGCCAAGTGGTCGCTGACGTGGCAGTGGAATCCCCAGATCCCCGAATCATCCGGGACCGTGTCGGCGGTCACCATGGTTGCGGGTAGCAGGCTCACGGTGTCAGTTCGCATGCCGTGATGGGCCATTGCTGTCCTGGAAGCCCGCGTCATCGGCGGCGGCCGGTTTGGCCAGCTTGGTACGCGCCGATAACCCGCCGCGGCAGTCCTTTCGTAAGGTGAGGGAGGCACGCGCCAGAACACCCCAATATTCGGTCGCTCGCCGCTGAACCAGCAGGTGCGCGCCCGTCACCTCAAGCCCGTGCATAAGGTTCCACGTGGCGCTACCGGGATTCCCTGGCGGGCAGTTGGTTCGGAGTTGGCTTGTGACGGAGGAGCAGCGTGCTGATCCAGCGGATCGCTGAGGAGTTGGGGGTGGCCCAGCGGCAGGTTGGGGCCGCCGTCGAGCTGCTCGACGGCGGGGCCACGGTGCCCTTCGTCGCCCGGTACCGCAAGGAGGCCACTGGCGGGCTGGACGATGCCCAGCTGCGCACGCTCGAGGAGCGGCTGCAGTACCTGCGCGAACTGGACCAGCGCCGGGCGGCGGTGCTGGACTCGATCCGCGAGCAGGGCAAACTCGACGATGCGCTCGAGGCGCGGATCATGGCGGTGGACTCGAAGGCGCGGCTGGAGGATCTCTACCTGCCCTACAAGCCCAAACGGCGAACCAAGGCGCAAATCGCCCGGGAGGCCGGCCTGGAGCCGCTGGCTGAGGCGCTGCTCACCGACCCCAGCCAAGACCCGGACGGCACCGCCTCGCGTTACGTCGATCCGGAAGCAGGCGTGTCCGACGCCGCGGCTGCGCTCGAGGGCGCCCGAGCGATCCTGGTCGAGCGCTTCGCCGAGGACGCCGACCTCATCGGGCCGCTACGCGAGCAGATGTGGTCCCGGGGGCGGCTGAGCTCGCGGGTCCGCGAGGGCCAGCAGGAGACCGGCGCGAAATTCGCGGACTACTTCGAGTTCTCGGAGCCGTTCACGAAGCTGCCCTCGCATCGGATCCTGGCGCTGTTCCGGGGCGAGAAGGAGGGCGCGCTGGATCTCTCCCCGGAGCCGGATGACGAGGACAAACACTACGAGCAGGCCATCGCGGCTCGTTTCGGCATCGATAACCGCGGCCGACCGGCGGATCGCTGGCTGGCTGAGACGGTGCGGTGGGCCTGGCGCACCCGCATCCTGATGCACCTGGGAATCGATCTGCGGATGCGGCTGCGCCAGGCGGCCGAGGTCGAGGCGGTGCGGGTGTTCGCCGCCAACCTGCGCGATCTGCTGCTCGCTGCGCCCGCGGGTTCCCGCCCGACCATGGGGCTGGACCCCGGCTACCGCACCGGCGTCAAGGTCGCCGTCATCGATGCGACCGGCAAGGTGGTCGCCACCGAGACCATCTACCCGCACGTGCCACAACGGAGATGGGACGAGGCGCTGGCGGTGCTGCGCCGGCTGGCCAAGACGCACGACGTAGAGCTGGTCGCGATCGGCAACGGCACCGCCTCCCGGGAGACCGATAAGCTCGCCGGGCAACTCGGTATCACCAAGGCGGTGGTGTCGGAGGCGGGAGCCTCGGTGTACTCCGCCTCGGCTTACGCGTCTGCGGAGCTACCCGAGCTGGATGTGTCGCTGCGGGGCGCGGTGTCGATCGCCCGCCGGTTGCAGGACCCGCTGGCGGAGCTCGTCAAGATCGATCCCAGGTCCATCGGCGTAGGCCAGTACCAGCATGATCTTCCTGAGGCCGCGCTGTCCCGCTCGCTGGACGCGGTGGTGGAGGACTGCGTCAACGCGGTCGGAGTCGATGTCAACACGGCATCGGCGCCGTTGCTGCGGCGGGTGTCGGGCATCACCGGGGGGCTCGCGGAGAACATCGTCGCGCACCGCGACGCGCACGGCCTGTTCCGCACCCGCCGGACCCTGGGTGGAGTCCCCCGCCTGGGCCCGAAGGCCTTCGAACAGTGCGCGGGCTTCCTGCGTATCCCCGACGGGGATGATCCGCTGGACCGCACCGCCGTGCACCCCGAGTCCTACCCTGTGGTGCGCCGCATCATCACCGCGGCCGGCGCGGATGTCGCCACGTTGATCGGCAACACTGCGGTCCTGCGGGCGTTGCGGCCGGCTGACTTCGTGGACACCACGGTGGGGTTGCCCACCGTCACCGACATCCTGGCCGAGCTGGAGAAGCCGGGCCGGGACCCGCGACCGGCGTTCACGACCGCCACCTTCGCCGAGGGCGTCGAGAAGATCTCCGACCTCAAGCCGGGCATGGTGCTCGAAGGCGTGGTCACCAACGTTGCCGCTTTCGGTGCTTTTGTCGATGTGGGCGTCCATCAGGACGGTCTGGTGCACGTCTCGGCGATGGCCAACACCTTTGTCAAGGACCCACGCGACGTGGTGAAACCTGGCGATGTGGTGCGGGTGAAGGTGCTTGAGGTGGACGTACCCCGAAACCGGATCGGGCTCACCCTGCGGCTGGAAGACGCTGCCGGGCCGAAACCGCCCCGCACCCCGGCACATAAGGTCACCAAACGCCAGCCGGCCCCGGCCAAGCCGGCGGCCGGGGCACTGGCCGATGCGCTGCGCCGCGCTGGCTACGACAGGCGAGATGGCCCGCGCAAGCCTCCGGAGGGTCGTCGAGGTTAGAGGGATGTGCTGGCGGGTGCGCTCGCCGTCTACGCAGCACATGCCGAGGTCCGCTTGACCTAAGAGAAAGATCCCACCCGGGCATGGGTGCTCTGGTGTCGTTGCCGTTGCTCCTGGAGGTCATGCAATTGCCGGTAGAGGGAGAGTTGCGCTGCTGCCTGCCGCTTGGCTCGCGCCGAGACCTTCCGCTTGGCGAACCCATATCCCAGGATTGCACCAAAGACGAAGATGATAATCAGGGATGCCACCAGAACGAACCATTCGAAGGTCATTTTTCTACTCCTCCTCTGCCAGCCTTGTTCGGCGACCCGGAGGGTCGCCGAATCCTCCCTTCACGGGCCCTGGCATCCGCTGGGAACCACGCCGTGATTGCACGCAGTTACCCGCCCTCAGCCGGGAGTAAACACCGGCGAGCTTGCCGAGAGGCAGGTGGATCCGTTACGGACGTGCCGGAGGTGGCAACTTCGGCCAGAAGTTGCCACCGGTGGCACATCTGCATGCGACGACAGTCCTCTCCCCGACGTAAAGGCGGCTGCCCCACATTTGTCGTGAACTAGACGCTACCGGGCTCGGACCGCATCCCTGCGCTGCCGCAGCTCCTCCTCGCTGATCTCGCCGCGGGCGTATCGCTCAGCGAGAGTCCGCTCGGCTGCGGTTCGTGCCTGCTGCCTCGGTGACCTGCGGTAGATCGCATATCCCCCTACTGAGAGCACCAGCGCCCAGAACAGGATCGGGAAGATGAGCCACCACCCGGGTCCACCAACACCGTGGCCGTACCCCCAGGCCGGGTGGGCGTAAGCCGAGTACATCGCCAGTTGCGTCATCATGATGATCTCCTCTGCGTCTGACCGGGCATTGGCTCGCCCGGTCGCTGCGTCGATATTCCGCCGCCGGAGTGGTGCCCGTCGTCGGATGAGCAGAGGTATCTGACCTACGCCACGCAGCTCAGCCACCGTGATCGGCATACGCCCGCGGAGGTACGCAGAGGGAACGACCTGGCGTACTCCCCGGGCTGTTCGGTTACGAGCTACGCCAGACGTCCAGGTTGTAGAATTTTGGCGGGCCATCGCACAGCTTGGCCATGTGGGCGGAGAACTCGCTGGTCTCCGGACGATTGGAGTTCTCCATCGCTGATTCATACGAGTCGAACTCAATGATGGTGAGGTAATAACCGGGACGGTCCCGGTCGGCGGTGGCGATAAGCCTTTGCACGGTACTGCCAGCCTCAATCTGCGGCTGCCTCTCGTTGATGAACGCTTGAATCTCGTCGATCCGGGATGTCTTGAACTCGACGATCTGGACGAACCCTGCCATGTTTATCTCCTTAGCGTCGGTAACCCCACGCAGGGTCCGCCTACCGTCGGCGCAGGGCAAGGCCCCCAGTCGCGCGTCCCCTGGTTGCACTAGCCGAGTTGACTGCGGGCGTGGGAGGCTTCTGCTGGTAGTGATAGCCGCGACACGAACTGTCAGGAGCAGGCGTGGCCGGTGCCGGATAGCGTACGCGATGGAGGTGGCCATGAGACTGGGATTTCGCCGGGATCCGGCAATGGCGTGGATTGACGACTACCTCGCGGCCTGGAACGATCACGACCCGGTCGCCGTCACTGACTTCATGACTAATGACGTCGTCTACACCGATTTCGGACTCGGTGAGGAGTTCAAGGGCATCGAAGCGGTGCGGGAATTCGTCGAAGGCATGGAACTCGGCTTCTCGACCGACTACCGCTTCACGCTCGAGCGAGCCATTGTGACTCCTGAGGCGTATTCCTTTGAATGGACGATGACGGGAACGAACGACTGCGAGGACGTCGAGCGCGATTTTCCCGCCACGGGAATGCGTTTCGAGATTCCTGGCGTCTCAATCGGAGTACTCCGGAACGGGAAGATCAAGGACAATTGCGACTACTGGAACATGGCTACCTATCTCATGCAGGTAGGGCTCACACCGGAGCCCTGAGTGCAGACTCCTCGCGCATGAGAGCTGCCCTCGCAGTCATCGTGTTCGCCACCGTGGCTGGTTGCTCGGCCTCCAGCGGGTCCCCGCCGCCGGCGCCACCGCCGATGAGCAGTGCTCGGCCGCCGGGGGCGGCGCCTCCCGCGGCGGTCGGGCCCGCCGACTGGCCGACCTACCACCATGACAATGCCCGCACCGGCGTCGCCGGTCAGCTCGCGCCGCTGGGCATGCTCCGCCGCGCGTGGCAGGCTCAGCTGGACGGCGCGGTGTACGGCCAACCACTGGTGATCGGGGACCGGATCATCGCGGCGACCGAACACAACACGGTCTACGCGCTGGCCTCCGGGGACGGGCATGTGCTGTGGTCGGCGTCGCTGGGTCAACCGGTACCCGGGTCGGATCTGCCCTGCGGCAACATCGACCCGCTGGGGATCACCGGCACCCCTGCTTACGATCAGGACAGCGGCCTGGTCTTCGTGGTCGCCGAAACCTCGGGTGGCCGGCACACCCTCGCCGGGGTGGACCTGGCCAGCGGCGCGGTGATGCTGCGCCGCGCACTGCCGCCACCCAAGGGTGACGGGATCGCCCACCAGCAACGCGCCGCGCTGACCGTGTTGAACGGCTGGGTGTACGTCGCCTACGGGGGCCTGTTCGGCGACTGCGGCAACTATGTCGGCTCGGTGGTCGCCGCGCCGACCACCGGCACTGGCCCGCTGCGCAGTTACGCCGTGCCGACCACCCGCGAGGGCGCGATCTGGGCGCCCGGCGGTGGCGTCGTCCACAATGGAAGATTGTTCTACGCGGTGGGCAACGGCGAGTCGACCCAGGACTACGACCACAGTGACTCGGTGCTCGCGTTGACCCCCGAGCTGACCCTGGCGGACAGCTTCAGCCCGGCACTGTGGGCGCAGGACAACGCAAGCGACCTCGACCTGGGGTCGATGAGTCCGGCTGTGCTCGGCGATCACGTTCTCGCCGTCGGCAAGCGAGGGGTGGGCTACCTCCTGGATATCAACCGGCTCGGCGGAATCGGTGGGCAGCTCACCAGGGCGCCGATCTGCCAGGCGTTCGGGGGCAGCGCAGTGGCCGGCTCGACGGTCTACGTCCCGTGCAGTGACAGCATGCGCGCGGTGGACGTCGATTCAGCCGGGGGCCTGAAAGTGCGTTGGACGGCGGCGGTGCCGGCCGATGGGTCGCCGGTCCTCGGCGGCGGCGCGGTCTGGGTGACCGATACCGATCGCGGGATCCTTTACGCGCTGGACCCGGCATCAGGCGCGCCGCGTCAGCAGATCGAGGTGGGCGCTCTTCCCCACTTCGCCTCACCAACCCTGGCCGCTGACCACGCCTACCTCGGCACCACCAGCGGCGTGGTGGCGGTCAACGTGCGGTAGCTGCTTCCGCATTCAGCGGGCTGAGGCGGGGCTAATGGATAGCCGATGACAACGCTCAGCCCGCTGAATGCGAATCGGGTTGGGGGTCGGGGGGTTTGAGAGGCTGGCGGACGGTCCCCGCGTCGAGGAAGCGCAGGAGCTCTACCGGGAAGGGCAGCACCAACGTCGAGTTCTTCTCCGAGGCGACCTGGACGACGGTTTCCAGCAGGCGTAGCTGCATGGCCGCCGGGGTGTCGGCCATTACCGCCGCCGCTTGCGCCAGCTTCTCCGACGCCTGCAGCTCGCCGTCAGCACTGATCACCCGGGCTCGCCGCTCCCGTTCGGCCTCCGCCTGGCGCGACATCGACCGCTTCATCGACTCCGGCAGCGCCACGTCCTTGATCTCCACCCGGTCGATGTGCACGCCCCAGCCGAGCGCCGGGCTATCGATCAACAGCTCGAGTCCCTCGTTGAGACGCTCCCGGTTGGACAGCAGGTCATCAAGGTCACTTTTACCGATGATCGAGCGTAACGACGTCTGCGCGACCTGCGAGACGGCCTGCAGGTAGTCCTGGACGTCGACCACGACCTTGATCGGGTCGATGACCCTGAAGTACACCACCGCGTCGACCCGCACCGAGACGTTGTCCCGGGTAATGCCATCCTGCGCGGGCACCGGCAACGTGACGATCTGCATATTGACCTTGCGCAGCTTCTCCACACCGGGAGTGACCCAGGTCAGCCCCGGCTGCCGCGGCGCGCTGGTGACCCGGCCGAACCGGAACACCACACCGCGTTCGAACTGAGTGACCACCCGGAACCCGGACAGCAGCCACAATGCCCCGATAGCCACGATCGCGACCAGCGCCGCGATGATGATGACGGTCATAGCGCCTCCGCGGTCTGCTTGCGGGCTCAGCTGGCATCGCCGAACGGCTGGCGGAACCCGGCAAACCACTCCCACCGTACGCCTCGGTGGTAGCCCAGCCTCGGACATCATGGATGGGTGAGCACTACCTCGACGCGACCGGCTGACGGATCGCGATGATCAAGGGATGAGCGGGCTCAAAGCCGCGCTACTGGCCCACCTCGAGGCTGAGCCTGACGGCCTCCGTTCGGCCCGCGCAGACGTACTGGATGACGTCGTCTCGTTAGGGATGGCCGCGCGGGACTGGGGGCGCATCGTGACGGCGTGGCCCCGCGTCGTCGTCCGGCCGACCTCAGTCGCCGACATCGCCGCGACCATCCGGTTCGCCGCCGCTCGTGGGCTACCGGTGGCCGCCCGGGGAGCCGGGCACTCCCCGTTCGGGCAGGGCCAGGCCGGCGGTGGCGTCCTGCTGGACATGACCTCGTTGCGCACCGTCCACGAGATTACCGATGACCAGATCGTCGTCGACGCTGGAGCGCGCTGGGCAGACGTGGTGGCCGTGACGATTCAGCAGGGACTCACCCCTCCGGTCTTGCCCGACTACCTTGAGCTCACCGTCGGAGGGACCCTGTCCGTCGGCGGGATCGGTGGGGCAAGTCAGCATCATGGCGCCCAGACCGACACAGTGGCCGAACTGGAAGTCGTCACCGGCACCGGCCAGGTGGTGACGTGCTCGCCGGTGCGCGATACGGCCCTGTTCAATGTGATGCGAGCCGGGCTGGCCCAGTGTGGAGTGATCACCAGGGCCACCCTCCGGGTCCTGCCCGCTCGGCAGCGGGCCCGCCGGTGGCAGCTACCTTATGGGTCGCTCGGTGCCTTCCTCGCCGACCAGCGCACGGCGCTACGCCGCAACTGGTTCGACTACCTGGAAGGCCAGGCCGTTCTCGACGATGAGGCCGGAGGCTGGCGCTACCTGCTGGAGGCGGGCACCTACTACTCGCCACCGTGCTACCCCGAGGAGCCGGCGTTGCTTTCCGGTCTCGGCAACGAAGGGCACACGCTTGAGGTCGACGACACCACCTACCTTGAGTTCCTCGATCGGCTGCGCCCCGGCGAGGAGCTGCTGAGAGCTGAGGGCAGCTGGTTCCAACCGCACCCGTGGCTCACGCTGTTCCTGCCCGAGCACTCGGTGCGGGCGATCGTCGAGGAGACGCTCGCGCGCACCACTCGCGCAGATATCGGCGACTCCGGGCTGATCCTGCTGTACCCGTTGCGGGCGGACCGGCTGCACACCCCGCTGCTGCGGGTGCCCGCCGGGGAGCTGGTCTGGCTGTTCGCGATGCTGCGTACCGGCGACGGTGATCCGGCAACCACCGCTCGAATGATCCAGCTCAACGGGGCGCTGCATCGCCTGGTGAGATCAGCGGGTGGCACGGTCTACCCGGTCAACGCGCTGCCGATGACATCCGCGGACTGGCGGGCGCACTTCGGCCCGGCTTGGGACTCCCTGGCGAGCGCCAAGAAGCAGTATGACCCGAAAAGGATCCTCGCTCCCGGTCAGCCGCTGTTCGCCTGACACCTGGGGTGGACACGGGGCGCGGAGTGTCGCAGTGTGGTGTGATGCGGGCGATATGGAAGGGCGCACTGGCCTTCGGGATGGTCAGCATCCCGGTTCGGCTGTATTCGGCTACCGAGGATCGTGATGTGTCCTTCCATCAGGTGCACGAGGAGGACGCCGGCCGCGTGCGCTACCGCCGGGTATGCGAGGTGTGCGGCGAAGACGTCGCCTACGCCGACCTGGCCAAGGGTTTCGAGCTGCCCTCGGGTGAGACGGTGCTGCTTACCGACGAGGATTTCGCGAACCTCCCGCTGCCCACAACCAAGATCGTCGAGTTGGTCGCCTTCGTGCCGGCCGACCAGGTCGATCCGCTTGCGCTGGCACGCGGGTACTACCTGGAGCCCGAGGCCGCCGGCCGCAAGCCCTACGAGCTGCTCCGAGCTGCCCTGGACCGCACCCAACGGGTGGGTCTGGCCAAGATCGCGGTGCGGAGCAAGGAATCGCTGGCGGTGCTGCGACCGCGGGGCGAGGTCCTGGCGCTGCAGACGATGGTGTGGCCGGATGAGGTCCGCAAGGCGCAGTTCGACGTGCTGGACCGGGAGGTCGCCGTCAACGACGCTGAGGAGCGGATGGCTGACACCCTCATCGAGGCGATGTCCAGTGACTTCGCGCCCGAGCAGTACCACGACGGCTACCGCGAGGCGTTGCTGTCCGTCATCGACGCCAAGACAGCAGGCGCAGAAATTACGCCGCGAGCTGCCCCAGCGGAACCGGCCCCGTCGGTCGATCTGATCACCGCCTTGCAGGCCTCCGTCGAGGCTGCCAAGGCCGCCCGCAGCAAGCCCGTGAATGTCCCCACCCAACGCGAGACCACGGAAAAGCCCACGCGGAGCCGCTGACGGCGTTGGCGGCGATATCAACGGACTTCGACAACGCGGGGAGATGATGTCCGAGCTCATGCGTCCGATGTTGCCGGTGGCGGGGCCGCTGCCGGTGGGGCCGGGGTGGGCGTTCGAGTTCAGCTGGGATGGGATCCGGGCACTGGCGTGCGCGCAGCCGGGACGGTTGGAGTTGTTCAGCGCCACGCACCGCAGCATCACAGCGGCGTATCCGGAGCTCGAAGCGTTTGCTGGGCAACGCCGGATGCTGCTGGACGGGAAGATCGTCGCGCTGGATTCCTGCGGCCGGCCCAGCTTCACGCAGCTACAGCGGCGGATGAACGTGCAACGCCCGACGTCGACGGTCCTGCGCCGCGCGCCGGTGACCTACTACGTGTTCGATCTGCTGTCTCTGGACGGCGCATCCACTGTCGCGCTGCCCTACCAGCGCCGCCGGGAGCTGCTGGCGGAACTGGAATTCCCCGGCGGTACGGTCGTGCTGCCGCCCAGCTTCCTGGACACCGACGGCCAGACCGTACTGGATACCGCCGTCCAGCACGGCTTGCACGGGGTGATCGCCAAGCGTCTCGAGTCGACCTACCGGCCCGGCCGATCCCGCAGCTGGGTACAGACCAGCCTGCGGCAGACCCAGGAAGTGATCATCGGCGGATGGGTCTCCGAACGTCGCCGCGTCGCCTCGATCGGTGCTCTCCTGGTCGGGGTGCCTACCGGGGCGGGTTTACGCTACGTCGGCCAGGTCGGTACGGGTTTCACCGACGCGACCCGCCAGCAGTTGCATGAGCGGTTGATCGAGCTGGTGGCTCCGGAAAGCCCGTTCGCCGAGGAGGTGCCCAGTGAGCCCGATCGGGTGGTGCACTGGGTATCGCCCCGGCTGCTCGGCGAGGTCTCCTATCGGCAATGGACAGCCCATGGCCGGCTCGGTCATCCCACCTGGCGGGGTCTGCGACCCGCCAAGCATGTCGCGGCGGTCCGGGCGCCGATTGTGGTGAAGTCCCGGGAGCCCGAACGAGAAGATCAGCGGTTGCTCGCCGAACTGGACCGCGCCGTCGCGCAGGTCCGCACTGAGCTCAGGACGCTCCGGGACCAGATCTCCCCGCATTTTCTGCACAACACCATCAGCACCATCGTCGCGATGGTCACCACCGATCCATCCCGGGCCCGTGATCTTCTGGTCCTTTTCGCCGAGTTCGCCCGATACTCGCTGCGCTCGGCCACCGAGGCCACGCTCGACGATGAGCTGGAGAACATCGAGCGTTACCTGACGCTGCAACGGGCACGTTTCGGTGCACGCCTGCGGGTGGAGTTCGAGGTTGTGCCGGCCATGCTGGCGGTCGTGGTGCCGTTCCTGGCGGTTCAGCAGCTCGTCGACAACGCCGTCCGCAACGGCATCGAACGCCAGCAGCTCGGCGGCACCGTCACCGTCTCGGCTCGATGCGACGGTGAGGACTGCCTGATCACCGTCCAGGACGACGGGCCTGGGAAGCTGGATCCCGACTTCGCGGCGACTCTGCGCGCGATTGATGATCAGCTGCGTGAGCGGTTCGGCGAGCGCTACCGCCTGATCTCAGATCTCGTCCCCGGCACCGGCACCACCATCACGCTGCGGGTCCCGAGCTCCCGCTGAGGGACGCTGAGAAGGTCACACCCGACCGGCGAAGGACGCGATGCCGTGCGGGGTATTGATGGTCAGGCCGAACTGGCCTGGTGTGCCGACGAACACCTTGTTCAGGGTCACCGAGGTGTGCGGGACGATCGGGGACCGGTACATCCAGTCGCCTTCGGTGGACTCGGCTACCGGCGCCTGGTCGAGAGTCCCGAGGAAGTCGGCCGACCCCGGGCTCCAGTTCTGCTCGCCGTTGTTGGTGAGGGTCACCGGGATCTGGATCAGCGACTCGCCGGTCAACGCCGAGATGCCGACCATGGGTGCCCCGGCGACGATCGTGTTGCCGTCACCGGAGATCCACAGCTGGTCGAAGGGGAGAGTGGCGCCGCTCGGGGTCGGCTGCTCTGCCGTTCGCACGGGCGCAAGGGCGGCGGTATGTTGGCTGGAACCGGCCACGGAGTCGCCGACGTGCTGGGCGGCGCTGTGTTGGTCGGAACTGTGTTGGTCGTAACTGGGCTGGTCGGAACCGGTGATTGCGGAGACCGCGGCGACGACCAACCATGCCCCATACAGCACCAGACCGAACACCACGAGCAGACCGAGAACGAAGTTCACGACGCCCATGCCACCCCGCACGGACACTGGTCGCGGCGCGAATGAACCGTAGGGCTGCGCAGTGACGGACACGCCAACCTCCGAGCGAGTGGGTGGAACAGTTGCCGCGACCGACCACCACGCTGGCCACCAGACGTACCGGTCATCTAGTTCTCGCTCGCCGTCCTCGATCTGTTAACAGCCTGAAAGGGTGACCAGTTACGGAAAGTGATGGAGGTTACGTCCACCATGTGGACGTAACCGTGCTGATAGCGCCGAGTCGTGAACCGGCGCGGCCCCGCCAACGAATAAGTACACCAGGGTGAGGCGGAGTAGACTGATCGAATGGAAGCCATGAACACCGTGCGCGATGAGTTCAGGCGCGGCCTCCGGGATTTGCGCATCTCGGTCACCGATCGGTGCAACTTCCGCTGCTGCTACTGCATGCCCAGAGACGTCTTCGGCACCGACTTCCCGTTCATGAAATCCTCGGAACTGCTGTCGTTTGAAGAGATCGTCCGAGTGGCGAGAATCTTCGCCGGCCTGGGTGTCCAGAAGGTGCGGCTCACCGGCGGGGAGCCGCTGCTGCGCCATGGCATCGAACGCTTGATCGAGCAGCTGGTTGAGATTGACGGCATCGACGATGTGGCCATGACGACCAACGGGTCGTTGCTGGCGAAGAAGGCGCAGAGCCTGCGGGATGCCGGTCTGAACCGAGTGACGGTGAGCCTGGACTCGCTGGATCCGGAGACATTCCGGGCTATGAGCGACGTCAAGATTCCCCTCTCCCGCGTCATCGAGGGGATCGCCGCCGCCGCTGAGGCCGGGCTCACCCCGGTGAAGCTCAATACGGTGGTCAAGCGGGGAGTGAACGACGGCCAGGGCATCCTGGACCTCGCCGCGTTCGGCCGCGAACACGGCTATGTCGTGCGGTTCATCGAGTTCATGGACGTCGGCGCCACCAACGGCTGGTGCCTGGACGAGGTCGTCCCGGCGGCGGAGGTCGTCGAGACCATCGGTGCGGTCTGGCCCGTCGAGCCGGTGGACCCCGACTACGTCGGTGAGGTTGCCGCCCGGTACCGGTACCGGGACGGCTCCGGCGAGCTCGGCGTGATCACCTCGATCTCGCAACCGTTCTGCGGTACCTGCACCCGGGCCCGCCTGTCCGCCAAGGGTGAGCTGTACACCTGCCTGTTCGCCGGCGTAGGCCACGACCTGCGCGGTCCGCTGCGGGATGGTGCCACCGACGAGGAGCTCGAAAAGCGCGTCACCGGCATCTGGAAGGCCCGCACCGACCGCTACTCCGCCCAGCGCACCACCGCCACCCTAGGCCTCCCCAAGGTCGAAATGAGCTACATAGGCGGCTGACCCCGCACCACCCTCTCCTCCCGATATGGAGACATATCGGGGCAACGGGGGGCTCGATCACCCCGATGTGTCTCCATATCGGGGTCTTGGGTCAGGACTGGAAGCTTCGGGCTGCGGCGAGGAACGCGTCGTTGTCGCTGGGGTCGGATACGGTGACGCGGGCGCCGTCGCCGGGGAACGGGCGGATCACGATTTTGTGGTCCAGGCAGTGCTCGGTGAACGCGGCAGTCTGCTCCGCGAGGGGCAGCCAGACGAAGTTGGCCTGCGAATCCGCCACCGGGTAGCCCATCGCGAGCAACTCGGAGCGGACCCGCGCCCGTTCGACGGTGATGTCCCGGCAGCGGTCCCGCAGCTCGTCGGCAACATCGAGGCTGGCCAGCGCGGCGATCTGAGCCAGTGAGTTAACGCTGAACGTCACGAACATCTTGCGCAGCGCCGCGGTGATCGGCTCGGGTGCCACGCAGTACCCGACCCGCAGACCAGCCAGCCCGTAGGCCTTGGAGAAGGTGCGCAGCACCGCGAGGTTGTCCCGCCGCCGGCCCAGCGCCACCCCGTCGGGCACCTCCGGGTCGGTGACGAACTCGTGGTAGGCCTCGTCGAGCGCGACCAGCACACCGTCGGGCACCGCGTCGATAAATGTGATCAACTCGTCGCGTCGAGCAGCGGTGCCGGTGGGGTTGTTGGGGCTGCAGACGAACACCAAGCGGGTTGACGGCGTGATCGCCTCGAGCATCGCAGGCAGGTCGTGCGTGTGGTCCGGACGCAACGCGACGGTGCGCGGCCGGGCGCCGACGACCTGGGTGAGCCGCGGGTACTCCTCGAAGGATCGCCAAGCGAAGAGCACCTCATGATCAGGTCCGCAGGTTGCCTGTACCAACTGCTGGCACAGCGACACCGATCCGCACCCGACGGCGACGTGGGACCGTGGCATATCCAGCTCGGCTGCGAGGCGCTCCACCAGCGCGGTCATCCCGTTGTCCGGGTAGCGATTGATGCCGGCAGCGGCGTCGGTGATCGCCGCTAGCACGCTGGGCAGTGGCCCCGCGGACACCTCGTTGCTGGCCAGCTTCACGGTTCCCGGAATGTTGCGACCGGGGATGTATGTGGGCAACGAGTCGAGGTCAGCCCTGATCATGAGACCTATGATCGCATGGTCACCGCTGGTGAGCGGTTCTTGACATTGGCGTGGCCGAAGACCACACGGCGGCAATAAGGATCTTGTTCGATGGCTGCGTCAGGTGATCGGCACCACAGTTGCGAAACGGTGGGAAGTGCAGACGATGACCATCTTCGATTCCATCGGCGGTGCGCCTGCGGTGCCAGCGGGCTGATGTCAGTGCCTGCACGACTAGGTGATCACGGGTTGGGTGTCGTCCCGCGCATTCAGTCAGCGATTAGCTTCGACCCGTCGATCAGGTGATCTTTCGAGGCTCTAGCTGCTGATCCGGTAGAATGCGCGCTCACCCAGTGTTCCCGTCGACGAGTGGGTGGGCGATGACGCAGCGCAGCCTTGAGAAGATCCCGCTCGCCGACGGGAGGAGC
Source organism: Pseudonocardiaceae bacterium (assembly GCA_036009255.1). Classification (GTDB taxonomy): domain Bacteria; phylum Actinomycetota; class Actinomycetes; order Mycobacteriales; family Pseudonocardiaceae. The sequence continues at coordinate 16,752 of DASYMC010000236.1, forward strand.
TTGCCGTTATCTGTCGTTGCGCCCGAATCCGCAATGCGCGGCGGCATCCTGGTCGGGCCGGGGGCTTGGGGTGTCACCGACGCCGTCTGGCGCCTGGCCGACGGGCTGGCCGGTGAGGGCTGGCTGGCCGTGATCCCCCACCTGTACCACCGGGACGGTATCGATGAGCTGCCCGAAGACGCCGATGCGGTCCGGGGGCATGTCGAGCGTCTGACGGCGGAGTCCGTCCGCATCGACACCGACGCCGCGCTCGACTGGCTGGCGCAGCGCGATGTGGCCGCTGATCGGATCGGTGCGGTGGGCGTCGGGCTGGGCGGCGCCGTCGCGCTCATCGTCGCCACCCAGCGTGATCTTGGCGCAGCGGTCACCATCGGCGGGATTGGGGTGGTGGAGCCGGTGGCGGCAACCCTGCCCGCATTGGCCGACATTGCCCCCGAGCTGCGGTGCCCGTGGCTGGGCATCTACAGCCAGGATGGCGACGTGCCGCAGGAGGAGGTGCACAAGCTGCGTGACGCCGCCCATTCCGCGCACGTAGCCACCGACCTGGTGCATTGCTGTTTCGACACCGACCAGTCCGTCGCGCCGGAGGCCTGGGGTCGCACCCTCAATTGGTTCGCCAGCCACTTGCTTTGATGAGCTCGTGAGTGCGCCACCGATTCTCTGGCATCCCGACCCGGCCGCCGTCGCTCGCTCCCGGATAGCGGCCTTCCGGGCGTGGTTGGCGTCCCACCGGGGCGTCGACGTGGCTGATTACGACGCGCTGTGGCGCTGGTCGGTGACCGACCTGGCGGGGTTCTGGGGCGCATTCGCCGAGTTCGCCGGCGTCCGATTCCACGCCCCACCGCAGCGAGTACTCACCGACGCCACCATGCCCGAGGCGCGCTGGTTCCCCGGCGCGACCCTCAACTACGCCGAACAGGCGCTGGGGGCCGAGGCCCCCGCCCGCAGCGACGGCCCTGCGGTGATCTACCGCCGGGAAGACGGGGTGCGGGGGGAGTGCAGCTACGCGGCGTTGCGGCAGCAAGTAGCGGCGGCGCGATCGGCGCTGGAGTCACTGGGGGTGCGCCGGGAAGACCGGGTGGTCGCCCTGGCGCCGAACTCGCTGGACACCCTGGTGGCCTTCCTGGCCACGGCCAGCCTGGGCGCGATCTGGTCGTCCTGCTCGCCGGACTTCGGACTCCGGGCGATCGCCGACCGGTTCACCCAGCTGGAGCCGACTGTTTTGATCGCGGTGGACGGGTACGTCTACGGCGGCAAGTCATTCGACATCCGGCCCACGGTGGACGCCCTGGCCCGCGAGATGCCGACGCTGCGTGCCACGGTGCGGCCAGCGCAGTGGGAGGCGCTGCTAGCCGAGCATGCCGGTGCGCAGTTGGCGTTCGAGGCTGTGGAGTTCGACCATCCACTGTGGGTCCTCTACTCCTCGGGAACCACCGGGCTGCCCAAGGGCATCGTGCAGGGCCACGGCGGCATCGTCGTGGAGCACCTCAAGGCGTTGCTGCTGCAGTCAGATCTTGGGCCGGGAGACCGGTTCTTCTGGTTCACCACCACCGGCTGGATGATGTGGAATTACCTCATCAGTGGCCTGCTGGTGGGCGCAACGGTCGTGCTCTACGACGGCAGCCCAGCCCATCCGGATCTCGGCGCATTGTGGCGGCTGGCGGGCGAGGAGCGTCTCAACTATTTCGGCACGTCGGCACCGTTCATCCAGTCCTCCCGCAAGGCCGGTCTACGCCCGGGCGCTGACTGTGACCTCACCGCGCTGCGGGCGATCGGCTCGACCGGGGCGCCGCTGCCACCGGAAGGGTTTCGGTGGATAGCCTCGGAGATCGGTGCAGACGTGCAGATCTGCTCGGTGTCAGGCGGGACCGACGTGTGCGCGGCCTTCGTCTGTGCCGCACCGGATGTGCCGGTCTGGGAGGGCGAGCTCTCCTGCCGCGCTCTGGGTGCCGCGGTGGTGGCGCTGGACGAGGCCGGTGAAGAACTGCTCGACGAGGTGGGCGAACTGGTGATCGCCAAGCCGATGCCGTCGATGCCGGTGTGCTTCTGGAACGACCCGGATGGCACCCGGCTGCGCGAGGCGTATTTCGAGATGTACCCGGGCCTATGGCGGCACGGCGACTGGATCCGGATCACCTCGCGTGGCTCGTGCGTGATCTATGGCCGGTCGGATGCCACGCTCAACCGCGGTGGGGTGCGGATGGGTACCGCCGAGTTCTACACGGTGGTGGAGGGCCTGGAGGAGGTGCTCGACTCGCTGGTCATCGACACCTCCGGCACTGGTCAGGAAGATGGCGAGCTGGTCTGCTTCGTGGTTCTCGAAGCCGGCGTGGCACTGGGCGAGGTTGAACCGGGGCTGCGGGCGGCGCTGCGGGAGAACCTCTCGCCACGGCACGTGCCCAACCGGTTCCTCTTGGTTGACGAGGTGCCCCGCACCCTTAATGGGAAAAAGTGTGAGATACCGGTCAAGCGGATCCTTGCCGGCGTAGATCCGTCCCGCGCCGTCAGTCCCGACGCCCTGCGCAACCCGGACTCGTTGACACCTTTCGTGGCGCTGCGCATGCGCTAGCCACGGAGATCTACCGGAATGACAGGCTGACCGAGCAGGATGCTCAACCTTCGGCGCTCTCTTGTCGCCGAGTTCCACACCATCGCTGTCCGGTCGATGCGAAGAGCCTTGGTGTCACTTAACCACTCTAAAGAGCCACGCCCATAGGGCATCTTTCCCGCCTATCTGGGATCGCTATTGACATGACCTGACTTGCACAGTCACACCGACGTGTTTAACGTTAGTTGTGTGAAGCAAACAATCTTGTCGTTCGCGGCGCCGACGTCCACGACTCCGGTCACGAAGAGGGTGGTCCGAGCGCAGCGACGGCAGGCTCGGGCCGCAGTGGACACGGCCAGCCCGCGCTACAAGTGGGTCGCATTGTCGAACACCACGCTCGGGGTCGTCATCGCCACGATCAACTCCTCGATCTTGTTGATCGCGCTGCCGGACATTTTCAAGGGTGTGCAGATCAACCCGCTGGCGCCGGCGAACACCAGCCTGCTGCTCTGGTTGATCATGGGGTATCTGGTGGTCACCGCGGTGCTGGTAGTCAGTTTCGGCCGGCTGGGCGACATGTTCGGGCGGGTCCGGATGTACAACGCGGGCTTCGCGGTGTTCACCGTGTTCTCCATCCTGCTGGCGGCGACGTGGATGCACGGCACGGCAGCCGTGCTCTGGATGATCATCATGCGGGTGCTGCAAGGCGTCGGCGGCGCGATGCTGATGGCGAACTCCAACGCGATCATCACCGACGCTTTCCCGGTCGAACAGCGCGGGCTGGCGTTGGGTCTCAACCAGGTTGCGGGGATCGCCGGCTCGTTCCTCGGGCTGATCCTGGGTGGGTTGCTCGCACCGGTGGAGTGGCATCTGGTGTTCCTCGTGTCGGTACCCTTCGGGGTGTTCGGGACGTTTTGGGCCTACTGGAAGCTGCACGACACTGGAGTCCGGCAGTCCGGGCGGTTGGACTGGTCAGGCAACGTAACCTTCGCCGTCGGCCTGATCGCGGTGCTGGTGGGAATCACCTATGGCATCCAGCCCTATGGCGGGCACACGATGGGTTGGACCGACCCGTTCGTGCTGGCCGCACTGATCGGCGGCGCGGTCGTGCTGGCGATGTTCTGCCTGGTGGAAACCCGGGCCGCTGATCCCATGTTCCAGCTGCGGTTGTTCCGCATTCGGGCGTTCACCGCGGGGAACCTGGCCAGTCTGCTGTCCGGGTTGGGCCGTGGCGGGCTGATGTTCATCCTGATCATCTGGCTCCAGGGCATCTGGCTACCCCAGCACGGCTACAGTTTCACCTCCACGCCGTTGTGGGCGGGTATCTACATGGTGCCGCTCACCATCGGATTCCTGGTCGCCGGACCGGTGTCGGGCGCCTTGTCCGACCGGTTCGGGGCGCGCGCATTCGCCACCGGCGGGATGCTCGTGGCCGCGGCCAGCTTTCTATGGCTGACATTGTTGCCGGTGAACTTCAACTACTGGGAGTTCGCGCTTGTCCTGCTGCTCAATGGGATCGGCATGGGGCTCTTCGCCGCACCCAACCGCGCAGCGATCATGAACAGCCTCCCCCCCAACCAGCGCGGGGTCGGCGCGGGGATGAGCACTACGTTCCAGAACTCCGCGATGGTCCTCTCGATCGGGATCTTCTTCAGCCTGATGGTCCTCGGTCTAGCCCAAAGCCTTCCGCAGGCGCTGACCAGCGGCCTGGTCGCCCAGGGCGTCCCCGCTGCGGACGCAAGCCGGCTGGCCGCGCTTCCGCCGGTCACGGTGCTGTTCGCCTCGCTGCTGGGTTACAACCCGATCCAGACTCTGCTGGGGCCGAACGTGCTCGGGCAGCTTCCGGTCGGCAACGCCGCCTACCTCACCGGTCGTGGCTTCTTTCCCCAGTTGATTTCGGGGCCATTTGCCAGTGGGTTGACCGTTGCCTTCGGCTTCGCGATCGTTGCCTGCCTCATCGCCGCCGTCGCTTCCTGGCTGCGCGGCGGAATGTACGTGCACGGGCAGCATCCGGCAGGCGAGATCGCGCCCACCGGGACACCAGCTACCCGCGAGGCGAGAAGCGACCAGGCGGCCGCCGTGACCGGGCCGATGATCCGGTCGGAACGACGGATACGGAGCCCCAGGTGAGCTCCCCCAGCCGGGTGGCCGCGCGGACCCCGGGTGTGGGGTTCACGCCGCGTGATCAGGCCGGTTGGGGGCTGCCGCTGGTGGTGCTGATCATCGGGATGTTCATGTCGATCCTGGACACCAGCATCGTCAACGTCGCCATTCCCACCCTGCAGAACGAGTTCGGAGTGACTACCGACGACGTGGAGTGGGTGGTCACTGCCTACACGCTGGTATTGGGCGTGGTGGTGCCGGCCAGCGCGTGGCTGGGGATCGCTTCGGGCTCAACCGGCTGTACAACCTGGCGCTGCTGGGGTTCGCCGCCGGGTCGGCGCTGTGCGGGTTAGCCTGGGACCTGAACAGCCTGGTGGTGTTCCGGATCATCCAGGCGATCCCGGGCGGGATCCTGCCGGTGGTCTCGTTGCCGATGCTGTACCGAATCGTGCCGCGGGAGAAGCTCGGTGCCGCGATGGGTCTGTATGGACTCGGGATCGTGGTTGCCCCAGCGATCGGGCCGACACTCGGCGGGTATCTGGTCGAGTACGTCGACTGGCGGCTGATCTTCTACATCAACGTGCCGGTCGGGATCCTGGGCGCGGTGGCCGCGGCGCTGGTGTTGCCCAAGTTCCCCGGAGTGCCTGGACGACGGTTCGATGTGATGGGCTTCGTCACCATCGCGGGTGGCTTGTTCGCGCTGCTGCTGGCGCTGTCAGAAGGTGAGTCCTGGGGATGGCACTCCTACCGGGTCTTGGGCTTGATCACCGTCAGCGTGTTAAGTCTGGCGTTGTTCGTAGTGATCGAGCTGGAGGTCGCCGATCCGTTGCTGGATGTCCGAGTGTTCCGTTACTGGGCCTTCACGAACTCGCTGCTGTTGATCTCAGTGTTGATGGTGGGGTTGTTCGGGGTGTTGTTCTATATCCCGCTGTTCCTGCAGCAGGTCCAGGGACTCGGCGCACTCGATGCCGGTATCACCCTGCTGCCCCAGGCGCTGGTGATGGCAGTGTTGATGCCCATCGCAGGGCGGGTCTATGACCGTATTGGGCCGCGTTGGCCGGCGACGATCGGCGTGACGATCGTCGCGGTCGCCACCTACCTGATGCATAACTTGACCATCGACACCTCCCGTGAGCAGATCATCTGGTGGCTCATGCTGCGAGCCGTCGGTTTGGGGATCGCCATGATGCCGATCATGACTGGGGGCATCTCGGCCATTCCCACGGCCCAGGTCAATGCCGCCAGCGCATTCAACAACGTCGCCCAGCGGACTTCGGCCGCGCTGGGCTTGGCCGTGCTCACCGCGATCTTCACAACCCAGTCGGCGCAGCAGATGAGTGGGCGCGCCGCGCTCTTGCCCGAGGGAACCGCCACCCCACACCTTGGCCCACCGGGGACCCCCGACTGGCTAGGCCTGTACGCCACCTACCGGCAGACTCAGCTGCAGGTGTTCGTCGGGGCTCTGGACGACCTATTACTGATCGCCGCCGGGCTCAGCGCCGTGGGCGTGCTGGGAGCGCTGCTGCTGCGATCGGGACCAGTCTCCGCGGCTCCGGCCGGCGCCGCCCCGCCGCGGCAGGCGATCGCGCCGGCGCGACCGGTAGAAGGCGCGATGCTTAACGGGGCAGTCGGTCGCGACTTCGTGCCCTCCGAGCCCGCCGCGGCCAACGGCAGTTCAGTCCACCGGACCGATGGAGCGCTCGACGTCGGACTCGAGGCTCGTTCGCGGGACGCCTGACCCGTCGCAGGTAGGCGTACCTACGGTCAGGCCCCGCGGTAAGTACCAAAGCTCCACAGGTTTCCTTCCGGGTCGCGCACGGTGAACCCCCTGGACCCGTAGTCCTCGTCCTTGAGTTCGCGGACGACCTCCGCGCCAGCTGCGGTGGCTCGCTGGAAGGCTGCGTCGGGTGCGTCGGTGACGACGTAGATGGACGTCATTCCGGGCTTCATTCGGCCGAACACGCTGTCGTCGGACGTGGACCCGAGCATGACGCCGCCACCTTCGGGCCAGCACAGCTCGGCGTGAGCGATTTCCCGGCCACCTTCGCCTGGTACGACGAGGGTCTCGACGAAGCCGAAGGCTTTGACCAGGAACCGGATGGCGGCTGGCGCGTCGGCATACGCCAGGGCAGGCCAGATGCTGGGTGCTGGGATGTCGGTCATGCCTTCCACGATGCCCCAGCCTCAGGTTCGCGGTCTTGGACGGATGGGAACTCCTCCGCCAGCCACCGCGACGGTGTACACCCGGCCAGCTCCCGCCACTCCCGGTGCAAGTGGGCCTGGTCGTAGAAGCCCGCCCGGGTTGCGACGTCGGCCAGCCCAGGTCGCTGCGGTGCCCGCAACAGGCGGTGGGCAACCTCGAAGCGCATCACTCGGCCCGCCACTTTGGGGGTGAAGCCGAACTCTCGCCGGAATCGCTCACCCAGGTGCCGCCGGCTCCAGCCGACTTCTCTGGCCAGCGTGGCTACCTCGACTTGGCCGTGGCTGACGGTCAGCCGCCGCCAGGCCCACTCGAGTTCCGGTGCCGGTCCATCCCGCTGTTGGACGATCCGGGTCAGCACGCTGTCCAGCTCGAGGAAGCGGTCGGTCCACGTGCGAGCCGCTCGTATCCGCTCAATCAGCTCACCGGCGACCGGACCTAGCACGGCGCCCAGGTCGACGACGGTGTTGGCCAGCTCACCGGCGGGCATGCCGAATACGACACGGGCACCAAGTGGCGTGAGGTGCAGCTGAATGCCGTGCTGGTGGCCGTCATGGCGGATCAGCGCTGGAGTTGAGTGCAGGCCGCCGGCGAGCGTGGTGAACGAGGCAGGTGGTTGAGCAGGATCGGGTAGGGCCGCGAGGTCAACCGTGCCGTCGAGGGTGACGATGAAGGTCAGGTGACGCGATGGCAGGCCGCGGTGCACCCCAGGTCGTGCGCCCTCAACCCGGTAGCCGGTGTAGATCGCGGCTAGGGGAGCTAGCTGCGCCCGCGGCCGTCCTGTAACCATCTCTACCAGTGGCTCATCCATGTGGACGACACTACGGCGGGGGTCTGACAGTTCGGCGACGCTGCGGCGGTGACCAGCGACGATGGCCGCGCTCCTCGATCAGCTACCCGCTTTGCGTGATCACGCGCACGCTGTGTACGCTGCTGACCTGGCGGCCTCGAAGGGCCCCGGGAGGCTTCGCCTAGTCTGGTCTATGGCGCCGCACTGCTAATGCGGTTGGGGGTTACGCTCCCTCCCGGGTTCGAATCCCGGAGCCTCCGCGGACGGTCAGATCCTATGCTGGCCGACAACAGAACAGGCGCCCGTAGCTCAACGGATAGAGCATCTGACTACGGATCAGAAGGTTGGGAGTTCGAATCTCTTCGGGCGCGCAGGTGAGAAGAGGTGCCCCGCGCGGGACACCCTTCTGGGTTTCAAATGGGGTCTCAATTGACCATTTCAGGCGGGAACGGGGGCGCCCGCCGTGCCGTCGTCTTCGTCCTCCGTGGGAACCTTCCAGAGCAGCCCGCCGAGCTGTGAGGCGATCTGCTGCCTGAGCTGATCAGGTACGTGCATGTACCTCTGCGCCATGTCGATCTTCGACCAGCCCATGACATCCATCACGGCACGCTCAGCCACCCCCAGTACAAGCAGCATGGTCGCTGCCGTGTG
>DASYMC010000237.1:0-4900 GCA_036009255.1 Pseudonocardiaceae bacterium
TAGGGAGTGGGCAATGGGGTGCGCCCACCGTCCGCAGGGTCGTGCTGGCCGCTGGTGAGTGACTAACCGAGTGACAACACCGACGTATCTGGGTGGACGTTCACAGACGTCGACGCACTATTTATGCAGGTCGGCGCCATGGCGTGTGCTGGTAGTTCGACGCTGAAAAATGCCTGGGGGTCAAGGGGTCGCAGGTTCGAATCCTGTCGTCCCGACGGTCATAAGACCAGGTCAGAGCCTTGCTTGTCTCGGTGAGCGGGCCCTGACATCTATCCGGTGGTCCCCAAACCGCCGAAGTCTGACGCTATTGACCTTTGGTCTAGGTCGATACTGCTCTAGCCGAGGGGCACCGCGGGAGAACGCATGCGGGCGCATGTGGGTGTGCATCCGAGAGCTGTGGGCCGCATTGCCGCCTCAAGCGTTGTCGACGTCGAGGTCTAAAACCGGGTGCAGCTGGAAGCCGTCTTGCCGGAGGCGGCATCCGCTATACAGCCGGAGAGCTACCAGCGGGTTCGGGTCTAAGTCGCTCGTGGTGCACCCAGTTTGACGGCTGTTCGTGACGCAATGTGTTCGAAGGCCTCAATTTCGGTGATGACCCGGTCCCCCCGAGATGTGGGTCAGGCAGCGCCCGGAGCTCGGCTTCACGGCCGAACCCTAAGCTGCGTACGGCGCGCGAGATTTGTCACCTGCCAGTTAGATCGATCATGGCCCCACAGGTATAGCGTGAGCTATACTCTTGGCATACGGAGCGACAGGATGCCGTGGGAGATATTCCTCACTGATGAGGTCAACGGATGGCTCGACGACCTGGCAACGGTCGACGACGGCAGCTACCGACAGGTCGTCTATGCGATCGAGGCGTTGGCCGAGGTCGGCCCGAACCTCGGTCGGCCGTTGGTCGACCGGATCAAGGGCTCGGCCATCCACAATCTCAAAGAACTCCGCCCCGGATCCGCAGGCTCCACCGAGGTGCGGATCTTGTTCGTCTTCGATCCATGGCGCAGCGCGGTCCTGCTGGTCGCTGGAGAAAGGCGAGCAACTGGTCAGGCTGGTACCGCCACGCCATCCCACACGCGGAACAACTCTATGAGACCTACCTCAAAGAACGAGCCGCCGAACAGGAGCCACCACCATGAGTGCCGTGCGCTGGTCGGACATCCGCGACAAGCACATCGAGGCGATCGGTCGCGAGGACGTCGAGCGCGGCACGTCCCGGCTCATCTCCCAGGTTCGCGCACACCGGCTCGCTGACATGCGCAAACGGCGTGGTCTGACCCAGCGCGAGGTCGCCCAGGCGATGGGGGTGACCGTCGGACGGGTCAGCCAGATCGAGAACGGTGAACTCTCCGGCATCGACGTTCTTGACCGTTACGTCACCGCCCTCGGAGGCCTCCTTGAAGTCGTCGCGAACTTCGGTGACGAACAGTTCAAGGTCGGCTGAGCACAGGCGTTGAATAGAACGAAGATGCTTACCACATTGGAAATGGCACGGGCTGAATTCGGCTTCTACGCCGCCCACATTGCGCTATATAACGGTGAAGTCGAACCCCTGCACGGACATACCTTCCAGGTGGCCTTGCGCGTGTCCGGCGAGCCCGATACCAGTGGAATGGTTGCTGAGTTCAGCGAGATCAAGCCTGCGATGCGGGATGCCGTTGCGCCGCTGCGACATCGCACCCTAGTACCCGGACAGGCACCGGAACTACGGATCAGGCCGAACAACCAGTCCTTGTCAATCATCTGCGGCCGCAAGCAGTACCTGTTGCCCGCCGAGGACGTGATCATGCTGCCGCTGGTCAACACTACCCTTGAGGCGCTGGCCGGCTATTTACTCAGTCAGGTACTGCCACAGCTACAGAGGGCCGGACTGGTGGCTGCAGAACTTGAAATCTCCGAGCTTCCGGGCACCTCGGCCACTGCCCGCGTCGACCTCGGCTGAGCTGGTGATCATCAAGAGCCAACCGTGCTGTTGGACGTGGCGGATCTTGTCTACTGAACAGTCCGATCTCTCGAGTGCCACTAGCGCCTCTACGGGAGAACAGTGCAGGCAAAGTCCCGGAATAATTGGCGCTGCGCGTCGCGCGCGATCGTTTTGGCGATCATTGACTCCAGCACCGCGACGAGACCGACGGCCAGGACGAGCGGTGCCGGGGGAGTAGACGGAGCTTGCTGTTGGGGACCTTGGGGACCACACGTCTTGCACTGAGGCGAACAATCCGCACGTCGACTCCTCGCCTGCACGGCAGCTGCCCCCGGTTTGACCTGTAGGGATGCCTACTCCTACGTCCTGGGGGTCATCCCTGAAACGGCGGAACCAGTCAAGGCGGGTTTGTGGTCGTTGTGACCGTTTTTCGGGTCGTTTCCGGCGCATTTGGGCGTGCGGCATCCGCAGTCGGGGTCCAGGCGCAGCGCCCGCAGCGCAGCGAGGACGAACGGCCTGGACGCTGGCGAGGAAGCCTTTGCAATCGAGGCGGTTCGTTGACGAATACGATGATCAGCGAGCAGCGCCACGACAGTAGGTTCACACATTTGGGTAGGCTCACACATTTGGAATCTTTACCCCCTTGGTGTTCTCCACGATATCTCTCAACAGACCTATTCCGACGATACTCAAATCGTATATCTGACGGCTTAATGGAGTTGCTAACCTTCTTAACCTTGCGCCCGCGACGGCCGCCCCGGACTGGCCACACTGCTGGACTACGCCCGCGGCGGTGACACCGTGACGCGCGTGGGGACACTCGGCGGTTACGGATACCGCACCGGCAGGATCGCCCTCACGCTGCTGATCGTGCTGCTGGCGGCCGCCGGGTTAGGCATCAGTGCCGGACACATCTCCACCCGTCCAGGTCGCGAGCATTCGAGAAATCCGCCCAGTATGCATTCAGACTAACGTCGCGAAATAGGACATAGGTCGGGACATGTATTGCCGCGTCGCAACGGGACGGGGGGTGGTTCCGTTGCGACGCGGACCCTCGACCCGCAAGGGAGCTGCCCCTCAGCGGGTTCTGAGAGAATCTCAACTCTGACGCATACCCAACGTAAACCGCCGCCGGACTCTATCCATCGCCTGGATAGCCTAAATTCAGCCGCCGGCAAGCGCATTTACTGCACAAAGTGTTACCTCAGGCACTACAGGTTACAGATTCTCCGGCGTCGTTGCCGTTCGGTGAGCGACCGGACGCGCGGAGTCACTCAAACTCCAATTACCAGCCTTCAGACTTGCGAAGATGCGGGACCGGCTCGAAGCCCTCTCCGGCCAAGCGCAGGCAATCATTTCTCACCGAGCAATCGCGCCGTCCAAGTCACGTCGGCCACTCAGGCACCCGTGCGCTCAAGACATCCCATGCCGAGCGCGAGCTTCCCCCTGTAGCACGGACACCCGACCTGAGGTGGCTTCGGCCACCAGGAAGGGATGCCGCCGTGCCGCCTCCTCACCCTGCAGAGTTTCGTCGTCGTGCTATTGAGCTGGCCCGTGCGCGGACCAAGCCGATGTCTGAGGTGGCGAAGGATCTGCGGATTTCTGAGTCGTGTCTGCGGAATTGGGTGGCCCAGGCCGATGTCGATGAACGCGGGAGCCAGACGCGCTTGACCAACGCTGAGAAAGTGGAGCTCGTGGAATTGCGGGATAAGCGTCGATTAGAGCTTGAGGTGGGGAGATTCTCAAACGGGCGGCGGCGTATTTCGCCCGGGAAAATGTTCTTCCAACTGATCTACCCGCTGGTCCGTGAACTCGCCGACGACGACAAGGATGTCGCGGTGGCCTGCCGGGTATCGGCGGTGTCACGATCAGGTTATTACGACTGGCTCGGCCGGCCGGCCTCGCTCCGCGCTCAAGAGGAGGAGTATTTGCTGAAATTGATTGAGCAGGTTCACGCCGATTCTCGGGAAACGTATGGTTCCCCGCGGGTGCATGCCGAGCTGAGGCTCGGACTGGGGCTGTCGGTGAGCCTCAAGCGGGTCGTCCGGCTGATGCGCGCCGCCGGCATCCAGGGCTTCTACCGGCGCCGACATCGCGGTTGCACGGTCCGGGACCCGGCCGCGGCGCCCAGCTCGGATCTGGTCAACCGGAACTTCACCGTCACCGAGCCGAACCGGCTATGGGTGACCGATATCACCGAACATCCCACCAGAGAAGGCACCTTGTACTGCGCGGCGGTGATGGACGCCTATTCTCGGCTGGTCCATTGCCGAGCACATGCGCACCGAACTGGTCACCGACGCACCTGGTATGGCCATCATTCGCCGCCAACTCGATAAACAGCCGGCCACACGCGAACGATACTACACTCCGACCACGGTTCGCAATATACTTCTTGGGCCTTCGGTCAACGCCTCCGGACTGCTGGACTGCTCACCTCCATGGGCACCGTTGGTGATTGTTACGACAATTCCATGATGGAGTCTTTCTGGGGCACCATGCAACTCGAACTGCTCGACACGAAAGCATGGCAGACCCGCGACGAACTTGCCACCGCCATCTTCGAATGGATAGAGTGCTGGTGCAACCTCAAACGACGCCATTCCAGCATTGGAATGCACAGCCCCGTTACCTTCGAGACCCTCCACACCGGGCCAGACCAAGATCACTGACACCACACGTGAGGTGTCCGTGCTACGGGGGGAACCTCACCGCCAGCGGCGGCGCGTACCCGGCTGAGTTCGTCGTCCTGCTCGCCTGCCCGCTCGGTCCGGACCCGCTCGCTGCGCGCGGCCTGGCGGCCGTGCTCACGCGGGCCGGCCCGGCGGGAGACGGGGGAACCTTGAAGGTTGGACCTCCTTGCCGGCTTTGTGGTCGGAGCCCAGGCAAGGGCCAGGTGTGCACCGGCTGGTTGGAGTGCATGTGCTCGATGTAGCCCCGCAGCATGCCGGCCAACGCGGTCGGTCGGTCAGCGCCCCG
>DASYMC010000238.1:0-28892 GCA_036009255.1 Pseudonocardiaceae bacterium
ACCGGCTGACGCCTCGCCCGGTCCGGGCTGCATCCATCCCGCCTTGGCAAGCAGCTGCTCGGTGGTCAGCCCCAGCGCGTCGGCAATGGCGCGCAACACCGTCAGCGAGGGTTGGTGCAGGCCCCGTTCGACCTGGCTGAGGTATGCGTTGGAGATCCGGGTCAGGGCCGCCATCTCGCGCAGCGACAGGTCGGCGAGTTGCCGCTGGGCACGGATGAATGCCCCGAGCGGCCCGAGCTGCGCCTGCCAGGCATCGGAGTTCTCGGTGCCGCCATCTCCACTCTGCATGGCTCACATCATGCCGCGTCCGGCGCCGGGAGTGGCCGCAGACGTGCCCCGCTGTCAGCTCTGGAGCACGTAGCTGCCCGGGGCGGACTCCAGCGGCGGATGCATCGCGCTGCCCGTGGCAGGCGGGGTGCGCTGCTCTCCGGCGCGCTCAGCGATCCACGGTGTCCAGTCAAGCCACCACGATTTGGCGACCTCGGTCGCCTGCGCGCGCCACGCCTCCGGATCGTCGGGCAACGTCTCCGCCGAACCGACCCAGTGCTTGGACTTGGGATTCGGCGGGTTTACGACGCCGGCGATATGTCCCGAATTGGACAACATGAACCGTACGGTGCCGCCCATGAGCTTGGCACCCGCATATACCGCCTTCCACAACGCAATGTGATCTTTCTCAGCGGAAATGAAATAACTGTCTTGGCTGATTCCGGACAGGTCAAGCCGTTCCCCAGCGAGTTTTAGCTCACCTTTAGCCAGCCGGTTCTCCAGATACAAGGACCGGAGGTACTCGGTCTGCATGGCTGCGGGCATCCGGGTGGAGTCGGAGTTCCAGCTCAACATGTCGAAAGGTGCCGGGTCCTCGCCCAGCAACCAATTGTTGACCACGTAGTTCCACACCAGATCCCGGGCTCGCAAGAGATTGAACGTCGTGGCCATGTTGTCTGCTGGCAGGTACCCCTTGCGTGCCATCGTGCCCTCGAGCCGATCGATTGCGGTTTCATCGGTGAACACACCGAGCTGGCCGGGCAAAGTGAAATCCAGCAGGGTGTTCATCAGGGTCAGGGACGCAACCCGATCCTGCTCACCGCAAGCGGTGAGCCAGGCGGTCATGGCCGCCGCCATGGTGCCGCCAAGACACAGCGCCGCCACGTTGGTCTGCTCCGCTCCGGTGATCTCCTCGACAACCTCCAACGCGGCCAGCAACCCCTCGCGCAGGTAGTCACTCATGGACAGTTCGCCCAGGGCATCGTCCGGGTTCCGGTAGCTGATCATGAAGCAGGTGTGCCCATGCTGGACTGCCCACTCGACAAGGCTCTTCCCGGGAGCAAGATCCATGATGTAGTACTTGTTGATCCATGGCGGGCTGAACAGCAGCGGAAGGGCGTGCACTGTTTCGGTCTGCGGCTCGTACTGAATCAACTCGATCAGCCGGTTGCGGAACACCACACTGCCCGGGGTAGCGGCCAGCTCATGACCGGGACGGAACTGCCCTGGGGTGACCTGGCGGGGCATGCCCTTGTTGGTCGCCAGGTCGCGGAGCGCATTGCTGGCGCCCCGCACCAAGCTAAGGCCGCCAGTGTCGAAGGCCTTCTTCAGCGCTACCGGGTTGGTCAGTAACCAGTTGGTCGGCGCGGCGGCGTCGATCGCCTGTCGCAGTGCGAAATCGGCCTTTCGTCGAGTGGCGTCATCGAGCTCTGCCTCAGCCAGCAGGTCCTGGAGGAAACCCGCCAGCAATGCGTGCTGCTGGCGCACTAGATAGAACAGGGGGTTGCTGGTCCAGGCGGGGTCGGAGAACCGTCGATCCTCCTCCGGGTGGACGGGTCCCTCCTGGTCCAACCCCATGCTGCGCAACGCTGCGGTGACGGCAGCTTGGGCGCTTCGCATGCCGTATTCCATCGCCGAGCGGGACAATGCTGCCGGATTCCCGGCGACCGACATCGCGAGCCTGCCCAGTGCCTGGCCCAACCCGGCGGGATCCAGCTCGGCCATCGTTGAGTCGAGACCAAAGAGCGATCGCATGGACGAAGCGATGTCAGCGGCGTCCTGGCGTACCTCAACCATCGGATCGCCTGCCTCGCCGGTTGGCACTGTCACGGATGCACCTCCACCTTGACGTCCATGGGACGTCGTCCTGTGCACGAGCGTCCCGACGCAGCGGCTGCAACGCAAGTGCCTGTGAGGGGCATCGCTCATCGTGCCTGGCAGTATCCGGCTCTGTGCGAGCAGTGGTGAGCCGGGTGACCGAAGCAGCAGTGCTCGTGGATGGAAACATAGTCGGTGAATTGGACCGGCCCGGCCTGCTGGTGCTGCTCGGCGTGACCCATGATGACGGATCAGCGCAGGCCGAATTGATGGCACGTAAACTGCACGAGCTCCGCGTCCTGCGGGACGAGCGCTCGGTCGCCGATACCGGCGCGGGAGTGTTGCTGGTCAGCCAGTTCACACTCTACGGATCGACGCGCAAGGGCAGGAGACCCTCGTTCACCTCTGCCGCCCGTCCGGAGCATGCCGAACCGTTGATCGACGAGGTGGTCGCCCGGCTTCGAGCCCGCGGTGTGACCGTGGCCACCGGGCGCTTCGGCGCAACCATGGCCGTGCGCAGTGTGGCCGACGGGCCGTTCACCATCCTGCTTGACGTGTGA
The DNA here is from genome assembly GCA_036009255.1 of Pseudonocardiaceae bacterium. GTDB lineage: Bacteria > Actinomycetota > Actinomycetes > Mycobacteriales > Pseudonocardiaceae. The sequence goes on from DASYMC010000238.1 coordinate 2,646, forward strand.
CGCTCGTCAAGAACCCACAGATCTGGGCCATAACTTCCTTAGCGGCGACCAACCTGAGAAGTGTCTGAGGGTCTTGGGGCTCGGGCACTTCCCCGTGAACTCGTTCGTCGTTCGGGGCGAGAGTCCGGGAACGGAATCCGGGCTCCCGACGTTGCAATGGACATCGCCGCGGGTACCCGATGGCCAGACACGTGCAGCGTCGCGCGCCGATTCGCCGAACGCACCGCAAGTCGGCACGAGGATCCGTCGCAGGAAAGGAACCTGATGACCGCCGCGCAGATTACCCAGGAACCGGAAACTGTCCTCGAGGCAGACCTTGACGCGCAGAGCCCAGCAGCGGACCTGGTCCGGGTCTACCTCAACGGTATCGGACGCACCGCTCTGCTCAGTGCTCAGCAGGAGGTCGAGCTCGCCAAGCGGATCGAAGCCGGCGTGTTCGCACGGCACATCCTGGATACCGCGCCGCGGTTGTCACCCAGCCGGCGGGCCGATCTGACGCGGCTGGTGTGGGATGGTCACCGAGCCAAGGACCACCTGCTGGAGGCGAACCTGCGGCTGGTGGTGTCGCTGGCCAAGCGCTACACCGGCCGCGGAATGCCTCTGCTGGATCTGATCCAGGAGGGTAATCTCGGCCTGATTCGCGCGGTCGAGAAGTTCGACTACACCAAGGGATTCAAGTTCTCCACGTATGCCACCTGGTGGATCCGGCAGGCCATCACCCGGGGCATGGCCGACCAAGGACGCACCATTCGGCTGCCGGTGCACCTGGTGGAACAGGTGAACAAGCTGGCCCGGATCAAACGGGACCTGCACCAGCGGCTGGGTCGGGAGGCGACCCACCCGGAACTCGCCGCAGAGTCCGGCATTCCACTGGAGAAAGTGGCGGATCTGCTGGACTACTCCCGAGACCCGGTCAGCCTGGATATGCCGGTCGGCGCCGAGGAGGAGGCGCCGCTGGGTGACTTCATCGAGGACGCTGAAGCCACCGACGCGGAGTCCGCCGTGATCTCTGGATTGCTCCAAGATGATCTGCGACGGGTGCTGGCGACTCTCGAAGACCGGGAACAGAAGGTCATCCGGTTGCGCTACGGCCTCGACGATGGCCAGCCGCACACGCTGGATCAGATCGGCAAGCGTTTCGGGCTCTCCCGCGAGCGGGTGCGTCAAATCGAACGCGAGGTCATGGCCAAGCTACGCCATGGGGACCGTGCGGAACGGCTCCGCGCATACGCCAGCTGACCTGCGGTTGGTTTCAGTGCGTCACCGCTCGAATGGCAGCATTGACGCCGCCGCGCCAGACCGGGCACTGTCACTTCAAGACGTGAAACGGACCACGCGACGTCAGGCATAGGCTGTCGCGCGCCGCGGAAGGTCGGGCTCGTCGGGGGTCCGGCCTTCCCACGTTCTCGAAATCTAGACGCAGCTACTGCGCATCAGGCATATGTCCGCACAAGATTCAGAACTTGGCCCCCGTCTGGCCCCGTAGCGCTCAGGTCGGTCTTCGCCGGATCGAGCCGGCGGGCCGCGACGAGACAGAACTCCAAACCTGATCCGCGAACGATCGTGAGCGGGTGGCCGTCGGTACCAAACGACCACCTCGCTCCGCTGGGCCCGGTCAGCTCAATCGCGATCGGCCCGTGGAGCACTTCACCGGCGCGAGCGAATGCGTAAGGCAGCGTGAGCCACGCCAGACGGGCGATATGCCACAGCCAATCGGTGGGGACAAGCGTGATGCCAACAGCGTCGGCGATGTCTGCAGTGTGAATCCACATTTCCGATAGCCGGGTGGTGACGAGGGGGTTCGGGCCGACAGCTCACCGATCGCCCACGGCAGGCGACGGCTGGGTCTGCGCCAGGTGCAACACAACATCGGCGACCGACCAGCCAGGGCACCGGGTAGGGGTCGCCCAGTCGCTGTCGTCGTGGGCGACGAGGAGACCATCGAGTTCAGCCTGTTGCTCATCCAGAGCAGCAATGATGGCTTCCATAAGCACTGGACGTTAGTCCAGACGACGCTGGGCACATTTCCATACTCGCTGTCGCTGAGTTCGGTCCATTAACGGCTCTCTGGTACTGCCGCCAGAGCAATTGCCTAGCAGGGATCCTCGGGGTCCAGATCATGCAGCGGGTAGACGGCGCGCCGGGTCTGTTCGATCGCTCGGTCGAGCGCGGTGTCGCCAGTACCGTCCCAAGGTGTCCACGAGGGTTCAGCGCCGTCGGTCATAGAGGTCGGCAGCGACGTACCAGGCGCCACGGTGGCGGTATACGCGGTCCACTCCCCCGGAACCGCCATGTGGGGGTCTAACTCGCGGCTAAGGACGGTAGCCAGCAGATGCGTCCAGGAACGCGGAACCACGCGGAACAGGGAGTAGCCACCACCGCCGAGGGCCAGCCAGCGGCCGCCGGCCGTGCTGTCGGCAAGCTCGGCCAACGAGCGGTGCACCGCTCGTTGACCATCCACCGTCAGCGCGAGGTTAGCGAGCGGATCCTCCACATGGGTGTCCGCTCCGTGCTGGGTCACCAAGACTTCAGGGGCGAACGCGCGCAGCAACTTAGGCACTACCGCGTGAAACGCCCGCAACCATCCCTCGTCGCCCGTGCCCGGGGGAAGCGGCACATTGACTGCGGAACCTTCGGCTCCGGGGGCTCCGATGTCGGCAGAATTACCGGTGCCAGGGAATAGCGTCGCCGGGTCCTGGTGCAGCGAGATGGTGAGTACCCGAGGGTCGTCGGCGAAGGCCGCTTCTACGCCATCGCCATGGTGCACATCGATGTCGACGTAGGCCACCCGGGACGCTCCACCGTCGAGCAGCCGGCGGATCGCCAACGCGCAGTCGTTGTAGATGCAGAAACCTGAGGCGTAGTCACGCATGGCATGGTGCAGCCCGCCAGCGATGTTCACTGCCCGGGCCGCGTGACCGGTGAGAATCTTGTCAGCAGCGAGCAGCGAGCCACCGGCGACCAGCGCTGAGGCTTCGTGCATGCGCTGGAAGACAGGATTGTCAGGGGTGCCCAGCCCATGCCCTGCCCGCCCGCGCGGGGCCTGCTTCACCGCGGCGACGTAGTCGTCGGAGTGGACCGTACGCAGCTCGTCATCAGTGGCCTGCACCGGTGCCAGCGGCTGCACACCATCCAGGACACCCAACGATCGAGCCAATCGGATAGTGAGGTCTAGCCGGATCGGGTTCAGCGGATGCCGCCCACCAAGGTCGTAACCGAGGAGGGCCTCGTCCCAGACGACCACCGCGCGGGTAGAACTCATGCTCCTGCACGTTACTGGCTACCGGCCCGAACCCCGACAGGAGCGGGCGCCTATCCAGGGTTCGGACCGGTGGCCACTGGACGGTCCGGGTCGGTGCACCATTGCGACCACGATCCGGCGTACAGCGCCGCCGCGCGCTTGGGAGTCGTGACGCCGGCGAGTTCGAGTCCGAGCACCAAGGCACATGCGTTAATCCCGGAACCGCAGTAAGCGCCGATATCCTTACCGGTGACTCCCCACCGGCCCGCAAGCTCGCGCAACCGACCCTGCGGTAGCCAGCGCCCCTGCGCGTCGGTCAGCTCGCTGAACGGAGCGTTGGTTGCCCCAGGAATATGGCCGGCGCGCGGGTCCACCGGCTCGGTGTCCCCTCGGTAACGGGGCCCCGCCCGAGCGTCGAGCAGCACACCGTTGCGGGCCAGCGCCGCGGCGTGCGCCGCGTCGAGTACCGGCATCCCGCCGGGGCGTACGGTCACGGTGCCGGCCTGCGGCTGGGGCACTTCGGCAGTCACCGGTAGCCCGGCAGCGCGCCACGCCGCGATGCCTCCGTCGAGGACCGCGACCGCGGGATGTCCCGCCCAGCGCAACAGCCACCACAGTCGTGCTGCCACCGATCCGTCCGCAGCGTCGTAGGCGACGACCGGGGTCGTGGCTCGAACTCCGGCTGTGCGCAAAGCGACCTCGAGCGCTGCGGGATACGGCAGTGGATGCCGTCCGCCTGGCCCCGGCGGTGCCGCCAAATCAGCGTCCAGGTCGAAGAAGACCGCGCTCGGCAGGTGGCCCGCGCGGTAGTCGACCCGCCCGGGCGGCCCGGTGAGCGACCATCGCACGTCCGCCACAGTCGGCGGCTCAGGACCACTCAACAGAGTAGCCAGCTCCTGGGGTGTGATCACCGGATACATGCCGACATCCTGCCGCCTTGACACGTAAACTCCGCAGCGCTCCAGTCGGCCTTTACCATAGGTGCAACCGAGGGAGACTGGTGTGAACGAGCTCATCGACACCACTGAGATGTACCTGCGCACCATCTTCGAGCTCGAGGAGGAAGGTGTGGTCCCGCTGCGGGCGCGGATCGCTGAGCGCCTCGCGCAAAGTGGACCCACCGTCAGCCAAACCGTAGCTCGCATGGAGCGGGACGGTTTGCTGAACGTCGCCGATGACCGGCATCTCGAGCTCACTGCAGCGGGCCGCAGCCGGGCCATCTCGGTGATGCGAAAGCATCGGCTGGCCGAGCGGCTGCTGGTCGATGTCATCGGGCTGGAGTGGGAGCAGGTGCACACCGAGGCCTGCCGCTGGGAACACGTGATGAGTGAGGCGGTGGAACGCAAGCTGGTCGCGTTGCTGGGTAACCCCACGACTTCTCCATACGGCAATCCGATACCAGGGCTGGATGAGCTCGGGGTTGGAGAGCCTGCTACCCCGATCGAACCTGATCTGGTGCGGCTGGATGAGGTGGCCCGTCGCGGCGGTGGCACGGTGGAGGTGCGCCGCATCGCCGAACATGTGCAGCTGGACCCGGCCCTGATGGCAGACCTGTACAAGGTCGATGCAGTGCCTGGCAATGTGGTGGAGGTGGGTGCCCAGGCACGGACGACCCATCCGGTGGTGCTCTCCGGCCGGGGGTCCACGGTCAAGGTGGCTGGTGCCGTCGCGCATGCCGTCATGGGCCGTCGGCGGTGATGAGGCCGGACCGGATGCGGCTGCTCGTCACCGGGGGCGCGGGCTATGTCGGCAGCGTCTGCGCCGCGCGTTTGATCGAGGCCGGTCACGACGTCGTGGTACTGGACGACCTGTCCACTGGACACCGGGACGCGGTGCCGTCCGGCTGCCGCTTCGTACAAGGAGCGGTCGAGGACGCCAGCGCGATCCTGGCAGAAGGATTTGATGGAGTGCTGCATTTTGCGGCTCGCTCGCTGGTCGGAGAATCCATGACCCAGCCGCAGCGCTACTGGCTGGGCAATGTCGTGGCCACAGTGCGCCTGCTCGAGGCGATACGCGAACACGGCACTCCCCGGCTGGTCTTCTCCTCTACCGCAGCCACCTACGGGGAACCCGACTCCGTGCCGATCACCGAAGACGCGGCCACCCGGCCAACCAACCCCTACGGTGCAACGAAGCTCGCGATCGACCACGCCATCAGCTCCTACGCGACCGCGCACGGCATCGCAGCCATGAGCCTCCGGTATTTCAACGTCGCCGGCGCCTATGGCCGCTACGGAGAGCGGCACACTGTGGAGACTCATCTCATCCCGCTGATCCTGCAGGTCGCCCTCGGTCACCGAGAGAAGATCATGGTGTTCGGGCAGGATTGGCCCACCGCGGATGGCACCTGCATCCGCGACTACATCCATGTGGTCGATCTGGCCGACGCCCATGAGCGAGCACTCGAGCAGGCCGTGCCGGGCGAGCACCGGATCTACAACCTGGGCAACGGAACCGGCTTCTCGGTGCAGCAGGTGCTACGCACCTGCCGGCAGGTCACGGGACACCCGATTCCGGCGCAGTCCGCGGCGCGGCGGGCCGGCGACCCGGCGGTCCTGATCGCCTCCAGCGATCGTGCGCGCTATGAGCTGGGCTGGAAGCCGGAACGCTCGGAACTAGCCGTGATCGTCGCGGACGCCTGGAGCTTCGCCCGCGACACCCCCCGCGACACCCCCCGCGACACCGACTGACCACGCCATTACCGACACCGCTCATCGTCGCCGGCGCGACCGTCGATTGCGGGGCCTGCGCGTAGGTCGCCGAAGTGCTGCGGCGGCATCTTTTGCGACTCCACGCAGCAGCTCCGGCGGCAACCCTCCGTCCAGCGCGGCCCGCAGCAGCCCGGACAACGAGTGCTGCGGGCAGGCGTGCAGAGCCGCCTCCAACGCCACACTCGCGAGGCCACCATCGCCGCGGAGGTACGCGGTGAGCCCCAACAATGCCGCAGGTTCGGCTCGCTCCGGCGCCGGGGTCGCCCGGACAAGGGCCAGCCACAGCCGCTCGGCGGCAGCTGCACCGGTACCTATGCACCAGGGCAAGCAGGCGTCTCGGACCCGGTGGTCGCATAGTGCCGAGGCCACCTCAGCGACAATCCTGTCACTCAGCACAAGATCGTCTGCGGACGCTGCGCGGTGCAGTGCCCTCAACTGTGCGAGCCGCTGACCCACGAGCTCAGTGCTCATCGGATGCTCGGAGTCGGCGGCGTCCAGGAGCGCCGCTCGACGCTGCAACACCGAGGGATCCTCCGCGACCAACAGCTCAGCCATCGCCTCACGGCTACGGAAGGTCACCGCACCAGCGGCGACTGTAGCGGCTGCCAGCGGGCTCGTCGCAGGATCGACCACGGTGCCGGTGCACAGCGGATCGTCGTAGCAGCGCCACGGCGCCCCGCCCGTAGTCTCTGTCGTCCACGCCGCGTGCAGCACAGGAAGCCCTGCGCCGGTCAGCACGTCGTTGAGAGCATCCACCAATACGCGGTGCGGAGGATCGCCACCAATGGCAACGTCACCCCCGACCACGACGAGCGCGACACCGGTGGGCCGCTGCCTGACGATCGGCCGTAACAACTGCTCGGCCAGTCGCCGAGCCTGGTCGGCAGGAACCAGATCGGCCCGCAACGTTAGCCCGAGGCTTTTCCCGTGCAAAGCCATGAGGACCACCGAGTCGTGCGGATGGAAGCCCAGTAGATGGGGTACGGCGGCGATCAGCTCGGACGGATCAGATAGCCGGATACGGCCGGCAGTAGGTGCGCTCATGGTGTTGAACAGTCCTCGCGCGGCACGCCGGGGAACAGCCACGCGATCGTCAGCTGTGGACTACGGGGGGAAATGTGGACTACTTGCTTCCTCGACCATCCGCGGTGAACAAACTGTCGGAGGAGACGGCTACCCTGCCGCGTCCCGACGACCGTCCGCTCCCGTTAGGGTCCCACGCGGCCGCCGGCAGACGTAGGTCACCGCCGGAGGAAGGTTCCACCAGACCGTGCGCGTGGTGAGCACTTCGTCGAAAACCTCGCCCAGCAACGCCCGGAATTGACGCGCTCTGGTCATGGAGAGCGCATGCAGGTAAGCGAAGGTCGTGAAGCTACCTCCGGGTGCCAACGAGCGCGCCGTCGCCTGCACGATCGCCCGCTGCGCGGCTGGCTCGATCAACGACCAGGGCAGCCCGCTGACCACGGCGTCCACCACCGGCACCTGGTGCTCAGCGAACAACCGCTCCAGGTCCGCGGCGTCCCCGACCAGCACCCGGACGCTTGGATGCTCGGCACGCAGGTAGCTGGCCAGCAGCGGGTCGATCTCGACCGCCACATGCCGGCCACGGCCGCCGAGCCGGTACTCGATTGCGGTCGTCACCGACCCGGTGCCCGGCCCAAGCTCAACCACGATCGGCTCCCCGGCACGGGGTACCACTGCGGCCAGCCGAGCCGCTAGATGCGGGGAGCTCGGCGCCACCGCGCCCACCGTGGCCGGGCTGCGCAGGACAGCAGCGAGGAACGCGACGACGTGTCGCGAAAGCAGTGGCATGGTGTCAGATCCTCCCGCCGCAACATTGCTTTTGTGAAATCGATCTCTGCTAGATCGCCCGCGCGCTAGTCCTCCGTTCGGAGCCGCCGGATACATCACTCCCTCATCGCCCCCTAATCGATACTGATAACCGTTATCCTTGATTCTCTGTCCGCCGGCTACCACGCCTTGATCGCACTCCACCGGAGGAAGCCATGTCCCTTGACGTTCCCACTGCGTTGCTCGAGCGCGCCCAGCACGGTGAGGTAGACGATGCAGAGTTCATAGACTGTGTGCGGCTCTCGTTGCCGTACGCGTGGCAGGTCATCAACGGCGTGGTGACTGAGCTGGAACTCGCCGGGACAGCTGCCGAGTTCGCCGATCACGAGATTCCCCCTCCCACCGAGTCAGAGCGAGGGCAGCTGCTGCGGGCGCTCGCCTCTGATGCCATCCGTGGCGGTCTGGAACACCACTTCGGAGTGAAGCTGGCGTTCCAGAACTGCCACCGGGTCGCCGCATTCCGACGCTGGGCAACCGATGGCGCCCGCTACCAAGCATTCATCTCGGCACGCGGTCAGCTGCTCAACCAGAGTCCTGAGTTTCGAGACTGCTGATCACGTGAGTGGGGAAGGGCCGGCACCATATTCAGGGTGTCGGCCCGCCTCATAACCATCGAAGGTGGGACCATGCGGTTCGGGACTTCCTGCTCGCCGCCCAGTTCCCCGACCAAGACCACAGCACCGTGCTGGACTCGACAGTCGCGGCAGCGCTCGCCGCCTAGGAGGCCGGCTTCGACGACGTCTGGGTCGCCGAACACCACTTCATGTCCTACGGGATCTGCCCCTCTGCGATCACTCTGGCGGGCTACCTGCTCGGCGCTACCCGCCGAATCACAGTCGGTACCGCCGTCAGCGTGCTGTCCACTCAGCACCCGGTGGCGCTGGCCGAGCAAGCCGCCCTGCTCGATCAGCTTTCCGGTGGACGGTTCCACCTTGGTATCGGCAGGGGTGGCCCGTGGATCGACCTCGAGGTATTCGGTACCGGTATGGACCGCTACCAGCACGGCTTCGCCGAGTCGCTGGATCTGCTGCTGGCTGCACTGAACCGGCCCCGCCTTGCCGCCTGCGGGCCGAATTTTCGTTTCCCGACAATTGACATCGTCCCCCGACCGCGGACCCAGCCGTTTCCCGAGGTCATCGTGGCCGCTACCACGGCCCCCACCGTGGAGCTCGCCGCCCACCGCGGGCTGCCGCTGCTACTCGGCATGCACACCAGTGACGCTGAAAAAACCGCTCTCATCGAACGCTATAACCACCTAACCAGCGGTGGTTGCCCGATCCGGCACATCGCCGCCGCACTCGGTTACATCGCCGACAGCCAGCAAGAGGCCATGGCCACCATGCGCGCGTCCCTCCCCCGCTGGCTCGGACCCGGATTGCACGGCTACCGTCGCGCCGATGGCCAGCCGTACTGCCCGCGCAATCCCGACGAGTACACCGAGCTGCTGTGCCGTCTGTATCCCGTCGGCACACCTGAACACAATCGCAACACACTCACGAGCACGACCCGCCGCACCGGCATCGACCATGTGATTCTTCTGGTCGAAGGTCTGGCGACCGCGCGCGCATCCTGGAGAACATCGCCCGCCTCGGTGCCGAGATCCTGCCGCTGCTGCAAGACAGCAGTCCAGGCACCTCGAGCTGACCTACCAGCCGTATCCGGCCAGGTCGAGGCCCAGATGGGATGAATCTGCCAACGTGGCGCGTTATGCCTAACGTGACTACCGAGCTGTATCGAATCGACGAAGCTCCGAGCGGAGCGGGCATGGTGCTTGTGCACGCCCTCACCGGATTTGTCGATGCCGGCCACGCTGGACGCCTGGCGGTCGCCCACCTGCTGGCGCATTTGGAGCACCGGGTGGTCGCCACGTTCGACGTGGATCAGCTGCTGGACTACCGCTCCCGCCGACCAATGATGATCTTCGAGGAGGATCGGTGGGTCGGTTATGAGCAGCCAGAGCTGGTGCTCTATGAGGTGGAGGACTGCGCCGGCAGCAGATTCTTGCTATTGACTGGCCCGGAACCGGATCTGCAGTGGGAGCGATTCGCCGGCGCGGTCCGTGAGTTGGTCGAGAGCTTCGGGATAGAATTGACAGTCGGTCTGGGCGCGGTACCGATGGCAGTTCCACACACCCGGCCCGCGACGGTGACTGCCCACGCGACACGTCGAGAGTTGATCTCCGGCTATCAGCGATGGTTCAACACCATGCAGATCCCCGGTCATGCAGGAGCGCTGGTAGAGCTGCGGCTGGGCCAGGTGGGGCACGACGCGATGGGTTTCGTGGTACATGTGCCGCACTACCTGGCACGGGCGGAGTATCCGGAATCAGCTCGCGGCCTGCTGGAGCACCTGGCTCGCAGCAGCGGACTAAGCTTGCCGGTGGACGCTCTACTGCCCGCCGCACAGCGAGCGCTAGCCGAGGTCAACGAGCAGGTGGCCCGCTCCCCCGAGAGCCTCTCCGCGGTAGCCGACCTGGAGACGCAATTCGACGCCCTCATGAGCGAGTCCCCTCAGCGGCCTTTGCCGCCTGGCGACGCGGGTCCGTTGCCCACTGGTGAGGAGATCGCTGCGGAACTCGAGCAGTTTCTCGCCGAGCAGGGCGGCTCAACTGAGAGTTGATCCGGATCTGCACGATGATGGAGTTAAGGGCTAGTCGCGCCGGATTCAGCTGCCCGGCAGCTGACCGAGGGTCACCATAGCGGTTCGCAGTGAAGCTGGCATGCTCGGCGAGTGCCACTTCTCGGCCGAATCGCCACCGCGTCCGCTGCGGCGTGGGCGTATCTCCTTATTGGGCACGGCAGGTTTTGGCACACCTCGACCCGCTTGCCGATCGACCCGCCGCAACCGGCCTACTGGCCCGCTGTCGGAGTCGTTGTGCCGGCGCGGGACGAGGCGGAGGTGCTTCCCCAGACACTGCCCACGCTGCTCGCCCAGGACTATCCGGGCGAGCTCGCCGTCTGGCTGGTCGACGACGGCAGCAGCGACGGCACAGCGGCGGTCGCACAGACTCTCGCCGGCCGGAGTACCCGAGCGTTCACTGTGCTGAGCGCCGCGCCGCCACCTTCAGGATGGACCGGCAAAGTCAACGCGCTTCAGTGTGGCGCGGCCGCAGCCGGGGCCGCCGGTGTGGATGTCCTGCTGCTCACCGATGCGGACATCGCCCACCACCCGTCCTCGGTGCGCCGGCTGGTCGCCGCCGCCATGGCAGATGATCGCGACGTCATCTCGCTGATGGCATTGCTCCACACTCAGACCGGTTGGGAACGCGCCCTTGTGCCAGCGTTCGTCTACTTTTTCGCCCAGCTTTACCCGTTTCCCCGGGTCGCCGTGCCCAGTAGCCGGACCGCCGCGGCCGCTGGCGGCTGCGTCCTGCTCGACCGCATGGCCCTGCAGCGTGCCGGGGGCCTGCCGCGCATCCGCGGCGAGCTCATCGACGACGTCGCCCTGGGCCGGGTGATGAAGCGCTCTGGCGCACGGACGTGGCTGGGCTTCACCAACGAGCCGCCGGAGGTGCGAAGTGTCCGGCCCTACCCCCACCTCGCCGACCTCTGGAGCATGGTCGCCCGCACCGCCTACACCCAACTGCGCACATCACCGGTACTGCTCGCTGGCACAATCGCGGGCCTGGGGCTGCTCTACGCCATCCCGCCTGTCGCCGGGCTCAGAGGACTCGCCCGGCGACAGGCGGTGCCCGCTGTGGCCGGACTCGGCGCGTGGGCCGCGATGACCATTACCCAGACACCGGTGTTGCGACTCTACGGTCTCTCGCCGCTGCGCGGGCTGGTGCTGCCAGCCGTCGCGATATTGTATGCCGCCATGACGCTGGACTCAGCCCGCCGCCACGCGACGGGCCGTGGCGGCGTCTGGAAGGGTCGGGGACCGTGACCACAAACCTGTCCGTTCAGCTGCAGCCGCTGGTCGACCCACATCCCTCACAGACGTAGCAGGATCCGGCAGGTCGCATCTTTGTCCCGCAGGTCATGCACAGCGGCGCGTCAGCAGCCTTGCCCAATTGCAATTCCACGAGCTCAGTGGAACTACCCACATAAACCGGCGCCGGACGGGCTTGTATCGCCGGGTTTGGAATGCTCAAGTCCACCGAGGTGCGCAGCGACTCGACGTCGACATCCCTGTCCGTGTAGGCGCCATAATCGGCAGAGACCCGCGTGGTGCGCTCATCTGCAGACAGAATGCCCAGTTGGTCGCGCTTGTCTTTGGGTAGATAGTCCAGAGCAATTCGACGGAATAGGTAGTCCACCACGCTGGTCGCCATCCGAACGTCCGGGTCGTCGGTCATCCCGGCCGGCTCGAATCGCATGTTCACGAATTTCGAGACATAAGTCTCCAATGGCACACCGTACTGCAGCGCTATCGAGATCGCCATCGAGAATGCGTCCATTACGCCGGCCAGCGTGGAACCCTGCTTGGACATCTTCACGAAGATCTCACCAAGCCCATCATCGGGATAAGAACCCGCCGTCAGGTAGCCCTCGGCGCCGCCAACGGTGAAGGACACCGTCTCGCTGGGGCGCTTCTTGGGCAGCCGCTTGCGCACGGGCCTGGCTTCGACCACCACCTTATCCGCCGCAGCAGTGCTGGACTTTCCGGTGGACAGTGGTTGACCCACCTTGCAGTTGTCCCGATAGATCGCCAGCGCCTTGAGCCCCATCTTCCATGCCTGAAGGTAGATCTCTTCGACGTCGGCAACAATGGCCGTCTCTGGCATGTTGACGGTCTTGCTGATAGCTCCCGAGATAAATGGCTGAGTAGCAGCCATCATGCGGACGTGGCCCATCGGTGAAATGGCACGCTCCCCCATCGCGCAATCAAACACCTCGTAATGTTCGGGACGCAGCCCTGGGGCATTGATCACGTGGCCATGCTCTGAAATGTACTCAATAACCGCCTCGCTCTGTTCCTTCTGATAGCCCAAAGCGGCGAGCGCTTTTGGCACCGTCTGGTTCACGATCTGCATAGATCCGCCGCCGACCAGCTTCTTGAACTTGACGAGCGAGAAGTCCGGCTCGATACCCGTGGTATCGCAGTCCATCATAAAACCGATCGTACCGGTTGGCGCCAAGACGCTGGCTTGAGCGTTTCTCCACCCATTGTTGTCGCCGATACGCAGGCCGTCCTGCCAGGCCTTGGTGGCCGCCTTCTGCACGGCGCGGTCATTGTGGTCGTAGGTGCGGATCAAATCGTTGGCGGCGGCGTGCTTGCGCATGACTCGCTGGTGTGGTTCGGCGTTGCGCGCATAACCCTCGTACGGTCCGACGACCCCGGCGAGCTCAGCAGATCGTTTGTATGCCGTACCGGTCATCAGCGAGGTGATCGCCGCGGCCAGCGCGCGGCCGCCGTCGGAGTCGTAGGCGTGCCCGGTGGCCATGAGCAATGCGCCAAGGTTGGCATAGCCGATACCGAGCTGCCGAAACGCCCTCGTGGTGTCTCCGATGGCCTCCGTCGGGAAGTCGGCAAAACAGATCGAAATGTCCATCGCGGTGACAACCAGCTCCACCGTCTTGACGAACAGCTCGGCGTCAAACGTGAGATCCTTGCGGAGGAACTTCATCAGATTAATCGAAGCGAGGTTGCAGCTTGAGTTATCGAGGTGCAGGTACTCACTGCAAGGATTAGACGCCGTGATACGCCCGGACTCCGGGCAGGTGTGCCAGTGGTTGATGGTGCCGTCGTACTGCAGTCCCGGATCAGCGCATTCCCAGGCAGCCTTGGTGATATCGCGGAAGAGCTCCCTGGCCCGCACCGTCTCGATGATCTCACCAGTGGTTCGGGCGCGCAGCCCGAACTCACCGTCGATCTCCACCGCTCGCATGAATTCGTCGGAAACACGGACCGAGTTGTTGGCATTCTGGTACTGCACCGAGGTGATGTCCTTGCCACCGAGGTCCATGTCGAATCCGGCATCCCGGAGTACCCGAATCTTGCGCTCTTCGGATGCTTTGGTCTGCACGAACTCGGCGATATCGGGATGGTCGACGTCGAGGACGACCATCTTGGCAGCACGCCGGGTCGCACCACCTGATTTGATCGTGCCCGCCGAGGCGTCCGCTCCACGCATGAAGCTCACTGGCCCGGAGGCGGTGCCGCCGGAAGAGAGCAGTTCCTTCGAAGAACGAATACGGGACAGATTCAGACCTGCACCCGAACCTCCCTTGAAAATCAGGCCCTCTTCCCGGTACCAGTTGAGAATCGAGTCCATGGTGTCGTCGACAGAGAGGATGAAGCACGCTGACACTTGCTGCGGCGAGCTGGTACCGACGTTGAACCAGACCGGGGAATTAAAGCTGAACACCTGGTGCAGCAGCATCCAGGTCAGCTCATGAGAGAAGATCGCCTTGTCGGTGTCGGTGGCGAAGTATCCGTGCTGCACACCAGCGGCGGTATAGGTCGCCACCACCCGGTCAATCAGCTGGCGGAGGCTCGCCTCACGCTGCTCGCTGCCCACCGCGCCGCGGAAGTACTTACTTGTCACGATGTTGACCGCGTTGACCGACCAGAAGTCGGGGAATTCGACGCCGCGTTGTTCGAAGTTGACCGTGCCGTCGCGCCAGTTGGTCATCACCACGTCCCGGCGCTGCCACGTCACCTCGTCATAGGGATGCCGGTGCTCGGTGGTATAGATCCGCTCCAGCCGCAGCGCGCGCTTGGGCTGTGCGGCAGGCGAAGATCCCACGGTGCCAGCCGGAGTCCCTACGGTTTCGGTCATCCCTGGTCCCTCTCTATCGCGGTGTGCATACTCCCGGGTCCGGGTCTCCCCGTCCGGAGCGGTCGGATGCTTCGTGGTGTGTCGTGGGCGACTGTCCTCAGGTCCCGTCCGGCTCCTCCTCGTTGCGTCGCGACTGGTGGCCTGGCAGCTCGCGCAGATCGCGGATTTCCTTCTCGAAATCCTCGATCGAGGAGAACGACCGGTATACGCTGGCGAAACGCAGGTACGCCACCTCGTCGAGATCCCGTAGCGGGCCGAGGATGGCCAGCCCGACCTCCTGGCTGGGCACCTCCGCGCTGCCCAACGACCTGATGCTCTCCTCGACGCGATGCGCAAGCTGTTGCAGCGCGTCCTCCTCAACCGGTCGCCCCTGGCACGCCCGACGTACTCCGCGGACCACCTTGTCCCGGCTGAACGCCTCGGTTACCCCTGAGCGCTTCACCACGGCTAGCACCAACTCCTCCACCGTGGTGAATCGCCGACCGCATTCCGGGCACGATCGGCGTCGACGGATCGCCTGACGATCCACAACCTCGCGGGAGTCGACGACACGCGAATCGGAGTGCCGGCAGAACGGACAGCGCATGCTCCTCACCCCTGCCTCTACATCATGCCGAAGCGACCGAGCCTCGGACGACGACCTGCGGCAACACCGCCAACCCGCCACACTCAAGTCGTGAGCCCAACCAGTGGGTAAACCACATCCTTGTAACTACTATATGTGGGGGTAGCTGGTCTGTCGAGCCGCCACGACGAGGAACGCCTGTCGCGATCGGTTGCTGACCCTACGGGGATCCAGCTACCGGCCAGCACTGCCCTGTCCGTCGCGCGGTGGTTGGCAGAGCGAGGCAGTTGCCCGCCCCAGCGCATCCCCGTGAACCCGGTCGAACGCATGCGCCTGCTCGATGTGCTGGCGGGCGCTGGCCAGCTGTCCGCCACAGGCTGGATCGGCTCGCAGGTCTTGGGTAAGTTTCAGCTGGGCCAGCAGCTCGTCGGTGATGTGATCCAAGATCGGGCGCAGGCGCCCTAGATCCGGCCGCACGGTGGGTGCTTGGTCCGGGTAGGCGCTCCATCGCGAGTACAGCGCGTACTGAACTGCCTTGTTCGCCTCGATCTGGTCGGTGAACACCCGAACCGAGATGGCCGGATCGATACCGAGTTGCGCCGATTTCATAGTTGCGCTCGTCAGCACGGCCTGCTCCCGGACCGGGTCTGTGATCGAGCTGTCCGTGCCCCATTTCGACGCAGCAACGGTGTCCGCTACCTGCACCCGCTGGGCAGCGAGATCAACTAAAGTCAGCAGGGGCTCGCTCGGAGGCTTAGCGTCCACGGGCGGGTCACAGGCAGCCAGACTCAGCAGTGTGCTGGCCACAACGGCGGTCACCACACGGGCGATGAGGTCCATATTTCCCCGATGATCATTCAGCGTCCCTGCCGCCGCGAACATCCCCGCGCGAGGACGACGAGGACCCGAAGCACAATCCAGGATGCAGAGGTAAGGACGCCAGCGCAAAATTCATAGTTCAGTCGACCAGGCGTGCTCCTTGGCCTTCGCAACCGATGTTGCGGAGGAGGAGTTCGGCGTGCCGCGCCGCGCTAGCGGCCGGCAGGTACCTGTAGCTGCTGGCCAGGGCTCACCGCGGAGCCCACCAGACCGTTCAGTTGCCGAATCCGTTCCACCACCGCGCCCTGGTCGGACTGGGGCGACACCCTGGCTGCCACATCCCACACGGTCTCCCCCGCGCCTACTCGGATTACCGCCGTGTGTGCCGGAAGCCCTGGCTCGCTGGTCTGACCGAGCCAACTCAGCCCACCGACCACAACCATCGTCACCATGACGGCCGCGACCAAGCTCCCCGCCCGCCCCGACCGCAAGACCGGTGGACGCATAGCCCCCGTCCCGAGCTCCGCGGGGGCCAGCACCCGCCGCTGCGCCGGAGACGTCACCTGAAGCCGCCGGACCGCAGGCGCTACCGGTGGCGCGGGCGCCGGTGGCGCCGGGAGCGACCGGGGGAGCACCACCGACCGGGCCTGCCTGGTAGTCCGGGATAGGACCTGCTCACCGCCGGCCGCTCCATTCATCGCGACCGGCCGATTGCCCAACTGTGCCGATGCCGTCATCGAGACTCCTCAGTGCGAGTATCGTCGAACGCGAGTTCGATCGAACTGTTGTGCGGTGTCTATCACGACGGTCTGACAGAGCCGGTGACCTCACGGCGTGTTCTTCGAACAGATGTTTGATCTTTGGTGCAACGGTGGTTAGCGTCAGCGTCACGGCGGGCCGGGTGGGTCCGACAGCAACCCGAGGAGCAACGGCGGGACCCGAGGAGGCACGGTGGGACGAGAACGAAGCGATGAGCCGGAGGTGGCCGGTTCCGGCAGCCCGGACGAGGACCCGAGCGACCAGAAGGGAAGCGAACACGGCATCAGCCACACCGCTCAGATGCACACCTTTCCCGATCTCGAAGACGGCACCGGTGAGGGCCTCACCCCCCGTCAACGACGGGTTCTCGAGGTGATCCGGGAGTGGGTGGAACGGTTGGGCTACCCACCGAGCGTGCGAGAAATCGGCGAAGCGGTTGGCCTCACCTCCACTTCATCGGTCGCGCACCAGCTGCGTGCTCTGGAGCGCAAGGGATACCTCCGCCGCGACCCCAACCGTCCCCGGGCAGTCGGTGTCCGGCCGGCTGACACTTCGCCCGACACCGGGGAAGAGACCTTGAACGGCGAGCCTGCCCGCCCCCGGCCGATCTTCGTTCCGGTAGTTGGCCGGATCGCCGCTGGTGGTCCGGTGCTCGCCGAGCAAGTAATCGAGGACGTCTTCCCGCTGCCGAAAGAGATCGTCGGTGAGGGCTCCCTGTTCTTGTTGCGAGTCACGGGTGATTCCATGATCGAAGCGGCGATCACCGATGGCGACTGGGTGGTCGTGCGACAGCAGCCCAACGCCGAGAATGGGGACATCGTCGCCGCCATGATCGACGGCGAGGCGACCGTGAAGACCTTCAAACGCCGTGATGGGCATGTCTGGTTGCTCCCGCACAACCCTGCCTATGAGCCGATCCCAGGAGACGAAGCGACCGTGCTGGGCCGGGTGGTCGCGGTGCTACGGCGACTGTAAGGGCTCAGCACCATCCGGGCTGTCAGGTCGTGACCAGGTATTCGGCTAGCGCGCCGGCGAGGTTGGGCCGCACCCGCGCGCGCAGCCGGGTGCCGTCTTCGGTGTGGTCGGTAGCCAGCATCTCGCCTTCGGCGTGCACTCGAGCGACCAGCGCGCCTTGAGTCCACGGCAGTAATGCGTCCACCTCAACCTGCGGTTGTGGCAATGCGTCGGCGATGCTCTGGAGCAGACCACCAATACCCGCTCCGGTGTGCGCGGAGACGAACGATGCTTCAGGCAGCAAGCAGCGCAGCCGTGACAGCGCGAACTCCTCGGCCTCGTCAATCTTGTTCACCACCACCAGTTCGCGGGGCATCGGCGCCTCACGTCCGTTGGTGATCTCACCGAGTACCTCGCGCACCGCCTCTACCTGCCGCTCAGGCATCCGATCAGCGCCGTCCACAACGTGCAGCAGCAGGTCGGCGTCAGCCGTCTCCTCCAAGGTGGAGCGGAACGCCTCCACCAGCTGATGCGGCAGGTGGCGGACGAAACCGACGGTGTCGGTCAGTGTGTACTCCTGCCCTTGCGGCGTGGTGGCCCGACGGGTGGTGGGGTCCAAGGTGGCGAACAAGGCGTCCTGCACCAACACATCTGCGCCCGTGATCGCGTTGAGCAGGCTCGACTTACCGGCGTTGGTGTAGCCGACGATGGCCACTGTGGGCACCTCGTTGGCGTGCCTGCGTCCCCGCTTGGTGTCGCGGATCGTACGCATTGCGACGATCTCCCGGCGCAGCTTGGCGAGCCGCCGGTGGATGCGACGACGGTCGGTCTCCAGCTTGGTCTCACCGGGACCGCGGGTACCCACCCCGCCAGTGGCTCCACCGCCGGCACCGCCCGCCTGCCGGGAAAGCGACTCGCCCCAACCCCGCAACCGCGGCAGTAAATAGCTCAGCTGAGCCAGCTCGACCTGCGCCTTGCCCTCCCTGGAACGAGCGTGCTGAGCGAAGATATCCAAGATCAACGCGGTTCGATCGATCACCTTCACCTTGAGCTTAGTCTCCAGCTGCCGCAATTGGCCCGGGGTGAGCTCACCGTCGCAGATGACCGTGTCTGCCGTGGTGTGCAGAACGATCTCGCGCAGCTCGAGCACCTTGCCGGAGCCGATGTAGGTCGCCGGGTCGGGGCGCTCGCGGCGCTGGACGATCGCATCAAGCACCTGCGACCCAGCAGTCTCAGCAAGGCGGGCCAGTTCGGCCAGCGATGCGTCAGCCTCGGCCGCGGAACCGTCGGTCCATACTCCGACGAGGACCACGCGCTCCAAGCGTAGCTGCCGGTATTCGACCTCGGTGACATCAGCGAGTTCGGTGGATAGGCCCGGCACGCGCCGCAGCGCGGTGCGCTCCTCAAGATCTAGCTCACCTCGGGAGGTGGGGCCAGTACCACGGGACGGAACAATCGGTGAGGTTGTCATACGCCTCTCATCGTGACATGTCTGACAGACCACGACTAATGAATTCCGGTCTGAATGCAGACTGCTGTGATCTTGGTACCACTGAGCCGGAGTCTGGATCCAGACTGCGCTGTGTGCACGGGCATCAGTGCGATGACCACCAGTCAAGAGCCAGCCTACCGCCAGCGACCAGCACTGTGGGCCCGGTCAGCGTGCTGCCGTCCACACCGATCGCCACGTGGAGTTCACCTCCGGGCAACAGCACATCAGCCTCACCCGTAGTTCGCCCCTGCGCATTGAGCACTGCTGCGAGCGCAGCCACCGCTCCAGTACCACAGGACCGGGTCTCGCCCACTCCTCGCTCGTGCACACGCACTCGCAGCTTCCCTCCTGCGAGCAGGTTAATGAATTCGACGTTGACGCCGTGCGGAAAATTCCCGGGGTCGTGTCCCGGCGGCAGGGTGAGGTCGAGGTGTTCCACCGGCAGGTCGGTCAAACAAGCCAGGTGCGGATTGCCGACATCGACCACGAGTCCGACGAACGCCGCGCCCTCGACGGTCACTGTGGCGGTTCCGTTGCACTGGACCTGCCCCATCTCGACGGTCACCGTGCCGTCCTTGTTGCGCCGTACCTGGCGTGGGCCGGACCTGCTGCCGATCCGGAACTCGGCAGCGGCAACCAGCCCTGCGTCGCCCAGGTACCGGGCGAACACCCGTACCCCATTGCCGCACAACTCGGCGACAGAACCGTCGGCATTGCGGTAGTCCATGAACCAGTCGTCGGGTGGGGTTCCTGGCGGCGCGTCAGGCACCAGCGCACCGGGAATCACGCGCAGCACCCCATCAGCTCCCAGCCCCCGGTGCCGATCACAGAGTGCACGCACTCGAGACGGTGTGAGCTCCAACGTGCCGGTCGGATCAGGGAGCAGGACGAAGTCGTTCTCCGTCCCGTGTCCCTTAAGAAATTCGATGCCCTGTTCCATCGTCGATCAGCCTATCCGCCCGCCATCAGTGAGAACACCGCGTCGAGCAGGTCCGGCTGCTGGGAGTCCAGCCACCTGATCCGGCCATCCCGCCGGAACCAGCTGCGCTGCCTGCGGATGAAACGCCGGGTCGCCTGGGCAGTCGGGCCGGCGGCGTCGGCGGGATCGGTGCCGGCGTCCAGTGCTGCGAGCACCTGCTGGTAGCCCAGCGCCCGCGACGCCGTCCGCCCCTCCCGCAGGCCGAGCGACAGCAACTCCCGGACCTCCGCGACCAACCCGTCAGCGAACATCCCATCCACCCGGGCATCAATCCGCGCATCCAGAATCGCCGGATCGATGTCTAACCCGATGATCATGGCCTGGTAGCGGGCTGGACCGGCTTGCGGCAAGGAAGCCGAAAACGGGCGTCCAGTGAGCCGGATGACCTCCAGCGCCCGCACCAGCCGGCGACCGTTGCTCGGCAGGATCCGCCCGGCCGCCACCGGGTCAAGTCGATGCAACCGGTGATGCAACGCCGCTGCGCCCTGTTCGACCAAATCCGCCTCAAGCTGGGCCCGGACTTCAGGTTCGGTACCTGGAAAGTCCAGCTCGTCAAGCACCGCTCGCACATACAGCCCCGAACCCCCAGCGATCACCGGCACCCGACCCTCAGCGAGCAACTCCTCCACGACACCGCGGGCAACACGCTGGTAAGCGGCTACTGAGGCGGTCTCGGTGACCTCGAGAACGTCGAGCAGATGGTGGCGCACTCCGCACCGCTGCGCGGGCGGCAGCTTGGCGGTGCCGATGTCCATGCCCCGATAGAGCTGCATCGCGTCGGCGTTGACCACCTCGCCGCCCAACAGGTGGGCCAGCTTGACCGCGAGTTCGGATTTTCCCGTGCCGGTCGGACCCACCACAGCGAGGACCGGCGGACCCATGGGGTGATTCACGCCTGGCTTCGTCCCTGTGTTCGTCACCGGGAGTCCCCCTCCACGGCCTCCCACAGCGCAACGTGGTAGGCGACCCCATAAGGGGCAGCGGAGTAGAGCAGCTCGCCCCGGTAGGCCGGCGCCAGAGACTGGGCAGCGGCAGCCGCGACCTGCCAGGCCTCCCGGCCGGCAACCAATAGCTCGTCGGCCAGCGTGGCATCGACGTCCAGCAACGCACCGGGATCCGCCGCGGCGAGCGCCGCCGCCACCGCCGCGTCCAGTCCTTCAGCCCTACAGTCGAGATACCCCGGAGCTCGTAGGGTGTGCGTCGCTGCGCCATCGCCGAGCACGAGCAGCCCCACCGGAGCGCCCTCGCGGCGCAATCGCTGCGCCAGCTCGGTACCGATCCGGCGGCACTGCGCGGTACTGGATCCCGGCGGTACCGCTAACACCGCGACAGTCACGTGCGCCGGGCAGACCTGCTCACGCAACCAGCCCGCGATCAGCAACGGCAGCGGTAGCTCCACGCGGCCAGCAGCCACTCCATCTGGATCAATGGTGACCTGGACATCTGCTCCATAACCGGCAAAGCTGCCCCATCCATCCGTCATCGCAGCCGGATCGGCTACCGCAACAGCCACCCAGCGTGGGCAACGCTTCGCGAGCGCACGCGCCACCGTCAGGCAGGCATTCCGCAACGGCGCGGTCTCCGCAGCGGCACCGGCGGCCAATTCCGGTACCAGCAGCGGTGGATGTGGCACCACCGCCACGCGTACGATCACCGCTGCAGGTTAGTGCCCACTTCGCACCTGCTTCCCTGCCCGCGCGCTTGAACTGCTTCAATGCGGCCCTGGCCGGGCGTTTCGGGGCAGCCCCGTGAAGGTGCACAGCTTGTGCAGTCGGGGCGCCCGCAGGAGGCGGCGGCGGGCACGAGGTCGAGGAAGGCCAGCATGACCGAGCAAGACCATACTGGGCAATACCTGGAGACCGGTAGCTCAGCCGGTCCGCCACCCGGCGTCGCGCGCGCCTGCCGGGATCCACAGCGCTGGGGGCGGATAGCCCCGGACGGCACGGTGTACACCCACACCGCTGATGGCGAAATAGCGGTCGGTTCGTGGCAGGCCGGGACAGCTGAGGAAGGTCTGGCCCACTTCGCGCGACGATTCGACGACCTGCTTACCGAAGCGGAGCTGCTCCATACTCGGCTGAGCTCCGGGGTAGGCGACCCCAAGCAGGTACTGGCCCGGGTCGGCTCCCTGCGCGACGAGCTCGTAGAACCAGCCGTCGTGGGTGACCTCGCCGGTTTTATGGCGTTTTTGGATCATCTGCAGCGGCACGCCAAGGAGGCCCTTGCCGGGGCCAAAGCTGCCAGGGAACAGGCCCGGGCACGGGCGACCGCCCGCAAAGAAGCTCTCGCCGAGGAAGCAGAGCAGATCGGCGCCGAGTCCACCCAGTGGAAGGCCGGCGGCGACCGGCTACGGACCATCCTGGATGAGTGGAAAACAATCAAAGGCGCGGACCGGAAAGCCGACGAGGCACTGTGGCGCCGATTCTCTAAAGCACGGGACGCGTTCGCGAGACGCCGCGGCGCACATTTCGCCGAGCTCGACCGGCAGCGGATCGGGGCCCGCGCTCGTAAGGAGGAGCTTGCTGTCGAGGCCGAGAAGCTTGCCAGCTCGACTGACTGGGGCGCCACGGCGAGTCGCTTCCGGAACCTGATGGCGGAGTGGAAGGCAGCCGGACGCGCCCCCAAAGAAGCCGACGACGCATTGTGGCAGCGGTTCCGCACCGCCCAGGAATCCTTCTTCAGCGCTCGCTCCGCAGCGTTTTCCGGGCGCGACTCGGAAATGGAGCGCAACATGGTACAGAAGCAGGAACTACTCGCCGCTGCGGAACGCATAGATCCCACCGGTGACATCGAGGCGGCCCGAGCACAGCTGCGAGGAATTCAGGAACGCTGGGAGGCCGTCGGCAAGGTTCCGCGGGATCGAGTCAAAGAGCTCGAAGCTCGCCTGCGGGCTGTCGAAGAGCGAGTCCGCTCGGCTGCCCATTCTCAGTGGCGACACGCCGACCCTGAGTCCGAGGCACGAGTAGCGCAGTTCCGGGAGCGGGTGGAGCAGTACGAGGCTCAGGCGGCCAAGGCCCGCGCCGCCGGAGACGAGCGCCGGGCGAGTACCGCACAGGCCCAGGCTGATCAGTGGCGCGAGTGGTTGGCCGCCGCCGAACGAGCCGTCACCAGCCGGTGAGGGGGCAGCCGGTTACTGGCGGGACAGCGCGAGTCGCAGCCACTGCACAGCCAGCACGGCGAGCGCCAGCACGGCCAGCACCAGCCCAATGCCGGGGCCGGCCCCATGCACCGTCTGCCGGGACCAGATCGCCCACACTCCGTCGAGCACGCAATAGGTACAGCCCAGCGCACTGGCCCAGACCAAACCCCAGCGCCGGGTGACGAGCGCCAGCACGGACAAGCCGACTCCCAACCCCAGCGCCACTCCCCCGAACATCCGCGGCAGTAGCCCAACCCGGTCAACCGGGTTGGCCATGCCGTTCAGCACATCCCAGCCGCTGGCCTGACCCACCCACGGCAACGTGACGGCCAGCAGCAGCACCATGATCGCACTGGCTATCACCACCGCCCGGCCACCGGGATCGACCTGACGCAACACCGAGCGCTCCACCGCGTCTATCTCGGCGCGCAGCCCGGCGATGCCTTCTGGATCGGGAGTCATGCCGACGGCCGACCGAACGACGGCAATCCCAGCACCACTCCCGGCGTCGTCGGACGCCGCCCGAGCGCCCAGGCCCCGCCCGCGGCGGTCCGCCGGTGTGCCCGCAACGCCACTCCGGATACGAGGTGGTGCGGCGCACCATAGGTGATCTCCGCGAGCACCACGTCACCCGGCCGGACCTCGATCCCACCCAGCTCGAAGTGCACCAGCCGTCCATCTCTGGCCCGTCCGCTCATCCTGTGGGTGACCGCGTCCTTGCGACCCTCACCTTCAGAAACCAGCACCTCTACCACGCTACCGACCAGACTCCGGTTGAGCTCCCAGGAGATCTCCTCTTGCAGCGCGACGAGCCGCTCATAGCGGTCCTGTACGACCACCTTGGGGAGCTGACCGGCCATGTCCGCGGCCGGTGTGCCCGGGCGCCGCGAGTACTGGAACGTGAAGGCCTGGGCGAAGCGGGCTTGGCGCACCACATCCAAGGTTGCCTGGAAGTCCGCCTCAGTCTCACCGGGGAATCCAACGATGATGTCGGTGGACAGAGCCGCGTCAGGCATCGCGGCCCGCACCTCCTCAACGATCTTGAGATAGCGACGCGCTCGGTAGGAGCGGCGCATCGCTGCCAGCACCGCGTCCGAACCTGACTGCAGCGGCATGTGCAATTGGTGGCAGACGTTCGGGGTGGCGGCCATTGCCTCGATGACGTCCGACGTGAAGTCCCGTGGGTGGGGTGAGGTGAAACGCACCCGCTCCAGACCGTCGATCCGGCCGCAGGCGCGCAGCAGGTCGCCAAAGGCGTGACGGTCCCCGAACCCAACCCCGTAGGCGTTGACGTTCTGCCCTAGCAGCGTCACCTCAAGCACACCCTCAGCCACCAGCGCCTGGATCTCCGCGAGCACCTCACCGGGCCGCCGGTCGACCTCCTTACCCCGCAGCGCCGGCACGATGCAGAACGTGCAGGTGTTGTTGCACCCCACGGAGATTGATACCCATGCGGAGTGCGCCGAGTCCCGCTTGGTGGGCAGCGTGGACGGGAACACCTCCAGCGACTCGGCGATCTCGATCTGGGCCGCATCGTTGTGGCGGGCCCGCTCCAGCAGGACCGGCAACGCGCCGATGTTGTGGGTGCCGAACACCACGTCGACCCAGGGAGCCCGCCGGGTGATCTCGCCACGGTCCTTCTGGGCCAGGCACCCACCGACGGCGATCTGCATCCCGGGGTGCTCGCGCTTGATCGGGCGTAGCTGGCCCAGGTTGCCGTAGAGCCGGTTGTCTGCGTTCTCCCGCACAGCGCAGGTGTTGAGCACGACGACGTCCGGAGTTGCGTGCTGTCCGGCGGGAACGTAGCCAGCAGCCTCGAGCAGGCCGGCCAGCCGCTCGGAGTCGTGCACATTCATCTGGCAACCGTAGGTACGCACGCGGTAGCTGCGTGGACGCTGCTCGGTGCTCGCCGGCATCGACTGATCATCCTTCCTTACCCGCACAGCGTAAGGCCCGGTGGGATACACGGTGGGGGCTACCCCCATCCCACCGATAGTGGTCCGCATGCATCCTCATGGTAAGGATGACTCCGACGCCTCACCCACCCGGAGGATTCACCGATGGGCTCGCCCGCGAAAACCGACCCGCCGATGATCCGGATGGCAGGGGTCCAGAAACACTTCGGCTCGCTGCACGTGCTGCGCGACATCAACCTGGAGGTTGCGCGCGGGGAGGTGGTCGTCGTGCTCGGGCCGTCCGGGTCAGGCAAGTCGACGCTGTGCCGCACGATCAACAGACTGGAGCCGATCGACAGCGGCAGCATTGAGATCGACGGATTGCGACTTCCTGAAGAAGGCCGCGCGCTGGCCCGGTTGCGGGCCGATGTCGGCATGGTGTTCCAGCAGTTCAATCTCTTTGCACACAAGACCATCGCAGAGAATGTCGAGCTCGCCCCGGTACGGGTACGGCGAATCGGAAAGCGGGAAGCGCACGAGGCCGCAATGCGGCTCCTCACCCGGGTCGGGATCGTCGATCAGGCCGACAAGTACCCCGCACAGCTCTCCGGTGGTCAGCAGCAGCGGGCCGCGATCGCCCGCGCACTGGCCATGCGGCCCAAGGTGATGCTCTTCGATGAGCCCACTTCGGCGCTGGACCCCGAGATGGTCCAAGAGGTGCTCGACGTGATGACCTCTCTGGCAGCAGAGGGCATGACCATGCTCGTGGTGACGCACGAGATGGGTTTCGCCCGCCGAGCAGCGCACCGGGTGGTGTTCATGTCCGATGGAGACATCCTCGAAGACTCACCGCCCGAGCGGTTCTTCACCGATCCACGCTCGGTTCGCGCTAAGGACTTTCTCGGAAAAATCTTGACGCACTAATGGTTCATCTCCGGATCCCTACTATGTATCACCCCCGGTGACGTGAGGAGTGGCGAATGCGCTGGAACGCCGTACTCAAGGTGGGGGCGGCGCTGGCCGCGCTCGCCATGGCCGCAGCCGGGTGCGGGCAGCAGCAGGGTCCGGGAGGCAGCGGGTCGACACCATCGGTCGCCCAAGGCGTCCGCTTTGAGCCT
>DASYMC010000239.1:0-4918 GCA_036009255.1 Pseudonocardiaceae bacterium
CGCCGCGCACCCGTTCTTCGGGAAGCTGACCTACGTACGGGTCTACTCTGGGCGAGTCGCCGCGGGAACCCAGGTGATCAACTCGACCAAGGAGCGCAAGGAGCGCATCGGCAAGCTCTTCCAGATGCACTCCAACAAGGAGAACCCGGTCGATGACGCCCAGGCCGGTCACATCTACGCGATGATCGGCCTGAAGGAGACGACCACCGGTGACACGCTGTGCGACCCACAGGCGCCGGTCATCCTGGAGGCGATGACCTTCCCGGAACCAGTCATCCAGGTTGCCATCGAGCCCAGGACCAAGAGCGATCAGGAGAAGCTGGGCATCGCCATCCAGAAGCTGGCCGAGGAGGATCCCACCTTCCAGGTCAAGCAAGATGACGAGACCGGCCAGACGATCATCGCCGGGATGGGTGAGCTGCACCTCGAGGTGCTGGTGAACCGGATGCGTAGCGACTACAAGGTCGAGGCGAACATCGGCAAGCCGCAGGTCGCCTACCGGGAGACGATCCGCAAGACGGTGGACAAGCTGGAGTACACACATCGCAAGCAGACGGGTGGTTCTGGTCAGTTCGCCCGCGTGATCATCAAGCTGGAGCCGCTGCAGAGCACGGACGGAGCGCTCTACGAGTTCGACAACAAGGTCAGTGGGGGGCGGATCCCCAGGGAGTACATCCCGTCGGTGGATGCCGGGGCGCAGGACGCCATGCAGTACGGCGTGCTCGCGGGCTATCCGCTGGTCGGCCTGAAGGTCACCCTGTTGGATGGCGCATACCACGAGGTCGACTCCTCCGAAATGGCCTTCAAGATCGCTGGCTCGATGGCGTTCAAGGAGGCGGCGCGCAGGGCTGGCCCCGTGATCCTGGAGCCCATGATGGCGGTCGAGGTGACGACGCCCGACGACTACATGGGCGACGTCATCGGTGACCTCAACTCGCGGCGTGGTCATATCCAGCAGATGGACGAACGCAGCGGTTCCCGCATCATCAAAGCGCTGGTGCCGCTGTCGGAGATGTTCGGATACGTCGGCGATCTGCGGTCGCGGACCCAGGGCCGGGCGAACTACACGATGCAGTTCGACTCTTATGCCGAGGTCCCGGCCAGCGTCTCCAAGGAGATCGTCGCGAAGGCGACGGGCGAGTGAGCATCGAAGTAAGCAGCACCAGACAACCCTGACAACATGCCGCTATATCAGGACCGCCCGTAGTGAGCGGATCCAGCGGATCAAGAGAACGAGTCCAGGAGGACGAGACCAGTGGCGAAGGCGAAGTTCCAGCGGACCAAGCCGCACGTCAACATCGGAACCATCGGTCACATTGACCACGGCAAGACCACGCTGACCGCGGCTATCACGAAGGTCTTGCACGACAAGTTCCCGGACGTGAACGAGGCTTCCGCGTTCGACAGCATCGACAAGGCCCCCGAAGAGCGGCAGCGGGGCATTACGATCTCGATCGCGCACGTCGAGTACCAGACCGAGAAGCGGCACTATGCCCACGTCGACTGTCCTGGGCATGCCGACTACATCAAGAACATGATCACTGGGGCGGCGCAGATGGACGGCGCCATCCTGGTGGTGGCCGCCACCGATGGTCCGATGCCGCAGACCCGCGAGCACGTGTTGCTGGCCCGGCAGGTCGGCGTGCCCTACATCGTCGTCGCGCTGAACAAGGCAGACATGGTCGACGATGAAGAAATCATGGAGCTCGTCGAGCTCGAGGTCCGGGAACTGCTGTCCAGCCAGGAATACCCGGGTGACGACCTGCCGATCGTCCGCGTGTCAGCGCTCAAGGCGCTGGAGGGCGACGCCGAGTGGGGTGCGAAGCTGCTGGAACTGATGGATGCCGTGGATGACAACATCCCGGAGCCGATTCGCGAGATTGAGAAGCCGTTCCTGATGCCGATCGAGGACGTCTTCACCATCACCGGCCGCGGCACTGTGGTCACCGGCCGGGTGGAGCGCGGCATCGTCAAGGTCAGCGAGGAGGTGGAGATCATCGGCATCAAGGAGAAGTCGGCGAAGACCACCGTCACCGGTGTCGAGATGTTCCGCAAACTGCTCGACGAGGGGCGGGCCGGCGACAATGTGGGCCTGCTGCTTCGTGGGATCAAGCGGGAGGATGTCGAGCGCGGGCAGGTCGTCATCAAGCCCGGCACCAACACCCCGCACACCCAGTTCGAGGCTCAGGTCTACATCCTGTCCAAGGATGAGGGTGGGCGGCACACGCCGTTCTTCAACAACTACCGCCCGCAGTTCTACTTCCGGACGACCGACGTGACCGGTGTCGTTACGTTGCCCGACGGCACTGAGATGGTCATGCCGGGTGACAACACCGAGATGACGGTGCAACTGATTCAGCCGATCGCGATGGATGAGAACCTGAAGTTCGCGATCCGTGAGGGTGGCCGGACTGTCGGTGCAGGAAGGGTCACTAAGATCCTTAAGTGACCCCTCGTACATGGCATTCGGTGCTATCGCATGTTTTACCCACCTACGAGGGTGCGTACCAACTGGGCGTGGCCCAGTTGGTACGATCACCTAAATCCGCGACACACCCGACCGCGGGGACCGGTGCGCGGGGTAGGTCAACCAGCGGTTGAGACAAATCAGTAGTACGAGAGCAAGCGGCACGAGACTGACAGGACGGCAAGCCACCATGGCGGGACAAAAGATCCGCATCCGGCTCAAAGCCTATGACCACGAGGCAATTGATGCTTCTGCGCGCAAGATCGTTGAGACCGTGACGCGCACCGGTGCCCGGGTCGTCGGACCGGTGCCGCTGCCAACCGAAAAGAATGTCTATTGCGTCATCCGTTCCCCGCACAAGTACAAGGACTCGCGGGAGCATTTCGAGATGCGCACGCACAAGCGGCTGATCGACATTCTCGATCCGACGCCCAAGACGGTGGACGCGCTGATGCGGATCGACCTGCCGGCCAGCGTCGACGTCAACATCCAGTAAGGCCGGGGACATGACAGCGACTGATTCGGAGCACCAGGGCAGTTCGGAGTCCCTGGGCAGTAAGACCGTCCGAGGAATACTGGGCACCAAGCTCGGGATGACTCAGGTCTTCGACGAGAACAACAGGATCGTGCCGGTCACCGTGGTGGCGGCCGGGCCGTGCGTGGTGACCCGGATCCGCACTGCGGAGACAGACGGTTATCCCGCGGTGCAACTGGCTTACGGTGCCATCGACCCGCGCAAAGTGACCAAGCCGGTCGCTGGACACTACGCTGCGGCGGGTATCACGCCCCGGCGCCACCTCGTTGAGCTACGCACCGCCGATGCGGCGGACTACGAGGTCGGCCAGGAGCTCACCGCCGAGGTGTTCGATGCCGGCGCCGTCGTGGACGTGGTAGGCACCAGCAAGGGCAAGGGCACCGCTGGGGTGATGAAGCGGCACGGCTTCAAAGGCCTTGGCGCCAGCCACGGCACCCAGCGCAAGCACCGCTCGCCGGGTTCGATCGGTGGCTGCGCCACACCCAGCCGCGTGTTCAAGGGCACCAGGATGGCCGGCCGGATGGGTAACGTCCGGGTGACCACCCAGAACCTCACTGTGCACCGGGTCGAGGCGGAATCAGGATTGTTGCTGATCAAGGGTGCGCTGCCGGGCCCGAAGGGCGGTCTCGTGCTGGTCAAAACGGCTGCGAAGGGCGGTGCGCAGCAGTGAGTAGCGTCGACATCCGGACCCCTGAAGGGGGTACAGCCGGGACCGTTGAACTGCCCGATGAGATCTTCGATGTGCCGGCGAACATCCCGCTGATGCACCAGGTGGTGGTCGCCCAGCTGGCCGCGGCGCGGCAGGGCACGCACAGCACCAAGACCCGGGGCGAGGTGAGCGGTGGAGGCACCAAGCCCTACCGGCAGAAGGGCACCGGGCGAGCTCGCCAGGGTTCCATCCGGGCCCCGCAGTTCACCGGCGGTGGCGTTGTGCACGGCCCCACACCTCGGGACTACAGCCAGCGGACCCCGAAGAAGATGAAGACTGCCGCGCTACGCGGCGCGTTGTCGGACCGGGCACGTGACGGCCGGATACACGTGATCTCCGGACTGGTCTCTGGCGAGGTGCCGTCCACCAAGACAGCTCGCACAGTTCTCGCCGCACTGGCACCTGGCAGTGTCAAGGTGCTGGTTGTGATCAGCCGCACCGACGAGGTGAGCCGCCGCAGCATCCGCAACCTCGACTCGGTACACGTGCTGAGCCCAGATCAGCTCAACACCTATGACGTGCTGTTCAGCGATGAGGTGGTGTTCACCACGGATGCCCTCGAGGCATTCCTCGGCGGCCCCGCTAGGAAGCTCAGCAGCACCCAGGAGGCCACCCGATGATCCCCGACCCGCGTGATGTGATCCGCAAGCCGGTGATCTCGGAGAAGAGCTACGGCCTGCTGGAGCAGCAGAAGTACACCTTCCTGGTCGCGCCGGACGCCAACAAGACCGAAATTAAGATCGCCATCGAGAAGATCTTCGGTGTGCAGGTGATCAGCGTCAACACGCTTAACCGCCCTGGCAAGCGCAAGCGGACCAAGTTCGGGTACGGCAGGCGTAAGGACACCAAGCGGGCGATCGTGACGCTGTCTGCGCAGAGCAAGCCGATCGAGATCTTCGGCGGGCCGGCCGCGTGAGCGAGGACGGGTAGACATGGGCATTCGCAAGTACAAGCCGACGACTGCGGGCCGTCGGGGCGCCAGCGTCGCCGACTTCGCCGAGATCACCCGGGACCACCCGGAGAAGTCGCTGATCCGTCCGCTGCACAGCAAAGGCGGCCGTAATGCCCACGGTCGGATTACGACCCGGCACCAGGGCGGCGGGCACAAGCGCGCCTACCGCTTGATCGACTTCCGGCGGGCGGACAAGGATGGTGTGCCGGCCAAGGTCGCGCACATCGAATATGACCCGAACCGCACCGCGCGAAT
>DASYMC010000240.1:0-3955 GCA_036009255.1 Pseudonocardiaceae bacterium
AAAAATACTGCTCACCGAAATTCGCCAGCGGGTCACCACCACTACCGCCAGAATGTCGGCCCAGGAGACCATCTCGAAGCCTTTCATGGACGGTAACAGTCATCAGGAGTTGCCAGCGACTACGTCATCCATTATTCGAAATTGTTGTGTCTCAGGCCGGCGCCTCCTCGAATGCGCTCGCATTGTCGATAACGAACCGCCAGCACCCGTCGTCTTGTCGGCGAAGAACAGCTGCCGCGACGCCTCTGAGGGTCAAAGGGTTGCCGTCTGGATCGCTTCCCTTCACTTGGTATTCGTGAACCCTTAGTGCAATGTCGCCCACCTGGTGGAAGCTTCTATCCTTAAATTCAAGCCGTCCCCCGATCGCCAGAAGGTCAGCCAACACCTTCCGTATAGCATCGGGACCGACAGTCACCTGCCCGGGAGGTGAAACAAACGCTCCTTCGAGCTCAAATAGGCTAACCAGTCCGTCGAGATTACCTGCATGAAACAGATCTTGAAAGGTGTCGCGGAACTTCTCCGCATCGGTGACCTGAATCACACCCGTCGAACTTTTTTCCATCATGACTCCCCAATTCTCGTGAATACTCTAATATGTCAGTCAGCGGGCGGTGCTTCCTCCGCCGGGGAACGGATTATCGATGATTAAGACACCAGCACCCGTCCACCTGCCGGTGAAGGACACCGCGACGCCGTCAGACCAGCGTGGGCAGCGCAAAAGTGGGCAGCTCAAACTCCACCTTTAAGAGCGGCCAGTCGCGGCGCTGATACACGATCAAGGACTCAATCACCCGTCGGTATGACAGCCAGCACAGACCCCACACCACCACCCTTGCATGATCATAATCAGCGAGCCGTCAGCGGAAGCAACACGACGAGTCGATACTGATCGATCCACATCGGTATGTAGCCGCAGCTCAGCCGCACACCACAGCACTCCTCGGCACTCGGACGCACGGTCGATCAGCGTTCACACAGAAGAAGTCATTGATTCAATTGGGCATGCCCCACCCCTCGACCGCAGTCCCTTCAGCATGTCGCCGCGACCTGCTTCAATTCGTTGTGTAATAGATCGGCAACTCGTGATGGCCGACTCATGAATGGGGAGTGTGAGGTGTTGAGCCGCTCAACGCGGTGGGCCCGCCGCGCCATCCGCTGCTAAACGGCAGGCGGAATCGCGGAGTCCTTCTCACAGATCACATAGGTGCTAGGGATTTCACGCCAGCTCACTTGGGTCAGCGGCTCCGACACCGACGCGAGAGACTGATGGCCGAGCCGGGAGATTGCCGCGTCAGCGGTGACCGGATCGACGTCCCCGTAGAATATCTTGCGCGGTCGAAGAGCGTCGACATATCCCTCAGCCTCATGTACGTCCCACCATGGCGGCGGAACGCCCTGTCGCGCGCCGAGCGCCGACTCGCCTACGTCAAGCTGCCAGGCGCAGAGGTAAACCAGACGCCCCACGTTGCGCATGCCGACCAATGCCTCGGTAACCGGTGCACCGCCATAGGAATGGGCACAAACAACCACCGGCCCCTCCACGTCCCCGACAACAGATCGAACGATCTCAGCATCCTCATATAGATCCCCGAGCTTGGAGGGATCGTTGCCACTGCTTGAGAGGGAAACCGCGCGCACCTCAACACCTGTGAGCTGCTCCATCAGCAGTTGCCAGCACCAGGGGCCATGCCAAGCGCCGTGCACGAGGACGAGGGTCACAGCTGAAGTCATGATCACCTCCTGCCGTTAAAGACCACAGCCACTTGCCTACAGATTGATCATCATGTCGGGAGGAGGCAACAGGACACAACAAGACCAAACCAGCAGATCGGGCCGGATCAGCAAACCGACCACCGCTGGCGCGCTCACCAGGCTATGAAAGTCGGGCATGTCGCGATCTAGTGCCCGGCCCTCATGTCCACACCGCGAGCGCCACAGCCGGGTCGTCTGCGTCCCCTTGCTTCGCCTCATATCGGGCCGCCGGGTGATCATTCCTTGATCATCTCCACCCTTTATCTACCCGGACAACCGTCAATGCCCGGTACCAGCAGTCAGTGTTGAGAAGTGTCTGTGCTGGTCAGACGAAGTATTCAGTCATAACCCGCATTGTCCGGTAGCGGCTCCTGATAATCGCTAGGCCGCAGGTTCGAACCTGAGCGGGCATCCGAGCAGGAGTATTGCCCCCCGATTAGCCCATGATTAGCCACGCGACCCCCTCCGCGTGGGTCGCAGATCGACCAGGGGCGCTGCTGGAAACCGTGATCGTGCACCCGCCAACGCCTCACCGTCGCCGGTGTGGCGATCGGTCTGCTACCGCGTTGATGATGCGCTACGTCAGGCTTTGCGTCAGCGCCGTCCGGGGGATCTACCAGACGCTAGTCCGAATGACTCAACAGAGTAAACGGATCACACCGCGCGAGAGAGGTTACGTTCAGTAAGTAGCAGTCGAGACCTTCGAGCCTAAGCTCCACGTCAGGTATCTGGGTCCACTCAGATGGTGCTGTCGTATGACTCCATGTCGAACGTAACGTTCACCTATCTGGTTCTGCGCATCACTCTCGCGGGGATCTAGTGGCCGTCGGCGCGACGCGTCCGAACCGGAGCCCCGGCTCGGCTGCGGGCCGGTCACCGCGAGGAGGACCCATGACTTTCCAGTCGAGGAACCTAGACAAACCAGATGAAATCCGAAAGTTCACCAACGGTGAATTCGGGGTGGTGACGGTTCCCGGAACCATCGTGGGCCGAGCTGTTTTCCAGCCTGGCTGGCGGTGGTCCAACGACGTCAAGCCGGTCGCTGGCACCGAGTCCTGCGAGGCGGCCCACACCGGATACATCATCTCCGGCCGGATGCACGTTGCGATGGACGATGGAGCCGAGGGCGACCTTGGGCCCGGTGATGCGTTCGTCATCTCGCCCGGTCACGATGCGTGGATCGTTGGCGGCGAGCCCTGCGTTGCTCTCGACTGGAGTGCCGCAGGGAACTACGCCAAGCCTGCTGAATGATGGCGAATTAATTTCGTCCGTTGCCGGGGAACATCTGATCACGAATACGAGGTCCAGCGCCAGCTGCCACACCCACGTCACCCACAACCGGCGGGGCTGTACCGAGTAGGCGTTGGAATCCAGCCGGATGTAGTGATCGCAGGCCAGCCACGTCGAGATCCGCTACCCAGTCGCCGGGTGAGGGGCGCAAGCTCCGTATCGCCGCCCGGACGGGCCGAAGTCCGCGGGTTGGCGGGTCAGGTCCGTGGTGAGTGAGTGATCTCCAGCGGGCAATGCGATTAGATTGCTGGGGGCCATTTGGGGACCATTTGGGGACCACACGTCCTGTACGGGGGTGGACAACGCGCACGTCGACTACTCGCCCTCATGTCGCCTGCACCCGGTCTGACCTGTAGAGATGTCTACTCCTACGTCCTGAGGGTCAAGTGCGCCACGAGGGGGTTTTCGTCAGGAGGCTGTCTCGTCGATGGTCGCACCGTCGGCGGCCCGCTGCACCGGCTCGCACCCCTTTTTGGCCGCTGCCTTGGTCTCGTAGGCCTCACCAGTCGCCACGACCTGGCCGTTGCTGGCCTTCAACCGAAATCGGAACTTTCCTGCCCGATCTTCGTACACCTCGACTTGCCCGCCATGGCGTCCTCCTGGTGTGATGTGATCAGTTTGCGGGCTCTACGCTGTCGAAACCTGAGACGAGGCGTTCTGAACCGTCCGCGCTCATGATCGCGGTCGCGGGCACAGGGATCACGAGCATTTACGCGGCAGCGGTCTCTGCACAGGCGAGGCCTCACGTCGGCCAGAGCAGTGGAACCACCCGGCGACAGAAGCGCCAACTAGGCCGCTTCACCGCATCCACCTGAACAACCGGGCTCCGCCCGAACCCGGCACCCGCTTCGGAGATCAGGTGAGGGAACAGGTGTGGTGATCTCCTCGCGGCACGCCGAGACGGCTACCAGCC
>DASYMC010000241.1:0-2587 GCA_036009255.1 Pseudonocardiaceae bacterium
CATAGCAGTGACGAACCAAACCCAGCTGAGGTGACAAGACTCCGACGACGAGCCGGCGCTCGCGGGCCTGATCCTCTCGATCACCATGGTCAGCCTCTGGAATCGCCGTAATGTGACCTGACGGAGTGGACCGGCTGGGCGGCGCTGCACAGTGCGGTCATAATGAGCTTGCACGTGCATCGGTACCACTCAGTAGCGCGTGCATCGGTACTTCCTCACTAGCACGCGGCCCCTGGTGAGGCTGCACGCACTTCCGCACATGGCAGCTCGTAGAGATGGGGTTGATGGTGGTGTTCGGGTCAGTCGTGTTCCTCCGGCGGGGGAGCGCCGGGTTGCCTGCCCGTGACGGGAGTCGATCGCCTTGGTGGATGTGGCGGTGAGCGGTGGCGCCACCAACCGAGGTGCGGAGTCGTTGACGCACCAGGCCTTGCTCTACGGGTCTGCGGAAGATTTCCTAGCCGGCATCGTTCCCTTGGTGCGGAAGGGCCTGGAGTCCGGGGATCTGATCCGAATCGCGGCCACGGATGGTAATGCTGGCCGGCTACGAGCAGCGCTCGGTGCTGATACCGGGCGGGTGATGTTCGATGATCGGACCCAGTGTTACCGGCATCCGGTGCGGACGCTGGCGGCCCTGTACCGCACCGTGCAGCAGGCTAGCCGGGCCGGGCAGCGGCTACGGCTGATCGGAGAGCCGCGCTGGAGTGCTCGCACTGCGCAGCAGAGCAAGGAGTGGGCTCGTTACGAGTCGCTGGTGAACGCCGCGCTCGCCTGGTCCAATGCCGCAATGGTGTGCACCTATGACACTCGCCTTGTCGATTCCCGAATCCTGACCGACGTGGCCCGAACCCATCCGGCGGTGGTGATCAATGGAGCCGCCAGATCAAGCCCGAGCTATCTCGACCCAGTGGTGTTCAACACCGAATGCGACAGGGCTCCGCTGCCTGAGCCGCCACTCCCGGCTCGGTCGGTGAGTTTTGACTCGACGGATCAGCTGGCCATTTCGCGGTCTTTCGTGACATCCCATGCCACGGAGGCAGGAGCGGCTGAACGGGAAATCGAACAGTTTGTGCAGGCGGTGAACGAGGTTGCGATTAATGCGATCGAGTATGGCGGTGGATCAGGCGTGATGCAGATCTGGACCGGCCCGCGCGCTTTGGTATGCGAGGTCACCGACATGGGCGCGGGCCTGCGCGACCCCTTGGCGGGGCGGCTGCCCGCTGGCCGCTCCACTGCCCGCGGACGCCGGCTGTGGCTGGCTCGACAGTTATGTGATCTCCTCGAACTGCGAACCGGGCCAGCGGGAACGGCCGTACGACTGCACCTGAACCTGCCTGAGAACGGCGGCTCAGATGAGGTGTTGGACAAGGGTGGCGGTCGCCGGGGTGAGCTCGACAGTGGCCAACGCACCGTTGATGATCGCCAGCTGCGGCGGGATGTGTCCGAGGTCGAGGTCGTAGAGCACCGGCACTGGTAGATCACCAAGGGCGTGCACGAGCGCATCATGCTGACTGAAATCACCGGAAGACGGGCCGGCCGAGCGGCCGACGAGCACGGCGTTGGCGCGGTCAAACCAACCGGCCAGACGTAGATGGTGCAGCATTCGCGCCGCCATGAGGGCCTCAGCCTCGGCGATCTCGACGTAGACGAGCAGGCCCTCCGGCGCGTGTCGCGCAGTGAAGTGCGCGACGTCGCCGTAGGGCGAGCCGGGCAGCATCGAGATCGTCTCCAGACAACCGCCGATCAACCGTCCCCTCGCGCAGATCTGCGCCGTCACGCTCTCCCGCGCGCCGAGCAGCTTCCAGCGGCTCGGGGTGTTGAGCGTCATCTCCCGAACCTGCGGGTGAAACGCGTAGTGGTCGTGCCGGCCGCTGCGGTAGGCCCTCGCCGCACCCTGCTGCAGCGTGCTTCCGACGGGCGCGGTGGCCGCGGACAGCCACGGCAGCAGCGGCTCGGGGACCGCGCAAGGGGTGTCCATGAGGTTGCTGCCGTGCAGGGTCGCGATGCCGGTGCGCAGTGTCAGGGGCGTCATCACCGTCGTGAGATCGGAATAGCCCACGAGCCACGTCGGCTCCGCCGCACCGATCGCGTCGAAATCGAGCAGCGGCAGCAGGTCGATGGCCAGCTCCCCGCCGCATGGCGGCACCACCGCGCGGATCGCCGGGTCGAGGAGCATCGCGGTGAGCTCGGCGGCCCGGGCAGGCGCGGGAGCGCTCGTGACACCGGACCCGTCCATGCAGTCACCGATGACCACGTCGTAGCCGAGGTCGCGCAGGTGCTTGATGCAGAACTCCAGCCGGGGCCGCATCTCCCTGCCCACTCCGCAGGAGGGCGAGGTGACCGCAATGCGGTCGCCGGGCCGCAACGGGGCGGGGTAGCGGACGCTCATGCCCACCACCCTGCCAAACCTCTCGATCGGTGCCCTGGTGAAGACCCGACCACCGTGACAAGGGCCTGGCAACAGCACCATATGACGCGGACATTGTGCCTGGAACCGGTTAGCAACACGGCTCACTGAGCGGCGGTGTGATCACGGATGAGCGAGACGGTCTCACAGTCTCACCCATGGCTACGGCGAATGACCGGTCGT
>DASYMC010000242.1:0-2242 GCA_036009255.1 Pseudonocardiaceae bacterium
CATCCCAGTCAAGATCGAATTCACCAACACCGGCGGCGTCGCCCTCTCCCCCGGCATGAACGTCACCGTGCACATCCACAAAAACTGACCCGCCACTGAGCTCAGCTCACTGTGCGTCATCCCTTCGCGCCAACCGGCAACGGCTGACGCCGGTCTTGACCATGCGCAAGACCAGAACCGACCCCGATTCGTAAGGTAGGTAGACCGGATGCGGACCGCGCCCGAGCTTGGCTCGAATCTCGCTGGTCAGCTGCGCATTTCGGCGCTCCGGTTACTGCGCCGGCTGCGGGCGGAACACACGCCCGACACGTTGTCCAGCGTTCAGTTCTCCGCGCTCAGCTGCCTGTACCGGCATGGCGCCATGACGCCCCGCGAGCTGGCGGTCTACGAAGGGGTCCGGCCACCCACGGTAACCAGGCTGATCGCTTCCCTGCAGTCGGCCATGCTCATCTCCCGGCAGGTCCATCCCGACGATCGGCGCCAACTGCTCCTCCAGCTCACCCCGTCAGGCGTCGAGCTGCTCGCCGCGACCGACGCCGAGTCCCAGCAGTGGCTCGCCGCCCATCTCGTCGAGCTCACCGACGACGAACGCGCCACCCTCGCCGCGGCGGTCCCCATCATCAACAAGATCGTCAACGACTAGCGGGCTGGCACGGTACACGCCGATGACCGGGCTACTCAGCTAAAGCTCAGTTCCGTTACTGCTGGCTATGTAACAGCAGCTACTCTCGCTTGTGTGCTTGAGATCGGTGCCGGCAGGTGGGTTGTGTTGGTGGTGCGGATTCCCGCTACGCCATCGCGGCATCGGGTGGCGGTGTGGCGGGAGTTGCGGCGAATCGGAGCGGTGTCGCTGGGACAGGGGTCGTGGCTGGCGCCGGACGTTCCGGTCTTCGCCGAGGGCATCGCGCGGGTGACCGAGTTGGCCAAACGTGGTGCGGGCGAGGTCGTGGTACTCGAGGCGACCGGGCGCGGCGAGACCGACGCCGCCCGGCTGGGTGAGCTGTTCACCGCTGAGCGCCAGGACGAGTGGACGGAGTTTCTCGCCGACTGCGGCAAGTTCGACGTCGAGATCGAGAAAGAGATCGCGAAGGGCAAGTTCACGCTGGCGGAGCTGGAAGAGGAGGAGCAGAGCCTTGATCGGCTGCGCCGCTGGCATCGGGACCTCAAGGCCCGTGATGTGTTCGGCGCACCCGCCGCGGCGGACGCCGACCAGCAGCTCAAGCACTGCACCGAGCGGTTCGACGACTACACATTCCAGGTGTTCGCCGCGCTGCACCAGATGTAGCTCGACCACGGGAGCCCAGCTGGCGTGACTCCCATCTCGAACACTCCAGACTTTCGATTGGACGGTTGTGACCGCTGAACTGCAGTTGCTCACTGAGATCAACAACTTCGCCCAGGCCACGCCGTGGCTGCACCTGCCCGTGCTGATCCTGAGCACCTACGCCATGGTGGTGTACGTGGTGCTGTGGGTGGGCGCATGGTGGTTCGCGCGCCGGCAAGCCAGCCCGCGCACGATGGCCGCGGTGATCTGGGCGCCGATCGGGGTGTTGCTGGCCGAGGCTGTCGCCGGGCCACTCGGCCAGGCGGTTGGCGAGAAGCGTCCGTGCCGGACGCTGCCGGACATCACGGCGATCGGGAAGTGCGGCAAGGGCTCCTCGTTTCCCAGCGACCATGCTGTGGTGGCCGGTGCAGTGGTGGTCGGTCTGCTGCTGGTGAGCCGCCGGCTGCTGGCGTGGGTCGGGGTCCTCGCCGCGTTGCTGATCGCGTTCTCGCGCCTGTACCTGGGTGTTCACTACCCGCACGACACGGTCGCCGGGCTGGTGCTGGGCGTGGCGGTCAGCCTGGCCGGCTGGCTGGTGGTGCGTGTGGTCCTCACCAGGCTCGCTGCCGGCCTGCAACGCACTCCGATGCGCCCGTTGTTGGCCAGTGCACCCGCCCGGACCGCCGATGCGGCGCCGATTTCCGGCTAGTGGAGCCCGCGGGGGTGTACGCGACCGTCGACGGACCGCACTAGCCGTCCGGAAGCGCTCGGGATAGTTCTGCACCTCGGGGTACGGCTCGGCCCCGTCACTGACCGGTCGTCACTGAGCAGTAGGGCCGCACCTCACCACGCACTGAGCTGGTGAATGAGCCGCGGTTTTCGGCGAGGTGTCTGTGAGTAGTCGATCCATTTGGGCGGGATGAATTCGGGGAGCCCGTCGTGCATTCGGACTTCCCAGTCGGACTGGTGCACCATCCG
>DASYMC010000243.1:0-3332 GCA_036009255.1 Pseudonocardiaceae bacterium
GCATGAGGACGTCACGATGTCGATGCCACCGTTCCCTTGGTGGATCTCGGCTGTGCCGAGATCCACCGGCCGCTCGTGGGGTCGGGCGCCTGTGCCGGTGATCGCTTGGTGCCGACTGTGAACCCGGCTCGCGACGCTGTCCGGATTTCTCGTGACACAGCGATGTGACGGTGAGCGATTCCCGATGACCCACGATGCGATCACCACCAGCGCCGGGCCGAGCCGCCGCGATGACTGTTGGGTTGACCGGACGCGCGAGGCGAGCTACTGACCGCTACAGGCTCGCACCCTCGCCGCGTACGTCCCACAACTTCCCCTGCCGTCGTGTCCGACCTCTCCATCGGCCCGATGTCACCGACGATTTGCACCAAGATCAATGCTACGACCGATTGGGTCACGGCCAGCTGCGTCGATCAGCGTCTCAGTATCCGCCCAACCGTAGACAATCTCGGGAAGCATGTAGCCGGAGTCTTCGATCTCACCGACCCGCACAAACTGGCCGCCAATGGCCTCATAGAAGCGCTGGGCCGGTACGTTTGCCTTCAGCACGGCGATCGTCAGCGCGGACATGCCGAGCCGCCGCAGATGGCGTGCGACAACCTGCACCAGTCGACGGCCGAGCCCACGCCCCTGGTAGGCCTGCAGTACATACAGGACCTTGATCGCGCCGGTGTTCGGCCAAGGCTCCTCATAGGCGGGTTGGCCCATCGCGATACCGATGACCTCGTCGCAGGTCTCATCCACTGCCAAGTAGACACACTCGCGAGGGTTGGTGCCGTCGGCGATCGCCCGGAGCGTGCACGCCCAGTTGCGCGCCGAGTCCTCGACGGACCACTCGTCGCGCCGTTTAGCCCAGACCTCCTCCGAGATATGGCCGCGGTGCGCAGTGATAAAGGTCGCGACGGCAAGCCGCCCCATCGCCGGGACATCGTCCATCTGTGCAGCACGGATGATCAGGCCCATGCCGAGAGTCTCCTCCAGCAACCACGACCGGCGTCGCCTCGCGAGTGGCCGTTCTCGACGATTCTCCGGTATGGACCACTCGACGACCGACCGCAGCAGCAGGGGCCGGTGCTCCTGCGCTCCCCGGCCCCCAGCATCGGCATGGCACACACTCGCATAGTCACCGTCCGTACATCCCACACACTTCGCCGATGACCCTGCCACGTTGCAACCGGACCAAGGCAACCAGGGCACCGCTGCCCAAACCAGTAGGGCCGGCCCAGCCGGCGGCGGTCTCCGGCCCCCACAAGAGACCAGCGCGGCTGCCGTGGCAGGCCGTCCGCGCTCGGCGCAGGACGAGGGCAGCGAGTTCACCGGGGTGGCGAGAGACGTCCAGCGGCGTCCCGAAAGCGGGGTTTTGAGCTTTCGGATCGAGCGTCACGACGCGAGCGGCAACCGGCTGACACCGGTGCCCGTGGAGATGCTGGGGACTCGTTCTACGGGAAGGTCAGCAACGGCGACGAGATCCATCTGAAGGGTAAGTAGCGGCACGGCACGCTGCGGGCGGACTACATCGGGAACCTTACGACCGGCGCCGAGGTTCGGGGCGGGTGTACAGGTGCCGTTCTCAAGCTTTTCATTTTTGTGTTCGTCGGGATTGCGTTTGTCACCAGCCGGATCGTGGGTCGTCCGCGATGTGCACCAGGGTGTTAACCCAGCTTCCAGCAACCGATTCAGACCCGAAAGCCCTGTACCTTGCCAAAACTCGTCACCAATGTGGTGACCTGGTGTTTTGTTGCATCCCTGCGATCATGACATGATCACGGGCCGTGCTGTTTCGGCTGCTGTATCTGATCTGTGTCACGGTGTTTGGCTGGCTTGGGTTGCTTGCCCGCAGCACCGCTGCCAAGGACATCGAAATCCTGATCCTGCGTCACGAAGTCACGGTGCTGCGCCGTCAGGTCACCAGAGCTCGTCCCTCCTGGCCGGACCGAGCGGTCTTGTCCGCCCTAGCCCGCCTGCTTCCCCGTCGGCTGTGGCTGCACCGCCTTGTTACCCCGCCACGCTGTTAGCCTGGCATCGCCGCCTGATCACGAAGAAGTGGACCTACCCCAACCCGCCCGGCCGCCCACCGATCAGTGACAAGATCCGCGACATCGTGGTGCGTCTGGCCCAGGAGAATCCATCCTGGGGGCACCGACGTATCCAAGGTGAACTGGTCGGGCTGGGATACCGCCTAGGTGGCTGGTGTCGAATGGGCTGTGTGTGGCCTGATAGTTCTGCGAGTCGCGATTGATGCGGTGTTGGTGTGTCTGATCTCGCTCGGTGCTGTTGATCGTGTGGTGTTGTCGTGATCGCTGATTGGCTGTGTGTCAGCTCAGGTGGGCGGTTGGTGGGTTGGTGATGGCGATCCGCGTGGCTTGCCAGCTCAGATTGTTGTGGTGACCCAGGTTTGGTCGGGGCCCTGGCGTAGGCCGAGGACGCCGAAGCGGGCGAGGTTGACTGCAGCGGCGAGCAGGGAGAAGTCGGCGGCGACTTTGGTGGTGCCGCGGACTCGGGCGCGTCGGCCGCCGTGGTGTCGGCGCATGAGGTGGCCGATCTTGCGTTCCACTTTAGGGCGGGTGGCTTTGTAGTCGGCCTTCCAGCCCGGGTCGGCCTGCGCGGTGCGAGCCCGGGTCAGCTGCGCCTCGTGGCGGCTGATGGTGATGGTGCGCCCAGTCGGTGAGCTGGTGCATTCAGCGGCCAGCGGGCATCCGGTGTGGGCGGTGCCGAATTTCGCGACCGCGGCGTGGCGCTGGTGTTGGGTCTGGCTCAAGCTGATGGTGACCTCGGCGGGGCAGGTGACCGTGCCAGCCTGGAGGTCGATGGGCAACGCGTCCTTGGTGAACTGCCCACCCGGGGCGACAGGTGGTCGAACCTTGGTGTGGATGCTGGCGCCGGCCTGCTCCAACCTGGCCAGCAGGTCCCCGGCGCCATAGGCGGCATCGCCATAGACCGCCAGCGGATCTTCGCCGCTGTTGTCGGGAGCGCGTTGCGCGCTGTCGCCGTCGTGGTCATCCTCGCCGCTGGTGGCGTGGTCTTCGGTGGGTATGTCCTGGGCGAGCAGGTCGGCAGTGGGTTCGGCGTCGCCGGCGTTGCCTGCGGTGACGGTAGTGGCGGTGATGATCTCTGCAGTCCGGATCGATGCCGATGTGACCCTGATAGCCGTCGAAACCGCGGGCAGCGCTCTTGTGCCCGTGCCGAGCATCAGGGTCGACGGTGGAAATCACCCGGCCCTTGGCCACCCGCCGGGCGATACGCAGGACTGCCTCGTCTCCATCGCGGTCGAGGTCTTGGCCCACCACGGTGGCGAGCAGTTGCCCAGCCCGCGAAACACCCACGTCGAGCTC
>DASYMC010000244.1:0-6587 GCA_036009255.1 Pseudonocardiaceae bacterium
GGTACAGGGGTAAGCGGGCGTTGAGCAGGGCAGCGAACGTCGCCCGTGGGTTCACTCCGGCGAGCAACGGGCGAGCGGTGGACAATCCCGTGCGGCGCACGCCCTCGGCCATCCCAACCGACAGGAAGACCACGCGGCGCCCGTGAATCCTGCTCCGCGTTCGCTCCGAGAGCACCGCTCCGCCCCCCAATGCCAGCACTCCGGTGCGCTCGGCCAGTGCGCCTGCCACCTCGGCTTCCTCGAGCTGCCGGAACGCCGGCTCCCCGTCGGTGATGAAGATTTCCGAGATACTGCGACCCACGCGGGCGACGATGAGATCGTCGACGTCGGTGAACTCGACCCCGATCCGGCCTGCCAGTAACCGTCCTATTGTGGACTTACCAGCCCCGGGTGGACCCACCAGCACTACGGCGGGTCCCTGCGCGTCGCTCACGGCGACAGCGTAGTCGCGAAACGGCGCTGGGTCCCGCAACACAAGGACTACTCCGGGACCCGTTGTCGTGCG
This sequence comes from Pseudonocardiaceae bacterium, assembly GCA_036009255.1. Taxonomy (GTDB): domain Bacteria; phylum Actinomycetota; class Actinomycetes; order Mycobacteriales; family Pseudonocardiaceae. Next base: position 506 of record DASYMC010000244.1, read on the forward strand.
GCGGCTTGCTGCTCCCGGATGAGGGTTTTAAACAGGGAGTAGGCGGCGGGGATCATGTTGTGGCGGCGGGTCGGCATGGTATTGACCAGCGCTGCGATGCCGGTGCTGGCCTGCGGGCAGAATCCCAGGAAGGCCGTAAAGCCACGAGTTCCACCGCTGTGGAACAGCACGTCGCCGTAGCGGGAACTACGATGGTTCCACACCAGGCAGATGCGATCTTTGTCCTTGCCGGCTACCCGCGGCACCTGAGTCGCGCGTACGGCTGCGGCTAGCGGAGTCGCCTCTGGGTGCAGATGTGCTTCCAAATAGCGCAGCAGATCGGTCGCGCTCGAGCGCAAGATGCCCGCCGGCGCGAGCGCGCCCATTTCCCACGCCGGCACCGGCCGGCCGCGACGGTATCCGGTCGCACACGACGGTCCGGGCGTGGTGCCGGTGTCGGTCATGCCCAGTGGTCGGCAGACGCGGTCGAGTACCAGATCCCGGTAGTCGGCCGCGACGGCGTTGGCCAGTAATTGTCCGAGTAGACCCACGCCGAAGTTCGAATAGTGCGCGCCACCCTCGGGGTGGTGCCGAATCCGGGTGCGGGCGGTAGCCCGGTAGAGGTCGTCGAGCCCGTAGCGGGCGTACGGGTTGGTCAACCAGACAGGTAACGCGTGCAGGTAGAAGCTGGCCGGCAGCCGAGGAAGCCCAGCGGTGTGGGTGGCCAGCTGGGCCAGAGTGATCGGCGCGCCGGTAGCCTGGCGGGGCCTGGCCTCGTCCGGTAAGTAGGCGGTGATCGGGTCGTCGTAGTCGATCTCGCCGCGGACGACCATCTCGGCCAGCAGCAGGGCGGTGAACGTCTTCGTGATCGAGCCGAGCTCGAACACAGTGTGCACGTTCGGTGCAGGGTCGCCGTGGCAAGCCACCGCCATCTCACCGCCGACGACAGCAGCCAAGACCACGGCTGGGGCGCGAGTTAATCCTGCGATCGTAGGCAGCGACGCATCGAGCCGTGCCGACAGGTCGATGGCGGGATCGGTCACTGGCGTGCCTGGACGCCGATCCGGCGGGATACCGCCAGGGTCCCGGCGATCGCAGCGACGACCGTGGGGTGGTAATGGTCCCGAAAGGCCTTGACGACGTCGGGCGACACCCGTTCAGGGCCAGCGGGTAACAGACCATCCGATTGTTGGGCCCTGGCCAAAGCTTCCCAGGCTTGCGGATCGTTGCCGGGTTCGGCGAGGCACAAATCGACGATCAGCAGCTCGCCGACCAGGTCCCACTGGCCGGCTTCGACGTAGACCTCCAGCCAGGCCGGCAGCCAGGCGCGCAGATAGGTCTGCAGTTGGGCCGGCAGATCGTCCGGGTGGGCAGCCCAGTCGGTGAGGTGGAAGACCGTGTGGGTCATCGCATACAGGGTGAGAAGGTCGGTCGCCCATGGCTCAGGTGTACCGCCCAGCCAGGTTCGGTCGGTCAGCGTAGCCGGGTCATCCCGGTGCGGTAGTCCCACCAGGCGCTCGGCGTTGAAGACCGCCAACCTCCGGTTGGGAACGACCTCGAGCACCCGCGCTGCTCGCAGACCGCTCAGGTGCGCTGCCAGCTTGTCCAGCCGCGGGTGCCGGTAACCGATCCGGGCGAACCAGGCATAGGTCTCCGTCGGGTAGGTCTCGATCGGTTGTTCGCGTTGCAACTCCTCGAGTACGTCGCCGTCGCGGAGCTCGGCCCAGGTGAAGGCAGCCAGCGAGCGGGCGATCTCCGCCTCTCGGCTGCCCGTCACGCCTTCACGTATCGCGATGGACACGGCCAGGGCGAGCTCACCCAGGCGTTTGATGTCCTCATTGGGCCGGTGGCGGTAGGCGGAGATGTCCTGCGGCAGCGCGAAGTGATCCCGGGCCGCGTTCAGCCAGCCCAGCGCACGTATCGCGATCTGGTGGGCGGTGGCGATCCACGAGGGCATGGCGTCATTCACTGGCTCCACCTCCCAGCGCGTGGCGCGCAATCGTGATCTCCAACTGCAGCCTTGTGTCCGCCTCGCCGACGAGTTCTAGCTGGCGCAACACCGGCTCGACGAGGAACGGTGGATCCATGGGGACCTCACCGCTTATTGCGAGCCAGCGGGTCAACCTGGCCGCGGTGAGGTGGTCGCGGCGCAGCATGGCCCGGGTCACTCCGCGCGCCACATCCAGCCGGTGGCGCCGGGCGTCGGCATGGACGGGACCGTCCAGCCCGGGTATGGCCAGCGGGGACAGCTGTGCCAGCACCCCGGCCCACACCACCCACTCCCGGTCACGGCCGCTCTCTGTGGCCGCCCGCTCGGGATAGCCACAGGCGAAGTCGGGCACTCCAAGCCGGGTCAGTACTTCACCGGTGGCCCACTCACGCAGCGCGCGTACCAGCACCGTGTCGTCGGGCTCCTCGTCCAGGCCCGGCTCCGGAGGCGGGAACGTCCGGATGCTAGTCGCGATCACCTCGGCATCGCCGGCGCCGAAGTGAAACCCGGCCAGCACAAACGGTGCCAGTACGTCCGGGCCGAGCACTCGCACGGCCGCCAACGCCGCCCTGCACTCTGCGGGGCTGCCCCCGGTCGGCAGCTGGTCAGCGAGCTGGAACGCGTCGTCCGCGCCGGTCAGGGCGCGGACAACGCTGCCCGCCAGCGTCTCTACTGCCGTCGCATAGACCGCTCGCGGCGGCCCAGAGACTACTGACATGTCGTTACTACTCTTCGTCGTCCGCTGGCTCGCTCGGAGAAAGCAGCAAGCCGAGCAGCAAACAGCCGCCAGCCCTCGGAAGGTACAGTGGGGGCCGTCCCACCAGGCTTTCCGACGGTGCCATCAGCTCCGCCACAGCGGCCTGCTCGGGCGCAGAGGCCACCAGTCCCCTATCAACCGGACGCGTTGCCTGTCCTAGTTTCATACTGGTCTCCTTGTACTCGATTTGCCACCTCACAACACAAGGGCTGCGATCGTTCGGGTGCGATCTTTTCGGGGCCCTTGTGCCTTGGCAGTAGGCGGCATTGATAGGCTGGCACAACAGCACCTCACTACGTGGATCCTCCTGCGATAATTAGGTAGCCATAGGCCGCTATCTAGGTAATTTTCCGCTCGGGCAGCCGAAGGCCAACCACTCGGCCGGAGACCCAGATCGGCGAATCCGCCAAATCTCCGATTTCGCTCACCAGCCCCGTCGATTGACAAGCGCTGTTATGACCGAACTGTCGGATACTTCCGCTTGAACTCAACCGGATTCGGACGAATGTACGTAGTCGTCGGATACGACTACGTACATTCCCGACCGTGCGTCGGGTCAGTGCAAGCGGGAGGCGTCGAGGTAGGACCGGACATTGCGGACTGTCTCGGGCAAGGCGTCGCCGCCGAATTTCTCCAGCACGGCGTCGGCAAGCACGAGGGCGACCATTGCCTCGGCCACCACACCCGCGGCGGGCACCGCGCAGACGTCGGAACGCTGGTTGATCGCGACGGCTGCCTCGCCGGTGGCGAGGTCCACTGTGGCTAGCGCGCGAGGCACCGTGGAGATCGGCTTCATCGCCACCCGGACCCGGAGCACCTCTCCATTGGTCATGCCGCCTTCCAGACCACCGGCCCGGTTAGTGCGCCGCACCACACCGTCGGGCCCAGGCAGCATCTCGTCGTGAGCAGCGCTGCCCCGTCGGCGCGCGGTGGCAAACCCGTCGCCGACCTCCACACCTTTCATCGCTTGGATGCCCATCAGCGCGCCGGCCAGCCGGGCGTCCAATCGCCGGTCGGCGTGGACGAAGGAACCCAACCCCACGGGGAGCCCATACGCCACGACCTCGACCACACCGCCCAGCGTGTCACCGTCCTTTTTCGCCGCATCCACCTCGGCGATCATCGCGGCCGAGGCATCCCCCGTGAACGCGCGGACCGGACTGGAATCAATCCGCTCCAGGTCATCGGGTCCGGGCAGCACGTCCACCGGGGCGTCTACCTGTCCCAACGACACCACATGGGACAGCACTTCAACACCTAACGCCTGTCGCAGGAACGACTTGGCCACGGTGCCGAGCGCGACCCGGGCAGCCGTCTCCCGGGCACTAGCCCGCTCCAGCACCGGCCGAGCGTCGTCAAAGCCGTACTTGGTCATACCGGCGAGGTCGGCGTGCCCGGGCCGGGGTCGGGTCAGCGGCGCGTTGCGAGATTGCGCCGCGAGCACGTTCGGATCCACCGGATCGGCCGCCATCACCGTCTCCCATTTGGGCCACTCCGTGTTGCCGATCCGGATCGCCACCGGGCCGCCCAACGTCCGGCCGTGCCGGATACCTCCGAGGAGATCGACCTCGTCGGCCTCGAACTTCATCCGGGCCCCACGCCCGTAACCGAGGCGGCGGCGGGTCAGCTCAGCCTGGATGTTCTTCGAGCTCACCTCGACTCCGGCGACCATCCCCTCCAGCACAGCCACCAGAGCGGGACCATGCGATTCCCCAGCAGTGATCCACCGCAACATGGCGCCATCGTGCCACGCGCCCTCGCCCCCCGACGTTGCCCCATCGCCTGCCGGGATCCGTCGTGAGTTGCGGTGTCAGGCCTCAGCGACGGCGGTCACGGCCGTCGACCTGGGCGCACCGCGCAGCGCCCGATACACAGCCGCGCCAACCACCACCAACGCGGCCACGAACAGCAGCGCAAGATACTGCAGCACCCAGCTGGTTCCCGCCGGGTCGTACACCGCCTGCCGTGGCCACGCGATGTTCACCATCATCGCCACGCCGTAGGCCACCGCGAACAGGTTCACCGCCAGCCCCCAGCGGCCGAGCGAAAAACCGCCCGGTCGCTTCGGCGGCAGGCGCCGACCCAGCCGGGCACCCAAGGCCGGCACCGTAACCAGCAGGTACGCCAGGTACACGATCACCACCGAGGTGCTGGTGACTGCAGCGAACGCCGCCGGATTACCTAGGTTGATCAGCAGCACAGCGATCGCAAGTACTCCCACCGCGATACCGGTGAAAATCGGCGTTCCGGTCCCCGGGCTGACCCGGGCCAGCAACCGCCCGCCGGGGAGCCGGCCATCGCGCGCCATGCTGAACATCACCCGCGACGCCGAATTCTGGATCGCCAGACACGCGGACACGATCGAGATCGCGACCACCGCGAGCAGCGCCCGACCGAGCGTGGAATTCAGCTGGCTGGTGATGACGTAGGCGATGCCGCCAGTGGACAGCTGACCGTCGGTCAGCGACGGCGCCGCCATCAGCGCAGCCACGATCATGAACCCGCCACCGACGAAGGAGACCAGCAGCGCACGCAGGATCGCCGACGGCACCACACGCCGTGGCGCCGCCGTCTCCTCGGACAGCTCCGCAGCGCTGTCAAAGCCGTACATCACATAGGCCGCCATGAGCGTGGAGGCGAGAAAGGCGTACAGGTAGGGACTATTACCGGACACGTTGAGCGTCTTGGTGACAATCCCGGGACCACGTTGCGCATGGCCGAAGAGCAACACCAGCAGCAGTACCACACCAACCAGCTCGCAGGTCACACCGATCCCGTTGATCAATGCCATGAATCGCACCCCGACGGCGCTGATCACTGTGGCGAGCGCGATGAGCACCGAGCCCAGCAGGATCCCGTTGGCCGCGCCGGACGCTGAGGTGATCGACGGGTCGCTGCCGACGAGCTGGAATCCTGACCACACCGCGGGCAACACCGCCTGCAGCGCGATGCCGATGGCGGCCACGCTGACGACGTAACCGATCATCATGGCCCAGCCGGCGAACCAACCGACGGTCTCCCCCGCTAGCCGGCGCGACCACTGATAGATGCATCCGGCCAGCGGCCAGCTCGCCGCCAGCTCAGCGAAGACCAGCGCCACGCACAACTGGCCGGCGAACACCAGCGGCCAGGTCCAGAAGAACGCCGGGCCGCCGAAGGAGTACCCCAGCGCGAAGAGCTGGAACACGGTGGTGAGGATCGAGACGAAGGAGAACCCCGCGGCGAAGGAGGAGAAGGCGCCGAGCCTGCGGTGCAGCTCCTGCCGGTAGCCGATGCTGCGCAGATCGTCGGCGTCCGGGCCGCCGGTCGAGCTCGTGAGGAGAGTCGGAGTATTCATGAAGCCGCCTTTCGTGGCA
>DASYMC010000245.1:0-5087 GCA_036009255.1 Pseudonocardiaceae bacterium
GGCCTCAAATCAGGTGAAATACCTGCTCAGAGCACGTACAGCGTGCTTTGTCTCAGTCCAGGTAGTCGCGCAGCAGCCAGGAGCGGGCGGGGTGGCGCAGTTTGGCCAGTGTTCTGGCTTCGATTTGTCGGACGTGTTCTCGGGTGACTCCGTGGGCCTGGCCGATTTCGTCGAGGGTGCGTGGTTGGCCGTCGGTGAGCCCGAATCGCAGCCGGACAATGCTAGCTTCCCGCTTGGACAGCGTGGCTAGTACGGATTGCAGGTGGTCTCGCAACAGGGTGAACGAGACCGCGTCTACTGCGATGACAGCCTGGGAGTCATGGATGAAGTCACCAAGTGGACAGTCGCCCTCCTCGCCGATCGGCTGATCGAGGGAGAGGGGTTCCCGGGCGTAGCGCTGGATTTCCACAACTTGGTCTGGAGTGAGGTCCATTTCCGTGGCCAGCTCTCCGGAAGTGGGCTCTCGGCCAAGGTCTTGGAGCAGTTCGCGTCGGATGCGCATCAGTTTGTTGATCACTTCGACCATGTGCACCGGAATCCGGATGGTACGGGCCTGGTCGGCCATCGCTCGGGTGATGGCTTGGCGGATCCACCAGGTGGCGTAGGTCGAGAACTTGAAGCCCCTGGTGTAGTCGAATTTCTCCACCGCCCGGATCAAACCGAAATTGCCTTCTTGGATCAGGTCCAGCAGCGGCATGCCGCGACCGGTGTAACGTTTGGCCACCGAGACGACCAGGCGCAGGTTCGCTTCCAACAAGTGGGTCTTGGCGCGCTCGCCGTCGCGGACGATCGAGCGCAGATCCCGGCGCAGCTCCGGGGATAGTTTCTGGGTCGAGTCCTGGGTCTGGTGGATCCGCTCAGCGGCATATAGCCCCGCCTCGACCCTTTTGGCGAGAGTGACTTCCTGCTCGGCGGTAAGCAGCGCGATCCGGGCGATCTGCGTGAGATAGGTGTGGACCGAGTCGGCCGCGACAGTGAGGTCGGCGTCTCGTCGGGCCTGCCGCAGCGCTAGGCAGTCCTCCTCGACCCAAACGAAGTCCTCCGCACCGGGATCACCGGGCGACTTCGTTTCTTCTGCGTCCATGGTGATCTCCTCGCCCTCGATGGCGGGTACATCGGCGGCAGCTGGGCCACGGTCGATGCGTGTGCTCACGGTCACCTCAACTCAACCTCGATGTCGTAGCCGAGTGGAACCAAACCCGCATCTCGTGCCTCCGGGAGCTGGCTACGGTCCAGCCGACACCCATACACCGGCACGGATAGCCCGGTGCCGACGTCTTCGGAATGCGCACCAAGTCTTAACCACTCGTGGAGGACGCCGCTGCTGGTAGGTGGTGATCTTTTACCGAACGGGATGTCGCGGGCGCCTTAACGAGCGACCCTGCGGCGCCGGTGCCGTGACGCTGGCTTGGTCAGCTCCCCCAGGCGCACGCGTAATACGCGACCAGCGACCGGCGCTGCCGGGCGCGGCCGACTGGCTCAACAATCACACACGCCGCCGCAGGCAGCGCTTTTGATGCAGGCGAGATGCATTCGGTGTGCACAGCGCTTAGCTATTCCTTGTGGGTTTCTCCGGCATCCCTTGGGCGGCTGCTGGACCTCTTGCGTTCACCTTCGGGGGGCAGCGTCTCCGCTATGAAATCCGCGCTGACGATCCGACGGATAGCGCACATCCTCAGTTGCGCCGTGCCGATGGTTCGCGGCTGATCACGGTGGGCAAGGAGCCGCGTCGCTGGCCGTCCATGAGGCAGTGGGCTCGGGCATCCGGCCGGTGGCCATGTAACAGACTTGCCGTGCGATGGACACCGCATGGTCGCTGAAGCGCTCGTAATAGCGGCCGATCAGTGCGGCGTCGACGGCCCGTTCCACACCGTGTGGCCAATCCTCGGCGAACAGGATGCCGAACAAATGGCGACGGAGCGCGTCGACTTCGTCGTCCGATACGGCCAGCCGGCAGCCGGACAGCGGGTCTTGGTGCTCGATTGCAGTCGCGGCGTCCTCGGCGAGTTGGCTGGCGAGCAACCCCATCCGGGCCAGCACTGGACGGACCTCATTTGCGATCATGGGGTTCGGGTGCTTGAGCCGGGCAATGACGGCAATGTGCCGGGCAAGGTTGCCCATCCGCTTCAAGTGACCCGAGGCGTGCAAAGCTGCGATCACCACCCGCAGGTCCCCGGCAACCGGGGCCTGCAGCGCGAGCAGGGTGATGCAGCGCCGGTCAGTATCATTCTGTCTCGCGTTCATCTGCTCACCCTCAGCGATCACCATGCCAGCGAGGGCGAGATCAGTCTGGTGTAGCGCAATCGACGCATTGGTCATCATCTGAGCGGCCAGCCGAGCCATCCCCGCGAGTTCAATCGTCAGTTCATCGAGCTCGGCGTGGAACATGGTGCGCATGGGCCTCACCTTCTCCTGCCCCTATGGAAACACCTGCCACTCCTACAACGCAACCGAATGTTCCTCGGCTGCGGAGATGTCGGGCCGATTCAGCTGGCATCCGCGGTCCGCAGGGCAGACAGATCACTCACCAGCGGGTCGAGATTGTCAGGCTGAAATCACGATGCGCAGGCATCCCAGCACGATCAGTGACGTGTCTGTCTCGGTGCGGTGGACGACGCGCTCCGGCCCATGGACAGCCGCCGGATCACCCCGCAGATCCCCGGTGATCACCTGACGAGATCGAACAACTCCGCAGTCACTCACGTCCATGGTCTCATGACGGCGATGCGCGGTGATTGTGTGGCCGCGCAGCGCGATCAGAACGGCGGCGCGACCGTCAGCACCACCGGCAGCGATGCCGACGGGACGAAGACCCTCTGATTGGTGGGGGTGAAAACGGCGGTCAGCGAGTGCTCACCCTTCGACAGCCGGATGATAAGCAGAGCGAAGCCGTCGGTCGCCGGCACAGCGGCACTCAGCGCGGACCTGCCGTCCATGAACTGAATGGTTCCGGCCGCACCGACGGGTGCGATATTCGCCAGTAGGACCACCGGAATACCCGGAAGTGCCCGGGTCTGGATCACTCTGAGTGTGGCGACCGTGGCGTTCTGCCCGATCGGCGCATTGACCACATAGGACACTGCGTTCGACGTTGAGGGACCGAACGTCATCGAGTCGGCAGGGGTGAACATCGCCTTGAGCGGATGTGTCCCGGTTGCCAACATCGTCTTCGTCGACGCGACACCACCCCAGACCGGCACCGCGGCGCCGATGTCAGTGCTGCCCTCCATAAACTGCACCGAACCCGCCGCCGGCGGACTCACCATCGCCGTCAACGTCTCCATGCTGACAGCGGAGACCGCAAAAGAGTCAGGAGGTGTCACAGCCAGCACGGTGACCGTCGCTGCCTTCGGCGTATCGGAGGTCACGCCGCCCACCAGCGGCGCAGCGTTTGCCACCCCACCCAGGAGCAACGCTGACCCAGCCGCCATGGCGAGCAGAATCCTCGACGCCAGCCGAGCCAAAGATCTGCCTTTACCCACCATTTTCGTCACTCTCGCTCAACAATGGCGCGTGATTCCTGCTCATGTCAGTGGTGCAACACTCACCCCCGAAGGTGAACAGGACTGGTCGAGCAGCCGACGCAAGGATTGCGACAAACCCCACAAGGGACAGCCACTTTCCGCGCCGTACGCGCGAGGTCGGTGATCAGCTCGTTCAACTCGGTGTGACACATGGCGTTGCATCGAGAGCACTGTGAGTGGCTAAGGTGAGCCGTTTGGCCCGCCCGGCTGAGTGTGGTCAGCCGGTGAGTGCCGGCGCCGCGAGTGGACCAGGGTCACGCGGCCGACCCTTAGAATAGATAGCTTTTATGTGCCGTTCCGATCAGGAACTCGCCGCCGCACGCTGCCTCCATAATATTACTGCCGTCGTCCTTCGCATCTCTGTCGTGATGCTACCCTCCCACCTATGGCGTTCGCGAGGATGGACTCAGTCCGGCGGAGAACGGCAGATGTATCAGCATTGACGATTCGGGCGGTGGCCGGTCGGTATCGAGTCGGCGAAAATATCGATACGGTGCAATGTGTCGTCGCTCTAGCTTTCGGATACCGCCTCGCTCGGGCAGGAGTTCGGGAACCGGGACCGTGTAATGAGTACCTCGCCGCACTGGCACTGGCCACAAGCAACGGTCGTCCCATTATTGCTCAAGCCGAAATAGATCAAGCAATTCGGTCACTCCGACTGAACATAGGCGCCGACCATGTAATCGAATCCACTCTCGACTCGGGGCGATATCTCGATACGCGTGAATGTGCCGTTCGGGTTCACTCCATCATGAGTGACCTCGGTTGGAAGACCGCCATCCTCATAGCGCATCCGCATCATCTTCCACGTGCCCAAGCAGTATTCGCATCTCATGGGATCGAGACTGCGGCCCCGCCGGGCGTGAGGTCGGTCTCGGATCACGCGTCTAGTCAGGCGTGGACGTGGAGCCCCCTTCGCTGGGCGATCCGTGAGCTGTTCACAATTCGGTTGTATGAACGACGCGGCTGGCTACGGCTCCCTACCTGAAGTGAGGGCGACGGTTAAAGCGTTAGCTGGAGCCGACTCCGCCGGATTCGCGAGCTGACCATCGAGGTAACTGGTCAGGTCATCAAGATCGCGTGGCAGTGCCCCCCGATTACGATTGATAAGAGACTGTGGTCCCTCGTAAGCAGGTTCGTCATCCCCTATTCACGATCTGGACTTCTTCCGCCTACCTTCTGGGGTCACTATTTTCGTGTCGTTGGTGAGGTGGACACTGCGGTCAATGAGTACGTGCCGCCCTCCCCTGCGGCTGAGAGGCGATGAGCAGGACCGTGCCGCCGCTCACCGGCACCGAAGCATTCACCGTGCGAAGGGCGCGACGTTCGCGAAACGGGATACCCGTAACGCCGGGCTTGCGACCAGCTTGACGATCGTAGTGGTCGCCGAGATGCGGTGACGGTTGCGCGGCAAACACTGGTCGCAGTAACCCCCGGAGAGGACGGCGATGACCACCACCGCGCCGCGTCAGGCCCCAACTCGGGTAGACCACGCGCTGTTCGGGCTGGTCCGGACCATGCGGCCCCGGCAGTGGGTGAAGAACGTCTTGGTGCTGGCCGCGC
>DASYMC010000246.1:0-4930 GCA_036009255.1 Pseudonocardiaceae bacterium
GAACCCCCCGGGGGGCTGTTGCGTTGCGCGGAGGTGGAGCAGCCGAGATCCTTAATCGTGGTTGGTCAGATCACCAGGGCCAGCTCGTCGAAGGCAGCCAGGATCCGTAGGTTTACTGTTTCCTCGGCTCCAAGTTCGTAATGGCCGCGGTGGATGTTCTGGATGAAGGCGTGCCCGGCGGTGGTTACTCGTGCGCAGCGGAGTTGTTTGAGCCCGCGCATCGCTCGCAGTCGGGACTTCAGCCGTCCGTGATCGGCTTCGATCGGATTATTTCCGTATCGCTCGGTGACATGGCAGACGGCAGGCACCAGCTCGTCGAGTACCCGCGGGTAGGCGGCCGCGTGATCAGTGGTGACCTCAATCGGGGACGGCCCGTGTTCCAGGGCACGGGTGAAGAATCGACGGGCGGCCACCAGGTCCCGCTTCTCGGAGACCAACACATCGATGACCTGCCCGAACTGGTCGAAAGCCCGGTACAGATACACCCACCGCCCGGCGATCTAGGAGTAGGTCTCATCCACAAACCAGCGATCACCCCGAGCATGTCGACACGGTCGTGCTGCGTCGATCAACAACGGCGTGAAGTGCTGCACCCACCGGAAAATACTGACGTGATCGACCTGCACTCCACGTTCGGCCAGCAGCTCTTCAACATCGCGATACGACAGTCCGTAACGGAGGTACCAACGCACTGCGAGTACGATCACCTCGCGCGGGAACCGGAAGCCAGCGAACGCCGATCTCGGCGGGAGGACCGGACGGACACAGCAGCTGCCGCGCATGCGCTTGAGCATGCCGAACGACGTCTTCCCTCTATGCAACAGTCCCAAATCGACGATGGCCCTCCGGGAAACACGGCCTATAGTCACTTTGCTTGGGCGAATTGTGCACTGTTAGCACAAGTCCTTTAACGCATGGTCAGGTTGGGCTGATGGCTGATGGCTGATGGCTGATGGCTGATGGCTGATGGCTGATGGCTGATGGCTGATGACCTGAGCTGCGCGACCCGTTAGCCGGAAACGGATAGGCAGGTCAGCCTCAGACCTGGGACGGGGGCTGGCGGTGATGTGCTGCGGTGTTGCCCGCGAGACGCTCGCTTTATGGAGGCGCAAACAAAGATGGGTATCGGCTCGCGGGGACTTGCGGCACTGCGTGACCCCATCGGCCACCGCGACCGGGTGGAGGTGTGGGTTCCGTACGGTGAGCAGCTGGACGCGCTTGGTGCCCTGCCAGGCAGTGCCCATGTGTCGGTGTGGGATGGTCGCGGCTCCACGCCGGGAGACCCGGCGCAGGTCGAGGTGTGGGTGCCGCCGTTTTCGTCCGGGCTGGACGTCGTTGCCCAGCTCCGGGACCTGACCGGGCTGCGCCTGCTTCAGCTCATGTCTGCGGGCGCCGATGTGTGGATCGATCACGTGCCGGCGGGCGCGACGCTGTGCGACGCCAGGGGTGTGCACACGGGGTCGACGTCGGAGTGGGTGGTCACCGCGATTCTAGCGTCGGTGCGTGAGTTCCCGTGGTTCACGCTGGCGCAGGCCGCTCACCGCTGGGAACACGCCGACAGCGACACGCTCGCCGGCAAGCGGGTGCTGATCATCGGTGCTGGAGACATCGGCGAGGCGGTCTGCCGGCGGCTGGAGCCGTTCGGGGTCAACCTCGTCCGGGTCGCCCGCCGGCGCAGGGACGGGGTCTACCCGGTGACGGACCTGCCGTGGCTGCTGCCGGATGCCGACGTTGTGGTGTTGCAGGTGCCGCTCACCGCTGCGACGCGGGGCATGGTGGACAGTCGGTTCCTCGCCCGGATGCGCGACGGGGCGCTGCTGGTCAACGGCGCCCGAGGACCCGTGGTAGACACCGCGGCGCTGCTCGCGGAGCTGCGGTCCCGGCGGCTTCGGGCGGCGCTCGACGTGACCGACCCGGAGCCGTTGCCAGCGGATCACCCGCTGTGGGACGCGCCTGGGCTGCTGCTCACGCCGCACGTCGCCGGTTCGGTGCACGGGATGCTCGCGCCGGCCTACCAGCTGGTCGGCGACCAACTCCGGCGGTACGCGGCAGGCGAGCCCCTCAGGAACGTGGTCGCGGAGGGCTACTAACGCGCGTAGGGGTTGACGGGCGATTGCCGGGGATTGACTTAAAAACCAAGCAACATGCTGCTGATGACTGGCGTAGCGAGCTCCCGTGGGCACCGACAGGGTCACCGTGCCGGGCACGCTGGAACCGGAAGGTGCCGGGAATGCTGTTCCGGGCACTGGCTGAGGTTCCGTCGACAGCGAGCATGTCGTAGCCGGTTTGGTTCCCCGCGTCGCCAACCAGAGTGAACACAACCGCAAAGCTGATGATCCCAACCACAGCGGTGAGCGCTGGGGTGCGTCCACGCCGTTCTCCTTAGGTCAGGCGTGGTCTTGGCTGTGCTGGGCTATCTGTGCAGCAGGGCGCGGACGCGTGCGGCCACCGCCTGCGAGGTGATACCGAAGTGCTCGTATAGGTCGGCCGCTTTGCCCGAGGCGCCGAAGGTGGTCATGGCGACCACGTCGTCGGCGAACTCGCGCCAGCCCATCGGGGATGCGGCCTCGACCGCGACCGTCGGTCGGTCGGGCGGCAGGATCGCCACTCGTTCGTCGTCGGGCCGTTCGCGGAATAGATCCCAGCAGGGCAGCGACACGACACGGGCGCCGATGCCGTCAGCGGCCAGCAGGTCGCGGGCCTGCAGGGCCACCTCGACCTCTGAGCCAGTGGCCACGATGGTGGCGTCGTCACCATCGGCGACGACCGCACCGCGCACGTCGACCAGATCGGGGTCGAGCACGGGAAGGCTCTGGCGGGACAGCACCAGCCCGGTCGGGCCAGCGTAGTCCAGGACGGCGGCCCAGGCTTGCGCGGCTTCGTTGGCGTCGGCCGGGCGGATCAGACGCAAATGCGGCATGGCGCGCAGGCTGGCCAGGTGCTCGACTGGCTGGTGCGTGGTGCCGTCCTCACCGAGGCCGATCGAGTCGTGGGTCCACACCCAGACCACCGGCAGCCTCATGATCGCGGAGAGTCGCACTGAGGGGCGCATGTAGTCGCTGAAGCAAAAGAACGTTGCACCGAACGGACGTAGGCCGCCGTGCGCGGCCATGCCGTTGACGATGCCGCCCATGCCGTGCTCGCGTACCCCGAAATATAGGTTCCGACCGTCCCGGTTGGTGCGGGTGACGTTCGGGTAGCCGCTCAGATGAGTCTCGGTGGAGCTTTCAAGGTCGCCGGCCCCGCCGAGAAGCTCGGGGATCACGGCGGCCAGCGCGTTGAGGGTCTTGCCGGCCGCCACCCGGGTGGAAATCCGTGCCCCTGGGGTGAAGCGTGGCAGCGACGTGCGCCATCTCTCGGGCAGGACGCCGGCGAAAGCCCGCTGGAACTCGGTGGCGAGCTCAGGTTGGTCGGCCCGGTAGGCCTCAAAGCGCCTGTCCCACTCGGGCCGGGCCACGGCCCGATCGTTCACCTGCTCGCGCCAGTGGTTGTAGATCTCCCGGGGAATGACGAAGGGGTCATAGGGCCACCCCAGTAACCCGCGGGCGATGCCAGCGTAGGACGGGCCGACCGGGGAGCCGTGCGCCCGGTGGTCGTCGTGTAAGGGCGTGCCGACACCTATGTGGGAGTGCATGAGGATGATCGAGGGCCGCTCGGTCTCCGCCTTGGCTTCGGCGAACGCGGCGTCGATCGCGGCGAAGTCGTCCACGTCGAACAGGCGCACCACGTGCCAGCCGTAGGCCAGAAAGCGGGCGGCGACCTCCTCGGTGAAGCTCAGTGTGGTCGGTCCGTCCAGGGTGACGTGGTTCTCGTCGTAGAGCAGGGTAAGTTTGCCCAGCCCCAGATGGCCGGCGAGCGAGCACGCTTCGGACGCCACCCCCTCCATCAGGTCGCCGTCCCCGCACTCCGCCCAGGTGCGATGGTCGACGATGACGTAACTGTCCACATTGAACCGGGCAGCGAGAATCTGCTCGGCGATCGCCATGCCGACAGCATTGGCGACTCCCTGACCCAGCGGACCGGTGGTGACCTCGACGCCGGGCACCAGGCCGCGTTCTGGATGTCCGGCACAACGAGAACCGACCTGCCGGAACGACCGGAGGTCCTCGAGCGACAGGTCATACCCGCACAGGTGCAGCGCCCCGTACAGGACCATGCTCGCGTGCCCGCCGGACAGGACGAACCGGTCGCGGTCCGGCCAGCTGGGAGCGGTCGGGTCGTGGCGCAGATGCCGGGTAAACAGCCGGTAGATCACCGGTGCCACGTCCAGCGGCGTGCCGGGGTGACCGGAGGCCGCCTTGTTGACCGCGTCCACCGACAGGAAACGCAGCGCGTTCACGCTCGCGTCATAGATGTCCGGCGGGATGACGGCGCCACGGTCCCGGAGTGCGCGCTCAGTCTGATCGCTGACGGTCATAGCTGTTCCCTTATCTCGTGGTCAGGACCGGTCCGTCCGCTGTCACACCGACGGGATACCAACACCCGCTGGGCGCAAGCCGGTTGGCTTGCTCGGGCCCCCAGCTGCCGGGCTGGTAGGGCACGGGAGTGTCGCTGCGGTCCAGCAACGGTCCGACGATGCGCCAGGCTTGCTCGAGGGCGTCCTCGGAAGCGAAATGGCGTGGGTCGCCCTCGATCGCGCTGGTCAGTACATGCTCATAGGCCTCCTGCATGCTGCCCAGGGCTTGGGAGAAGTCCACCGAGACCGGGATCTCGCGGGTGACCTCGGCCGCACCGGGCTGTTTGGCCAGCAGGTGCAAAGTGAGCCCGGCGTTGGGTCGGATGCTCAGCCGAATCAGGTGGTGGCGGATGGTCGGCGTCGGCGGAGGCGAACAGCATCGCCGGTGGACGGCGCAGCTCGACGAGGACCTCGAGTGCCTTCACGGGCAGACACTTGCCGGCGCGGATGACGAACGGGACGTCGGCCCAACGC
>DASYMC010000247.1:0-14077 GCA_036009255.1 Pseudonocardiaceae bacterium
CGGTGTATCCGAGAGGCTCGTAATCGGATGGGTTGGCCCAGAGGATCATGGCGTTACCGTCTACCCAGTGCAGTCCTATCGCAGCATTGTCGAGGTAGTCGAGCATGTCGGTTTCGGTTCGCTTGAACTCTGTCGCTGTCACGGCTGTTAGCCCCTTCAGTTCCGGCTCCACTTGGTCGACCCCGACGGCCGCACCTTAGGATGCACAACGAGCGTCGGCTCCCCTAGAACTCGTTGGGTTACCCGGCCGTAACCATTAAGTTAGTTCTCAGCCTCGGTAGCCCAGCTGCAGGAGCGTTTCCGCGCCGAAAATTTCGTCACACCAGCACTATCCGCGACATATTTCTTGATCAGCTAAACCGCGCACACGGTGATGTGGGTTCACGTCAGCTCTTCAAGGCTGCGCTGGAACCGGAGGCGCCCACGACGTGAGTGTTCGGATCACGGCGGTGGGTCTCGATGCCATCGGTATCGGTCCGCAACCCGGGGATCAATTCGCGATCGCAAAACGGAGAAAGAGCGAGGCGCGTGTCACCTGCAGAAGGCTCCTGGCCTGCCCGGCAGCGCACCGACGGTTTCGAATGGTTTTGCGACCACAGCCGTCGATTCGGGCATGCCGAATGCTGCGGCTGCTCACGATCCGGGCCCGGTTCGTCGAGATCGGCGCCGCCGCCGAACCCGAAGAGCTTTGTTAACTGGCGTTTCTCGCTAGCTGGGAGACAGTGAGTCGGTCCGCTCCCGCTCCGGCGTAGGCATGCGGTTGGCGGTCGCGCAGATGGGCTATCGACCGGCGTACCGTCTCCAGCCCACGTTGGACGTCGAGTTCGGCGACGGTCACGCCGGTTCGGCCAGCCAAGCCCTCGCGCCCGGGTCGATGACCTCTGGCGCTGGCTAGCAACCGCAGCGATCCGAGCTGGCCGGACTGGTTAGCCGATAGTCAGACGATCTGGTTCTCCAGCAACCGAGCTCGATCGAGCAGGCCAACCGATGACTCCCAGGGAGGTTGTCCCAGTCCTATGGAAGTTGAGGTGCCGGTCCCCGCCTGACATCTGCCTCGCGGCAAATGTTGGGCGACCGCCAAGTCGACCTACAAACAGGGACCGTCATGACCAACATACCGATCGTGAAACTCGTGGACCCGGCCCCGCTGCTGCGGGCCATGACACTCGGCCATAGCGTCGATCAGCTCGCCCACCACGTCCTCTACGTGCACCCCACGCTAACCGAGGTACTCGAGCAGGCCTACTCGATCTGTGAGCTGATCACCCGATACGCCCTCGTGGCCGGGTTTTCCAGCACGATCTTCGGCCGGCTCACCGCGACCCGGGCGCGGCGCGAGCACCGCCTCCAACTACCTACCGTCCACGAGCTAAAAACCTCGTGTGTAGCGAGGAAGGCGGCGCTGTCCTCGGCGCGGCTGAGCTGGAGAGTCCCAGAGAGCCAAAGGCCGCCGAGCGCACGAGGAAGCCGGCACGGGCACGGGTGCGCTGATTTTGCCCGCGCTGTCTTGTCCGATCTCCACAACTGCTCGCTACGGCTCACCGCCGATCCCTTGGTGCACTAAGATCAACACGCTCTTGCAGCCTGCGATGGTCAGCTGTCGAGTGCCTGCCGGACTCGCCGGGGTGGGATGAAGGTGTAGAGGTCAAGAACATCGGGTGGGTCGGCGATGCCGGGACCGCCAGCTGTGATCCAGGCTGTGATGTCGGTTGCCGCGGTGGGGTCGTTGACCAGGCCCAGCCAGACGGGGCGACCGCCGGCCTGGCGACCTTGGGTGGAGGGCTGGATGACGATGACGTTGGCGTGGTCGCAGGCGTCGAGGCAGTCGGTGGTCCGGACGGTGGCCACCCGGGCGAGGGATTCGCGCAGATCGGCCAGTTGGGCGGCGTGGTCCAGGTGTGGGACCTTGGGGGTGCCGCAGCAGCAACCGCGGCAGACGGTGACGGTGGGGCGGCCCGCCCCAGCTGAGGGCGCGGCCAGGCGTGTGGTGCGGTCGCTCACCGACCGGCCCTGTTCGGGGTGGCGTGGTGCCAGGCGGTGTTGCGGAGTAGGCGCAAGCCGTTGAGTCCGACGATCACGGTGGAGCCTTCGTTTCCGGCCACGCCCAGGGGCAGTCGCAGATACCCGGCATTGGCCATCGCGCACAGCAACGGCGGCATGGTGGCCAACACCACCGCGCACGGCGAAGCGACTGGCGGCGAGGGCTTCGGCGGATAGCTCGCCGGATCATGATCTGCGGGCGTGCGTGGCAGGTCAGGTGCGCTCACGCTCGGGCCGCTGCAGGGTGCGCCGAGCCAGCTGCGGTTGCGGGCGTCAGCGTTTGAGCCTTGGCCGACCGGGCTTGCGGAAGGCTCCGTTCGGTGAGCCACCCGAATAGGAGCCCGAGGGTGGACCAGAGCACGGCTTGACTCCCGAGTGAAGCCAGTCGGAACTGATAGAGGACGGAAGCCGGGAAGTCAGCCGGTGTCTCGTTCACCGTTGGCAGCGCCAGTTGCACGCCAGCGATGATGAGGATGAACGCCGCGGCGCTCAGCAGCGTCGCGTCCCATACCCCGAAGCGTGGTGCCAGCCGCTGGGCGAGCGCGATCGCCGCGATGGTGACAGCAACGGAGATAATTACCATCGCTACATACAGGGCCGTGCGTTCGTTGATCGACGCGGGATTGTTGGCGGCGGGCGGGTTGGCCGGATACTTCAGGAACGGCACCAGGCTTACCGACACGAAGCCGGCGAGGCCCAGCAGCGCAGCGGTCGCCCGGGGTCCAAGGTCAGCGATCCGGCCAGACACCGCGGCGAAGACGAGCGCGAAGATGCCGCCGAACGCGACGCCGTAGACGACCGTCGCTGTCGCCAGGCCGATCGTGCTCTGCACGGACCGGCTGACCAGGTCGGCCCCATGGTGCTCACCCGCTGCGCGGGCCGCCTGTTCCTCGAAGTCGATCGCGCGGTCTATCGAGGCCTCGCCGAACAGGTACGCGAACCCCAGAACGAGCAGGCCAGCGACCAGACCTACCCACAGGCCACGCACGAGCAGTGCTCTCACCATGGCGATGCTCCCTGCGGTTGTAGCCGCGGCGTCAGTGGCAGGGGAAGCCCAGCAGGTGGCGACCGTCGTGCAGGAACTCGTGGAAATAGCTGCCCGAGAACATCGACGTCGCACCCTGCTCCGCACCGACGAAGTAGAGCAACATCAGCAGCAGCACACCGCCGAAGACCGCCCACGGCAGCAGCTCACGCACCGGGACCCGAAGCGGAATCGGGACCAGAGTGGGGGAAGCGATTGCTTGCGACATCGTGACTCCTCAAGCTCGAACGGCCGGGTCAGGGAGGTACTTGGCCACCGCCGCTGCTCACCCAGTGAGACCGAACCGGCGCCCCCACCAAGTTCATTCCTACAGGAACACTTCCATTTGAAAATTATCATCGGATGGTCGGGTATTCTGCCCGCGAGCCCGGGGCATGTCAACGCCCCGCACCAGGAGATATAACCGCTCACTAGCGAGCCGACACGACAACAGGCAGCCGACGATGACCCATCTCACCTTGATCTGCCACGCCGTCACCGAGGCCACCCGGCAGACGCGGTTCCCGCTTGACGAGCCGCTCACCGAGCAGGGCGCCGCAGACGCCGCCGCTGCTGCCAGCATGATCGGCCGGAACCAGCAGGCATGGCACGGGCCATCAGCCCGTTGCGCACAGACCGCCGCCGCGCTCGGGCTGGCGGCCCAAGCAGAACCCGAGCTACGAGACTGGGACATCGGGCGATGGGCCGGCCACCGACTGACCGACCTGCACGACAGTGAGCCAGAGGCCGTCGGACGCTGGCTCACCGACCCCACAGCCGCCCCGCATGACGGCGAGTCGCTCGCCGAACTAGTAGCCCGGGTCGCACGCTGGCTGCATGGACTTCCCACACAGACCGGACGAGCGGTCGCGGTGACCCACCCCGCAGTTATCCGAGCGGCCGTTGTGACCGCCATCCGAGCCTGCACCCAGTCCTTCTGGCGCGTCGACGTCACCCCCCTGTCGCTGACCGTGCTGAGCGGGCAAAGCGACCGATGGACGCTGCGCAGCACCGGACGCCCGCGAGGATAGACGGACGCTGCACGCTGCCAAGCTCTGCACAGACGGATCGCCCGCGGACACCAGTGCCCCCACGGCCGCGCGCATCCAGGCTCCTGCCCACCGCCAGCTGGAGATCTGCTGTGGACGCCAACCGTGTCATGTCCTGCCGAGCTCCCGGATATCGAGCTCACCGTGAATACCGTGGGTCGCACCGGTGGAAGATCGACCGGAGACACGGGAGCGGCAGCGCACTCTCGGCGCGGGCCACGGCCCGCCTCGTCGCGGTGTGTGCGGTGCTCGCCGGGTTGTTTATCATGCACGGCTTGCCCGCTCAGGAGCGCCGGCGGCCTCGGGGGGTCCGCACCGTCGATGGTGCACCCGGCAACGGTGGCCACTTCGGCGGGTGCACCCGACATGGCGGCCGGTGCCATGGCCGCGTCGGTGCGTCACCCGCTGCCGCACCCCGCGGCTGAGGTGGGGGCGGATGCCGGTGAACCGGGTGCGTGTGCGTCTCGATACCCCCACCACGGGAATGGGCCGGGCTGACCGCTGTGGCGGGGCTCGTGGTGACCGCCTGCGGTGGCTTCACCAGCTCTGCCGGCACACCAAGCAACCACAGAGCCACGACCGCTGCAACCGGTCCTAACCAGGACGGCATGCCGGGCATGGCCGACATGCCCACCGGCGACGGCTTGACAGCCGAGGCCTCCGGGTTCCGGTTCGCGCCGGTCGAATCCTCGCTGCCGACCGGCCAACCCGCCTCATTGCAATTCCGCATCCTCGGCGCAGACGACAAACCGGTCACCGCGTTCGAGCCCGACCAGACCAAGCTGATGCACCTCTACCTGATCCGCTCCGACCTCACCGGCTTCCAACACGTCCACCCCAGCCTGCTCCCCGACGGGACCTGGACCGCCCCGCTGGCCCAGCCCAGCCGGGGACCTACCGGGCATACACCTCGTTCATCACCACAGAGGCCTCCGGCACAACGGTGCCGCTAGTGCTCAGCCAACCGATCACCGTGCCAGGAGCCGCGACCGCGACACCGTTGCCGCCCGCGGCTCCCACCACCCAAGTCGACGGCTACACCGTGACACTGTCCGATGATCAGCTCAGGGCCGATGTAACACACCCGCTGACCGTCACGGTGTCCAAAGACGGCCAGCCGGTCACCGACCTGCAGCCCTACCTCGACACCTACGCACACCTAACCGCCTTCCACGACCCCGACCTCGCCCAGCTACACCCACACGGCGCGGTCAACGGGGACCACGGAGGTCCGACGCTGTCGTTTGAAGCGACGCTGCCCAAGGCCGGCAACTGGCGACTGTTCCTGCAATTCCAAACCGCCGGCGTCCTACACACCGCCGCGGTCGCCCTCTCCGTCGAATAACCGCTCGGGAAGGGCCGCCACTCGCTGCGACAGGCTGGTGACCAGGCCGAGCGGACGACGAAGCCGGCACGGGGACGGGTGCACTGGCGTACGCCTGCTGTGCCCCATCCCTGTGCTGTCCAACCCATTATCAGGCAACAACGGGGGTTGGTGCCTGATAATGGGTTACCTCCAAGGGGGCGCGGTCTCGCATGCACCGGATCGACAGATCCGGGCTAGTCGGGGTTGCGAGTCCACCCGGTGCCCAACACTTCACAGCCGGATCGGTGCTGCTCACCGCATTCCTCGCCCACACCGACGACACCTCAACAGCCGCCAGCGTGAACACCTCGACCAACACGCGGGTCACGCAGGTTCGACAGTGACCCCTCCGGAAGCTGCGGGTTGCGGGGGGCGCAACCCAGCCAGCGAGACGGTGACGAGCCGGCGGACCACGGCCTTGGACGGTAGTCTGCCGGCTGCGGTGAGGGCGTGGAGGCAGTAGCTCGCGAGCTCGTCGGGCGCGGCATCATCCCGGGGGTCGCCGGTCTTCGCGCGCTCGGTGAGCAGGTCACGGATCATGTCGCGAAGCTGTTGCTGCGCTCGGACGACTTGCACGCCTCGATGCAGGAACGCCGCGAGCTCGGTGCCATGGTGCCGGTGGGACTCGTGGGAGATCAGGGCTAGGCCCGCAGCACAGCTTCGAGTCGCCGGCC
This sequence comes from Pseudonocardiaceae bacterium, assembly GCA_036009255.1. Classification (GTDB taxonomy): domain Bacteria; phylum Actinomycetota; class Actinomycetes; order Mycobacteriales; family Pseudonocardiaceae. The sequence continues at coordinate 6,154 of DASYMC010000247.1, forward strand.
ACCAAGGGTCCACACCGCCCTGGTAGCCATGAATCGTTGAACAAACTAAGCGGTCGCTCACCGGTCAGCGCCCCTGCGGGCCACATGTCCCCTGCTGGCTATGACCTCCGGTGGCGAGAAATCTATGGAAGGACTTTTCCTACCGGAGCTGCGCCCCCTCATTCGACCGCGACACGCCGAAGATCACAACCCGTCTGCCGGCGATCGACCCGCGCGGCGACGCCCATTATTCTAAACATTGTCGATCTTGAACGGTGCGGCCTGTAGCATTTCGATACATTCCTCACAGTTCACCGCTGGTGATAGTGAGGATGAATACTCTTTTGGTAACGTCGTCGTGACACGTCGCGAGCTGCGCTGTAACGAGCGGTCGGAACAGTCGTCGCTTGTCCTGGGCCCAGGACGCTTCTCATGCCAAATTCCTGACGACCGTGGAGAGATCGTGACCATCAACTTCACCATGTCCGACGAGCAGAAGAAGCTCCAGTATGATGTCCGCGCGTTCGCGGAGAACGTTCTGGCCCCGGTCGTGCCGGAGGCTGATAGCGAGCCCGACCCGCTGAAGGCCTTCGCCATGACCAAGCCCGCCTATGTCGAGTCCTACAAGGCCGGCATCGCAATGTGCATGCTGCCCAAAGAGTATGGCGGTGGCGGCGTGTCATGCGTCGACCTGGTCATCGCAGCAGAGGAGATCTGCGTCGTCGATCCCGGTTTCGCCTGCACGGTCCTGTGCAACGGTCTGGGCCTGATGCCGGTGTCGTGGTACGGCTCTGAGGAGCAGAAGGAGCGCTTCCTCGGCGCGGCCACCTCCGACCCGACCGGCGAGTACCTCGGTGGCTGGACCGCCAGCGAGCCGCCGGGCAACCCGTCCGGCACCGCGAACTTCGACATCCCGCTGCCCCGCCCCGCCGGTGTCGGCCTCACCGCCACACTCGACGGTGACCACTACGTCATCAACGGCCGCAAGTACTGGCCGTCGTCTGCGGGCTGGGACGAGCAGGGCGTCAACGCACAGACCGTGATCGTCCGCACCAACTCCGAGGTCGGCGGCACCGAGGGGCTCTCGGCGATCATCGTAGAGCGCAACACGCCGGGCATCGCCTACAAGCACATCAACAAGGAAGGCAGCCGGCTCTCCTCCAACGCCGAGATCACCTTCGACAACGCCGTTGTCCCCGCCGCCAACCTGCTGCCCGGCGCTGCAGGCAATGGCGACTTTGTGATCAATCGCAACTTCGCCTGGTCCGGCCCGGTCGCCGCGATCGCCGCCGTCGGAATGGCCCGCGCCGCTTATGAGATGGCGCTCGACTTCGCGAAGGGCAACACCGCAGGCGCGCTCAAACCGATCATCGGATTCCAGAACGTCGGTTACGTTCTCGGTGACGTCGCCGCGAAGATCGAAATGGGTCGCTACTTCTCCTGGCGGGCGGCGGACTACCTGGACAAGCACGACCAGCACGCCGAACTCGTCGGCGCGATGAACAAGATCCAGGTCACCGAGATGATGTTCGACTGCGTGTTCAAGTGCATGCAGATCGTCGGAGTGAACAGCCTGGAGAAGAAAAACGGCTTCGGCAAGATCCTCCGCGAGGCGTCGGTTCTGCCGATCTACGACGGCGGCAACATGGGCATGCAACGCCGCCGCGTTCACGGCATCCTCGCTGACCCGATGTTCAACCCGCGGGCGATCATGGAAGACGACTACGTCAAGTTCGAGAAGCACCACGAGGCGATCGACACCATCGTGAGCTGAGCCTGGATCCACCGCTGAATTTGCTGGTAAGGGTGGGTCGTGACGCACGAATGCCCTTCTGAGCAGGGACGATAGGGCTTGTCGAGATCCTGTGTCACCGATCGGAAGGGCATCCGCTGGATGCGACTATTTCATGCTCGTCGCGCTGTGTCGGTGCGGTTTGATGATCCGAATCTCGTGTCGTGCGCGGGGCTGGCGGCGGTGGTGGCGCTGGCGGCCCGGTGCGGGCTGGGCGGGCTGGGCGGGCTGGTCCCCAATCGGGCCGGCTGTGGCAGATCGTCAACAGGAAACTTCAGCGACCGCTACGAGACTTACCAGCGTAGGGTTTCGCGACCGATCCCGTGCTGGTACTGACTCCCCGCTAGGGGTCTCCCCCTTACCTGGATGATTCACGGCGGTGCCGCGGATCATGATCGGAGCTTGTCCTCTCCACAAAGTCCACAGTGGACAAGGCATGATGATCTTCATCCACGCGCCTATCCACGAACTGCTACACACCATCACCGGAATCGCCCATTTTGGTGACTATGGTGCCCTGTGAAACACCTGGATACGGGGTGAGTAGGGGAGCGTCCCAACTACGGATCTGAAGGTTGGGAGTTCGAGTCTCTCCGGGCGCGCACCACCGCTACACCGGGCCACTCGCTACCCCGCACCTCAGTCTCGGTGCTCGCCGAAATCGACCCATGTCACGACAAGCACGTCCACCCGGTCCTGATCAGTGAGCAACAGGTATGTGATCAACGGCCGCTGCCGAAGAGCAGCTGGTAGAGCCCACCATCCGGATTGTCGGCGTTGAGCGGCTCACCGCGTTCGGGCACCAGTTCCAGCACCGCCAAGGCGCTGGCGAGCGCGACGGCTGCCGCCGGAGGCAGCTCCCGGATCTAGGCGCGCGCGAACGGGTCGATATCGAGCGTGTACGCCATGAGGGCGACGGTCAAAGACCGAGTTCGGCCCTGACCACGCTCCACGGCACACTGCCGGGTCGTGGACGGCCGATCCGCTGAACTTCGGCGGCCGTGGCAAGCATCTGCCGATGTCCCTCGGGGTCCTGCTCGGTCATCAGTGCCTGCCGCCGCCACATCCGCAGCACGTGGCGTAGCTGGTCTACGCAGCGTCTGGTGGGCCATGGTCAGCGCGGCGTTGAACGCGGCGTCGAACTCCTCCATTTGCCTGGGCAGCAGAGCCGCACGAATCTCCTCCGGCGAGCCGAAGCGCTGCGCGGCGACCGTGTCCCCGACCCACGTCGGCGCGGGCTCCAGGTCGTCGCGGTCCGAATCCACCGCCGACGGGCGACTGGGCTCAGGGTCCTGCTCAGCGGCGGTCACAAGGCACACCCTAAACCCAGACGGCGCTGGGGAATGGACAGGTGGGACGAGGAACAACCACTCCGGATCGAGCGTGGCGCGGCACTCGTCGGCGCGGTCGTTGAGCATCTTCATCGGCTCGTCGACGACCGCGCTCTGGTCTGGGATGACCTTGTGGCGAGTCAGCTCGACGCGGAGTCCCGGCGCGATGGTGCAGGGCTTGTCCGGCACGACCCTCGACGGTAGACGGCTGCTCGCTCAGATGATCCCGGCGCCATCGAGCCGGCGATGAACCATCAAGACCATCGTAAGGAGCTCGGAGAGTGACCAACGAGTCTGGTGATCGTGTCAGGGCACCAGACTGATCTCGCGACCGATGACCTCGCAGATCGCGTGCGCGCTCACCGCGCCTCGCGCAGCAGCCGGGGCGCACCCGGCGTGGTCAGATCAATGATGGTCGACGGCAGTGCGCTGGTGACGTAACCCTCGACATAAACTCCGACCGAGTCACCCAACTGCAGTCGGGCGTTGTCGATCGTGGTGGCCGGGGAGTTGCCGGAGGTATTGTCCCCCGACACCGCCATCGGGCCGACCTCACCCAACAACTCCAACGCGAACGGGTGCAGCGGCATCCGCACCACCACGGTTCCTCGGGTATCTCCCAGCTCCCAGGCCAGCGACGGCGCGTGGGTCAACACCAGCAACAGACCACCTGGCCAGAACGCCTCAACCAGCTCCCGCACGACACTAGGTACGCCGAGCATCAAGCCGTCAACAGCGGCCCACGAGCCGACCAAGACCGGCACCGGCATGTCCGGGCGCGGCGCTTGGCCTCGCGTAACTGGCGTAGCGCCTGGCTGCTGAACGCTGGCCTTGTCACGGACGCTGGAGATAGCCGCTGCGATGCTCGGTGGCAGCGATGAGCCGATCGTGCGATCTTCTCGCGGCTCGCGAGTGATCCCGAACCGGCAACGCCTAGCCGCTGTGGCCGTCCTGGGAGAGCGTGAGGCGCACCTGTCGGCGGTGCAGCGCCTGGCCCTGGCCGATGCCGCCGCGTGGTGGCTCTCGGAACCCAACGGCGGCGAGGAGCTCGCCTACGCACTGGTTGCGGCGAGCTGTGCGACGGAGGTCACCACAGAACACGTGTACCTCCCTCTGATTACTCCATCCGACGAACCAGACGATGACGGTTAGGCTCCTTCCACATGGCAGCTGCTATCAAACCCCACCGTGCACCGAACCTCCAGCTCCGCCGAGTAACGGAATAGGTCATAACGGGTGTGTGAACAGGGAAGGTTATGATGCGTTGCCAGCGAGACTCTCTCCGCTATTGCCGGTGGCTGTCCGTGAGCAGATGGTGGCAGGGCGAGGTCGAACCGCCGACGTCCCGATTTTCAGGACTCCGGACAATAGTTCGTTGAATACCGTTGACGTCCGTGACCTGCGTAGCCGCATTGATCCGAACACTGATGCGCGAGCTCAAAGAACGGGCATTAGCCCGTACCAATCCACCGAACACCGCTCCGGGACTCTGCTAATCGCTCGACGACCTACTCGCCTTCCTCAACGGCCTCTAATTATCCTGACTTCAGCAGCATGTTCACCCCACGGCCAGCGGATTTTACCACTAGCATCGGCATAATTCTGGCGACAAGCCAATTCGTTCGACAAGCGGGTGACAGGTCGACCTCACACCGACTGGCCGGTGGTGGTCGACACACAGAAACATAAGCGGACCATTGATGATCACGGGCAGGCATCACTTAGAGTGACGCAGGCGGTTCCTCCGCTGGCCTCGCGATGTTGCGCGCATCTGCAACCCGCGTGGGTGTAACACGACAGACCGTGAGGGGCGGACGTGTCGACCGGGAAGCAGCTCTAAGCGCCAGCGGGCGGCAAGGGTGGCCAGGGCCATAGTGGCCTCGGTGACGGCGAACGTATCGCCGATGCATTTGCGCGCCCCGGCAGCGAAGGGGATGAAAGCCTCGCGCGGTGGCGGGGTGCTGTGCCCGTCGGTCCAGCGGTCAGGGTCAAAGCGGTGGGGGTCAGGGTATAGGTCAGGCAAGTGGTGTAGCACGTACGGGCTGTAGAACAGGATGCTTCCCGCTGGAATGGGATGCTCGCCCAGGCGGGTATCGGTGGTGGCGGTGCGAGCCAGCGTCCAGGCAGGCGGGTACATCCGGAGGGTCTCGGTGACGACTCGGCCAGCAAGCTGCAGTTTCGGTAGGTCTTCAAAGCGGGCGGCGGTCCCTCCGAGGACGGCATCGACCTCGGCCTGGAGCTGGTGTTCGACATCGGGGTGGCGTGCCAGGAGGTACACCGCCCACGCCAAAGCGTTGGCGGTGGTCTCCGATCCCGCCAAGAAAAACGTCGTGACTTGATCGACAATCTCGGAATCGGACAATCCCTGGCTTTCGGTACGGTCGCGGGCGCTCAACAGTGTTGAGAGCAGATCGTCACAGTCGGTGCCGTTGGCCCGGTGGTCGGTGATCACGCGGCCGATGACCTCTCGCAGGCGAACCCGGGCTCGGTTGAAACGGCGATTCCCGACAATAAGGAACTTGTCCAGCGGCGGCGGGACGATCGTGCGTGTGTAGATACCCGCCAGGATAGTACTGAAATCGTTGAACACCGCCTGGAGCACGGCTGACGACAGCTCGTCAGAGAACATCGTCTCGACTGCAATCCTGGTCGTTAATGTCATCATCTCGGACAAGACATCGAGGACCTGGCCATGCTGCCAGGAAGCGGTTACCTCGGCGATGTGTTTACTCATGACCTGCGCGTAGCCGGGAAAACGCGCCGGGTGGAAGGCGGGCTGGACCAGGCGACGCTGCCGCCGATGCATGCCGTGCGGGCACGTCGCCAGTCCATCGCCGAATGCGTCTCGGGCGCGGTCAAAGACAGGCCCGGCCTTGTCAAAGATGCGGTCATCGAGCAGAACCTGGCGGACCAGCTCCGGTGTGCACACCACAATCGCTTCGAAAGGACCGATCTGGATACGCACCAGGTCGCCATGGTTGGGCAGGGAGGTCAGAAAACCCAGCGGGTCATACAACAATGACAGGGTATGACCGAATAACGGCAATGCTCCAGGCGCAATGCCAACCGTAGGCGCCGTTCCCATGATCCCTCCAGCGACAAGTCAATTCTATATTAACAGACCAGTCGGTTCAGTGGGTGACATGACGTAGCTGCGGCTCATAGCGTCGGCATACTGGCTGTGCCCTACAAACGAGTCAGCAGCGATGCCACGACCAGCACGGCCCAGCGTTAGACGGCCTGGAAGCGTGTCGAGGAGCCGGTTGACGTTGACCCGCGGTGCGAGTGTGGGATCAGCAATGCCGCCAGCTCACTGTCGCAACTTCGGGGCTCCAGTGATCGATCAACCAAGCAAACTGGAGATTCGAGACAAATCACAAGGCGTCAGATGACACGCGTTCGGGTGGCGCTGGGGGGTTCTGACTCAAGATCGGTGTTTCTGAGCCCGATGCAGGGTCTGTCGTCCCTTGATCGGGCTGAGAGAGGTTGCTGAAGCTCGGCTGACAAGGCGCATTACTACAGGGGGGCTTACATTAGTGAAACAAGTAATGCGCCACTTAACATTAGTCGCGGCACTCACAAGCTCTATTTGCAGCGCTCCAAGTTCTTTTGCTACAGATTCCATGAGTGTCAAAACGAATGCAACGCCGATCGCCCCAGTGGTCGATGTGCGGGCGGCGAGCCCGAATCAGGAGGCCTTCTTTAGTAAGGTCTTTACGGTGGCGATGTCGAACGGAAGGGACATAATTCCCGAAACTCTTGAAGGTCGCGGAGAGGTGCACTTCGACGATAAAAATAGTGCCAAGATCGCGCGCATGAGCACGGACCCGATCCACATTGGGTTGCGTGACACTCATTCATCAAACTCTGTTGTTTGTCAATGGTCAGACCGAAAGCAGGGCTCGGCACGTAACCTGTAGGTATGATACGTCGGCGCTGCTGCGCCCTGTGTACCCACGCTCGCCCGTACCAAAACCCAAGGAACTTCGTGTAACAATACATTATGACAAGCTCGCTCTCCAGTTTACGTTAGCTCCTAAACGAGTCTATTCGCTGTGCACGCTGGTATCTCAGCGTGCCGCACTGCCCGTTATCGCCGACGTTAGGGCCGGTCGGGGTGCCGGTCTTATTGACACATCCCAACAGGTAGCCGCTAGTGTCACTACCGCAACTCTCGATATTATTCCGACGCGAACAGACATCCGTAGCTGCGATTTCTCCCTGATGAGATCCCTCACACGCCCCTCGCTCGGCGACCCCGCTAAGCCATTGCCTAGCGGCACTAACGAGTGCTATCTGAATGAACCTGGTAGCAGTGCAATAAATGGGCTAACCGCCAGGTGGAGTATTCCAGGCTTCGAGGAATATACGCCTGACGAACGTGGAGTCCAGGTGTATAAAACGCGTGCGCTAACATATTACACCGATCTCAATTCGCTCCTCGCGACCAAAGATGTGAGCTTGATCGACTCGATAGTAGTCGATTGTCTTGAAAACTACATCCATCAAACAATAATTAAGAACTTGCCGGCGATTACACCCATTGGATTGGCCCACGTCGTACTCGGCACATAGGCAACCGAGCCACCGCGGCCGCTATGAACTCGCCACCCACATCGACCCAAGACATCGGCCTGTGGGTGCCGAACTGGTCATCCACGTCATGCGAGCTGGGCGTATTGGGACTGATGCCCCTATGGATGTCAAGCCGCTGAGGGCTGCGGTTCGGGTGGTGTTGTGAGGATTTGGTAGATCTCGCGGGCGATGTATCGCTTGAGACAGCGGATGGCTTCGCGGCGGGTCTTGCCTTCGGTGATGCGGC
>DASYMC010000248.1:0-4078 GCA_036009255.1 Pseudonocardiaceae bacterium
TGATTCGATCTTGAATCGCAGGATTGTCGGTTCAACTTCAGCGCAGGGAGCTGATGGGATCGCTTCTGGCTTGATGCTGCAGTGACCGCCCTCGAAGACCAACTGTCGAGCGCGTCGGTGGGGCACAGCCTGCGGGACCGCACCCTCAAGTTCCACGAGTCCCGGCACAACCTCGAACACCCTCCATCGACATACTCCAGGCGGTTGTCGCGGTGTGTGAGTGTCTAGACACAGGCCGTGCCCTGGACGCGTAATCTCCCACCGTGATCCGGATCAGCGCCTCGCCGCGGCGCTCGGTGCCGTGCCAACGACCACGAGCGCACAGCACTCGAACGGGTCTGGGACGCACGCGTTGCCCGTGAGGTGATTCCGGCGAAGCTCACTATCTAGTCACCAGAAAGAAGAAAGATTAATGGTAAAGACGATAGAGAAAGTATTTACTTTCTTCATAGTTATTATTCATTTCGAACTCAATCCAGCCGGCAGGTGACAAGGTCAGCGATATCCTTCATAACGCCTGGACCGGCCTTCAGCATATCACCGGCACCGATTTCGGCTCACATGGCGATAATCACTGGTCGTGGGACCACTGATGCCGGAGTCGAGATCAACTCCAGTATAATCTCCAGATTAAGCTAGCTTGCTCACAAGCCAGTGGCAGCGGCACCATGATCAGTGCCTGCCCGGTGTAGATCATGGTCCAGATGACGTAGGGCGCCCCGATCAGCACGAAGCGACGCCGCGAGCGCGTCGCGATAGGGGTACACGAGCACGAACGCGGTGAGCGCGAAGAACGTCTCAGGGGTGAAGTGCAGCAGCATCGCTGCACCACCCGCAGAGACGCTGTCCAGTGAATTGACGCTAGCCGTGGTGTGGGCTGCAATGACGCAAGCGAAGGTCAGCACCCGAACCAGGTCGACCGCATACACATAGGTCAGGCCGCTGGCGCGCCCGGTTGGCTGAGTCACAGTGGATCGAGACACCTCGGCAACTCCCGCAGCGGGCGGCGCGCCATCTTCCCGGTGGAGCTCTTGACAATTTCGCTCTCCACCGGGCGACTGACCGCCTGAGTTGTTGCTCGCACCGCAACCATCCGGGCTACAGTCCCCATCGGGCGTCATCCCCGCTCCCGCTGCCCACTGCGCGTCGCGATCATTAGAGTCACAGCCGGGAGCCGGGTACCATCAGGGTTTCTCCGGCTTCCGGCCGTGACGTTGGAACTCCGGCGGGGCACCACCACTAGCCCTCACCCACGCCGCCGAAGACGACGCCGATGCCGCGCCCCGCTGTTCTTCCGGACACACTTTCGGTCGCCCTCTCGCCCGCGTCTCCCAGACGCCCCGGCTCGCCGGCCAGCTGAGTGCGACCCCGGCAGACTAGCCCCGCTGACTGCAGTGCGAACAGGAACGATTACACAAAGCCACTTCGTGGGGGATCACTACGGCCCACTAGTGGTGAGGTCTCTACGCAGCGCGAGGAGAATCTGTCACACAGAGCCACATTACGGTGGGTGACAACAACCCGAGTGGTGCTCCTACTAAGAGCTATCGTCGTTCATGTGACGAGCCTTGAGCAGACAGTGCTGGGCGAGGAGCTGATGGCGACCATCGCCGCACTGCGACGTCTGGTGCGCCGGAGGCTGCGATCGGCGGTGCCCGGGCCGCCGTTACGAGGCGCGCATCTGGAGCTACTAGAAGTCATCGAAAAACAGCCGGGCATCGGGATTGCGTCGGCAGGACGCGCCTTGCACCTGGCGGCCAACTCGGTGAGCACGTTGGTCAACCAGCTCATCGACCTGGAAATGCTGGTGCGCGAGACCGATCCCAACGATCGCCGCGCCGCACAGTTGCGGTTGACCCACGCGGCCACGCAGCGATTATCGGCCCTGCGGCAGGCCCGCATCGACCTCATCACAGACGGGGTAGCGGGGCTTCCCATCGCCGATCGCGAGGCTCTCACCCGGGCGATTCCTGCGCTACGCGCACTGCTGGTCACCCTCGACGCTAGCCAGGGACGATAACCGCTCCCACTCTCCGGGCAGACTACCGGCTGGTCCACCAATTAGTAACCCGGCGCGGACGCAGTATGAGCAGCCGTTCAGCCTGCAAAGCAACACCAAAGTTACCAAGGGCAACCAGCACGCGGACCGGGACGCCCAGTTCGGTGACCTCAATCAACCGCCCAGGTGGCCGCCGCCGACGCGCTGGTGGTCAAATGTGAAGGGAAAGGGCAGGAATAGCATGCCAGCGAAGCAGTGTCCTGAGGAGGCCGCAAGTGCGCGGCCGTGGCCGCCTCAATGGTGACAGCGCTGAAGAATCCAACGCCCAAGACCACAGTTCGGAACTCGGTCACCGTCGCCGTTTCAGCGTCGACCTCCAACACAGCGCCGGCTTAGTGATGATCGCCGGTGGGGTCGGCATCACCCCGATGATCAGCATGCTGCGAACCCTGGCGCACCGGCGCGACCGGCGTCCACACCGGCTGGTGATGGTCGCCCGGACCGTTGACGAATTACTGTTCCGCGCGGAGCTTGGCGAGCTGCAAAAACGGCTGGACCTCACCATCATCGAACTGCTCCGCCAGCCGCCCGAGGGCTGGACCGGCGCGTCCGGTGCCGTCGACGAAGCACTGCTCACCGCACTGCTGCCCGGCAGGTTGCGGCGTAACCAGCTCGGCTACTACCTCTGCGGACCGCCTGCTCTGGTCACCGATGTGCTGACCGTGCTCGACGAACTGAACGTCCCACTGCCCCGGATCCACACCGAGAAGTTCGGCATTGTCTAAAAAATATTGTTCCACCACACGCGCAAAGACCTCGACCGGTTGTGATCGTTGAACAGGCCCATTACCTGCCTACCGATCGGGAGGTTCAGGCGACGAAAGCCGGAATCTTTCGAATGCCGGTGGCTCCGGCATCCCGAGCCACTGGGAATACAACGCTTCACGATGTTCGCGTGGGTGGCGAAGTTCCGGAAGGATGACGTTGACGCGTTACGCGGGAAGCCGGTGCCGGGTCACAAACGCGATACTTGTGAAGGGCTGGTGAAGAGCGCCTCGCCAAGCTGATCAGGGCTACCGATCAGTTCGAGCCGTTCACCGTCACAGCATGCCGATCAGCGCAGCGTAGCTCATGATTAATAATATCCGGCTTCGCTCTTGTACGTTGAGCTACCGTGACCAGGACCTCCTGTCGCGGACATTATCGGTACGAGGCCTGGGCGGCAGGAAGGTGGCGAGGTGGGCCAGGTGTGGAGGCAAATCTTCCGACAGGCAGTGCGGGAGCGGCTCGACATACTCGGCGAGGCGGCAAGCAGCGCCGACGATGGGTCGCAGCTGTCGGTTGCGCGCAGTGCGCTACGCCGTCTGATCCATGGGTGGCGCCCTCTGCTCGCCACCCATGCGCCGGATACTCGGGGCCGCTGTCCGGAGCGCTTGGATCAGCTAGACCCGCGGCCCGAGTCTGGCTGCGCGCCAACTCCACAGCACTGACGAAATCCGGAAACCACGGCATCCCGCACCCCACGCTCCCTTACCGACTGGACCGTTTCCCTGCAGAGTGCCGTCGCTTGCCCTCCGGCAACATCCTCGTCCCCAGCGCCGCGCTCATGAAAGCCCCACACCAGCAGAGAAGTTGTCGCATGCCAGCGTAATGCGCAAGAGACTCCGCACAGCGATTCCATTACGGTGGGTGGCCGCCGAACTGATGCCAGCCGGTTCCCGGGGCGGGTCCAGCTGGATGACACGCCGCCGCCTGTCGGGGCGGTCAACCTGCCCTACCAGGTGCCGCGGAAGGTGTGCGAGGTGTTCGACGCGTTCGCCCGAGTGGGGTTACCCTGACGCTGGCTTACGGCCTTCCTGATACAGCCAGGTCCGGGCATCGGAGTCGACGTAAGCACCGTGCAGGTCGCGACCGTGACGCCCCGTGAGAGGCGGTCATCCCGTGCGTTCCGACATCACTCCCGGCGGCACCTTTCCCGATTACGCGCTGCCTGACCACACCAGCACCGTCCGCACGCTCAGCGAGCTCCAGGGCCGCGATCCGCTGATCCTCATGCTCGCGCGCGGCCACTACTGCCCG
>DASYMC010000249.1:0-4851 GCA_036009255.1 Pseudonocardiaceae bacterium
GTATATCCGGACGTCCTTGTCCTTGGCGATGATCACGGTCTGCGCACGCTCGTTGACGACAACCTGCCGAACGTCGCTGAGGTCATCGACCGGATACTGAACGGGGTTGGGCCCAGCTTGCCAGTCCCACACCACGATCGAGGGTTGTGCGCCTATTGACAGGCTGACGATGGACAGGCTGACCACGGATTGCGCGTAGCGTCTCAATGTGGATGCGGTCACGCTCAGGGGGGACGATTCCGCGGTTTTGGCGCCGGTTCGTGCATCCCACACTCGCAGCGTCTTATCTAGGCCGGCGGTAGCAATGTGCTGCCCGTCGGCCAGGGGCAACGCAAAAATGGCACCGGGAAAGCGCGCTACTTGCTTTCCGGTTTCGGGATCGTAGGTTGCGGCAGCCCCCGACCTGGAGACGACAAGGAGTAGACCGTTTGCGGCGGACCCGATCCACTCAACGGCGGGCGTGGAGCCTCCTTGGGTTTCGATATCGATGTGCCGCCCAGTCGCGGTATCAATCACGGCTACCGCGCCTCGGTCGGTCCCGAGCGCGACGCGGGAGGCGTCCGGGCTGACGGCCGCCGCCCATGTTCCAGGGGTGACGGCCCCGGGCAGGCCAGACACCGTTGTCTCACGTTCCACCGCACCGTTATCCCCGATGATCCGGATGCTGCCGTGCGGGTCGTACGCGACCACGTGCCGGGAATCCGGTGTGCTCGCCATGGCGATCATCGTGGGCCCGGCCACCACTCGGCCGCGTGGGCTTGACGCCGCGGCTAGCACCGCCGAGCGGGCCTGCTTGTTGGTATTGACCTGGTAGGCGTCGACCGCGTATTCCAGGCTATGCACGGGGTTGTAATTAAGCGTGGCGGCCGCCTGTGTCAGGAAGGCCTGTTGCCGCGAATTTCGGTAGTATGCATAGCCGAAAACGCTGCTGACAACGACAAGTAGGGCCGCTAAACCTGCCGCAAGCACGGTCTGGCGCAGCTTGCGGCGGGCAGTCTGCGCCGCTGCTTGGGCTTCCTCCCGCTCGGCAATAAGCTGGCGATCCGATGCTTCCTTTTCCTGTTCAGCCTCGTAGCGACGGCGCCAGCTCAGCACTGCGGCACCCATCACATCTTGGAAGATTTCATAGCGAGGTGGTCCGGTAACCCCCGCGGCCGGGGACACCGCGCGCAGGATGCGTTGCGGTCCCGAGCACAGCGTCTCGAGAAGTTCCCGCACGGCACTGACCGGCCGCTGCGCCAATTCAGCAAGGTCCTCCGCGGACAGCGCGATCTTCGTTCTCGATTTCGTGATCATATGCTGAAACATCGCGGCGGCGACATCGATCTGCGCGGGCGACAAGCCGGCCATGACGGTGTCCAGGTGCGTCTGGACTATCGTCTGGGCGCCGCCCAGCCGGTCCAGCGTGCTCTGCCGAAGTGACGACGATCCGCTGGCCCGCTCCTCCTCCCACAGGCGCAGCAGCACGAGTTGAAGGAAGGGCGCCTCGATGTCCCCGTGGAGATCTGATGAACCCACGTCCGGGGCGATACCATCGGCCGCCGTCTCCTCCGGTGCCACCTGCACGTGGCCGGTGCGGAGCTGCTTCAGTAGGGTCTCGATGAGGCTGGGTTCGATCGACATCCTTCGGTCGGGTGGCGCGAGGCGGTTGTAGCGTCGAAGGGGCCCCTCGATGGCGGCTTGGGCGGCGTCGCGGCTCAGGTGTGCCAAGCGCAGGAGGTTGTCGAACAGGTGCGGCACTCGGCCCTTGAAACGATCGAGCCGGGCGATGGCATCTTCGCGGATCGACAGCAGGACATGCACCGGCAAGTCTCGAGTGCTGAGGATCCTGCCGAGCTCGGCGGTCAATCCCTCGTCACCGCGATCCATCGGGTGGTAGAAGAAATACTCCTCGAACTGGTCGAGGATTAGATAGACCGCCGGGACCTTGGACTGGCGTAGCAGCTCACGAAGCCAGGTGACGCTGAGTTTCGGGGCAGTCGCCGCTTCCTGCGGTGCGCTGGCGTCAGTCACTTGCGCCACCGCTTGAACCACTTCTGTCGCGACGGTCTCCAACGGATCGTCGCGCCAGGCGCTCACATACGCCACTGCCGCACCGGGGACGCCCAGGTCGTCATAGTCATAGGAGTCGTCATCGGTCTCGTGCAGCCGAGGTAGCACTCCTGCCCGCAGCACTGAACTCTTGCCGGCCCCGCTCGTGGCGTACAGCAGAGTCAGCCGCGATGCGGTGAGATTGGCGACGATGAGGTCGGACTCGCGCTCCCTGCCGAAGAAATACGCCGCATCCTTCTCGTCGAAGGGCATCAGCCCGACGTACGGGCAGTCCGGCACGCCCCGGTCGGAGTCCTGTTGGGCCCGAGGGGGCGGACTCGTGGCTGTGGACACAGCGCCACCTCGTCTCAGCTGAGAAGTGGTTGTTCGATGTCGGCGGGAGGCCGCGGCGTCGGAACTTGTGGCCAGGCAAGCCGTCGCTCGACTGCTGCGACGAAGTCCTCCACTTTGATGTCAAGGATGTCGACGCCGCGCTCGTCCCACGCGGCGCGGTCGATGCGATCGGGGTTTCTCTGGATCGCCCACGACTTGAAGTTCTTGCCCTCCTGTTCCCCCCACAAACGGTAGAGCATCACCCGGAGATTCCAGTCCCGCAGGCTGTAGCCGAGGAACAGGAAGTGACTTTTCCGCAGCTTCGCCGCGAGCTTGGCCGGAAACAGACGGGCGATATCGGCCCGGGCAATGTAGTCGATGTAGTGATCCTCGGTGATCACGAAACTGTCTCCGTGGATCTGCTCCTCTGAGCGGTCCACTGAGCCGTGAATTTTCGCGATGACGCTCCGTTGGTTCAGTCGAGGGTCATCGTATTCATTCGGTACTTGAATCACGGTTGATTCGCCGTCGGCGGTGATGTGGCGAAACCGTCCACGATCCTCGCCTCCAGCGATGTAGGTGATGAGTTCATACGGTTCGCCCTCCGCTATGAACGCGCGTTCCAGGGAGTCGTCATAGTTGGTCGTCACAAGGAGTAGGCAGTCCCGGACGTCTTCCGCCTCACGTACTCGGCGAGACAGCCGGGCGAGACAATGGTGCAGATCAGTAGGTGGATAGTCCGCGTCAAAGAGGTCGTGGAGTTCCTGTTCAAGCGGCCCTTCACCCAGCAACGCCGCGACGTATTGGGACACCCGGGCCAGATCGCGGCCGTCGATCTCCACGTCACCCAGGTACTGGGTGAGCTCGTCAGCGAGCTCTTGTCCACTGGGCAGATACTCGCCGTGCACGTAGCCGGGTGGAGGTCGCTGCCACAGGTTGGCCCCAGCGCCGAGCACCGGAACTACCTTGCCCCTCAACAGACGTCGGGCAATCAGGTCGTAAACATTTCCTAGCTCATCTTCGGACATCGCTTACACTCCGTAGCCCAATCCAATGCCTCAGATGGAGGAGGACGAGCAACGCCAGGCAAGTACGTCGTCACTGATCTCGATCGAGTGAAGCTCGCGCAGCTGACCAGCGCCGAGGCAGCGCTGACTCACCTGCCTGGGGTTGCCTCGCAACCGGCGGACTTGCCGGTCGATCGACCGGCGGGACGGTCAGGACCGGTTTCTCGGCGTGGCACACGTACAGATCAGCACGGAACCGCTGCCCCAGGGTCTCATAGGTGGCCTGAACCTCGCCGATCGTGGCGGAATTGGTGGCGCTGAAATGGATAGTCATGGGGTCCTCCCACCAGACCAAGTTGCGCCGATCCCCCAGCTCAGTGTTGATTTGAGCGCGCAGCGGTGCGTCGGCGTCGGTGCTTGCATACATGTCGAAAAGGGATTTCATAAACAATTGGTAAGCATCGAACAACTCGTCGGAGAACAGCATCCGGTTCGCAAACATTATCTCATCGAGGTCACGCTTGAGCGTGGTCGCCTGTTGAGGTGAGATTTCCTTCCACCGGCCCACAAAGGTTGCGAAGCACAGCAGCTGATTCAATTTCGGCGCTACCTGCGTGAACAGTTCCACCCGGCGACTTACCACGGTCTGGTTCGCCCACTGCACCGCCTCGACCCGACGCGAAAGCCGAGCCAGGCAGAATCCGAGCCCAACCACCGCCAACGGCGTCAACGCCTGCACGGCGAGCGAAACGATGTCCAGGATCGTGGGTCCTGAACCGGCAGCCATCACTGTCAACGGGTACGCAAGCACAGCAGATCCCTTCTTGGCCCGAGGTCTGGCATGAATGAGAGCTTGGGTGGCGTCCTGCTGATACCACCCGTCCGGAAAGTCACATCGTCTACGCGGTGAGACTGTGCGCTGTCTGCCACTGGGTCACCGGAACACCTGGTGGTTTGGCGGTACCTCGAGTGCCACACACCACGCCGGCGGCCCAACTCGCTTTACCAGCCCCAACGACGCAACGGAGGATTACCATCGAGAACCTCGATCAACTTCTGACCGGTCAGGATACTGTCCGGCGTCGACCGCCCGGTAATAAACGGGTAATCGACGATGACGCTAGTCGGGTGGCCAAAATTGCCATGATATGCGCCAGCTGGGCCGGTGGCATCCCGAAGGATGAATTCCAATGTGTATGGTGGAGGTCCCATATCAAAATCAAGGAAATGGCCACGTGCCTCAACAAACGCCGTTCCACTTTTGTAATCGTATTCCAGGCAATGGCCAGTGACATTCTTGCCCCGGATTATGCTTGTCCGCTCGTTCATGTCTCGAGCGAAAGCTAGACAACCAACGCCGTAACATTCTGCGGCGACCGGTCTACCAGCACGCAAGAAGGCGAGGATTAAGTCATGCACACGCTGATTGTTGGCAAGGTCGACGAGCGCCCCGGAGCCACCGACGATCAGAATCGCATCA
>DASYMC010000250.1:0-13031 GCA_036009255.1 Pseudonocardiaceae bacterium
TCCCCAAGATCACCGGACGGATGCTCGACGAACGCCTGGGTAAGTTCCACTTCTGGGCCACGTTCATCGGATTCCACCTGACGTTCCTGGTACAGCACTGGCTCGGCAACGAGGGGATGCCCCGCCGCTACGCCGACTACCTGCCCACCGACGGCTTCACCACGCTCAACATGGTGTCATCGATCGGTGCGTTCGTACTGGGAGCGTCGACTCTGCCATTCCTGTGGAACGTGTTCCGTAGTTACCGCTATGGAGAGGTCGTCACCGTCGACGATCCATGGGGTTACTGCAATTCGTTGGAATGGGCGACGTCCTGCCCACCGCCCAGGCACAACTTCACCGAACTGCCACGCATCCGCTCCGAGCGACCCGCCTTCGAACTGCACTACCCGCATATGATGGATCGGATACGTCACGAGGCGCACATCGGCGGCCACGGGGATTCCGCAGCGCCGAGCGAGCAGGCCGCATACGCCGTCGAGCAAGGCGACACAGGTTTCAACGACCCTCGCGACAAGTGACCGGCAACCCACGGACAACCCTGCTTGTCACGGTTACTGGGCGGGATAAGCCTGGCGTCGTTTCGGTGATCTTTTCCGCGCTGACCAGGCATGGCGTTGACATTCTCGACGTCGAGCAGGTGGTGATCCGGGGCCGGATTATTCTCGGCGTGCTGGTGGCGACCACGGCTGATCCGGAGGACCTGCAGGAAGCTGCGGAACACGCCATGGCCAGCATCGGGATGCAGCTGGAGGTCGAGATCGGCGCCGACGCGCTCGGCGCAATGATCCGTCCATCCACCCACGTCGTGTTGGTGCTTGGCCGGCCGGTGACGGCGCGAGCCTTTACCGAGGCAACCCGCTCGCTGGCCGCCTTGGACATCAACATCGATGCCATCCGGCGGATCGCGGACTACCCGGTCACCGGGCTAGAGCTGCTGGTGTCGGTGCCCAGCAACGGCAATCCGGAGGCGGCCGACGCCGCGCTGCGCGCCACGCTGGTCAGACTCGCCGCGCAGGGTGAGGTGGACCTCGCCGTCGAACGGGTCGGTATCGCCCGCCGGGCCAAGCGTCTGGTCGTCTTCGACGTCGACTCAACCCTGGTACAAGGCGAGGTGATCGAGGTCCTCGCCGAGCACGCCGGCTGCGGGGCGGAGGTGCGTGCGGTCACCCAGGCGGCGATGCGTGGGGAGCTGGACTTCACCCAGTCGCTGCGGCGCCGGGTCGCGCTGCTGGAGGGTCTTCCGGCGAGTGTGCTGGGGGAGGTGACCAATGCACTGGAACTCACGCCAGGAGCGCGCACCACGGTACGGACCCTCAAACGGCTGGGATTTCGCTGCGGCGCAGTTTCAGGGGGCTTCACCCAGATCGTCCGTCCCCTCGCCCAAGAGCTGGGCCTGGACTTCTGCACCGCCAACGAGCTCGAGATCGACCACGGGAAGCTCACCGGGCAGGTCATCGGCCCGGTGGTGGATCGGTCAGGGAAGGCCGACGCGCTGCGCCAAGCGGCAGAGCATTTCGGGGTCCCGCTCGCTCAGTGTGTGGCGGTCGGAGACGGCGCCAACGACATCGACATGCTGACCACCGCCGGTCTGGGTGTCGCGTTCAACGCCAAACCCGCGTTGCGGGAGGTCGCAGACGCCGCGATCACCCAACCGTTCCTCGACGTCGTGCTGTTCGTGCTGGGGGTGACCCGGGACGAGGTGGAAGCCGCCGACGCAGCTGAGGGACTGCTGCGCAGAGTGCCCCTGTGAGTGGCGATGCGACCGATAGCTCGCATCGCCACTCACAGGTCGCGCAGCTGATGCCACTGGCGGCCAGGTATGCGAGTTGGCTCGGTCCGCCGACGGAGCTGGCCGGCGACGTCCCCGACGAGGACCCGGCGGCGGTGCGCGCGATGCCGCTGATACTGCGGATAGAGCGCAACGCCGTGCCATCTCGCACCGCGCTGTTGGAGGCCGCGGCCTCAGCTGCGGTGGCGTTGTGCCTCGACGAGCGTTCGCGCCCTGGCGGTCCGTGGCACCCCGAGGTGGCGCCCTGGGTTGGCGGCCGGATCCGCAAGGTCAGCCGGCGGGCGCGTGGGGCGCACTGGGTCGCGGTGACTGATTTGCCAGGCGTCACCGTCGAGCGGGCCGGTGCCGAGGTGCGCGCGTTACTGCCCTGGCTGGTTGCGGATACACCGAGAGCCGTAACACGGCTGCAGGTCGGTGGCACTGATGTGCCATCCGACGACCCTGGCCCACCACCGGAGGGATACCCGGTGCTCTGGCTCCCACCCCAACCGGTGATGACTGTGGGTAAGGCAGCCGCACAGGTAGGGCATGCCACCATGTTGCTGGCCGCACTGCTGGCCGTCCAAGGCCCGCTCGCGGCGCTGGACTTTTGGGCGGCCGCCGGCTACCGCTGCGCGGTGCGCACCGCCTCCCCGAAGAAGTGGACTGCGTTGGCTGCCGGAGAGCGGCCGGATCTGGCCTGGCGGCAGCGCGGCGTGCTCGCCGTGCGCGACGCCGGCTTCACCGAAGTACCTCCCGGCACCGTCACCGTCGCAGCCCACTGGCCGCCATCGGCTGCCCCTTGCTTACCCCGACATGGAGACATATCGGGGTCCGCGCAGTGCCCTTGACCCCGACATGGAGACATATCGGTGCCTGAAGGGTGCCTTTCACCGCGATATGTCTCCATGTCGGGGGAGGGTTGGGCAGGTTGGGCAGGTTCAGGGGGTGACGAGACGGGTTAGGGCGGCTCGTGCGACGGCAGGGTCGGTGGTGGGCCAGAACGGTGGTAAGGATGCGCGTAGGAAAGCGCCGTAGCGGGCGGTGACCAGCCTGGGGTCCAGGATTGCCACCACCCCGCGATCCTCGGTCGAGCGCAACAGCCGACCGGCGCCCTGCGCCAGGAGCAGGGCGGCGTGCGTCGCAGCCACCGCGAGGAACCCGTTGCCCCCTCGGGCGGCCACCGCGCGTTGCCGTGCCGAGCTCAGCGGGTCGTCCGGGCGGGGAAACGGGATCCGGTCGACCACTACGAGGGACAGCGACCGGCCGGGCACGTCGACGCCTTGCCACAACGACAGGGTGCCGAACAGACACGTCGATTCGTTCTGCGCGAACTGTTGCACGAGCAGGCCGGTTGCATCGTCCCCCTGGCACAGGATGGGGATCTCCACCCGGGATCGCAGCGCCTCGGCGGCCTGTTTGGCCGCCCGCATCGAGGAGAACAGGCCCAGGGTCCGCCCACCCGCCGCGGTGACCAGCTCGGCGAGCTCATCGATGCAGGCGGGCGTCAGCCCGTCGCGGCCGGGTGGGGGCAGGTGAGCGGCGGTGTAGAGGATCCCGGCGCGGCGGTGCTCGAACGGTGAGCCTGCATCCACACCTGCCCAGGCCGGACCGGCATCGTCATCTGCCGGCGGTGGCCGCTCAGTGGCCGTTCCAGCTGTGCTGCCCTCAGGGAGCGCGGCAATCGGCCGCTGCCGGGGCAGGCCCCACTGTGCCGCCAGCGCGTCGAACGTCCCGCCCAGGGTGAGCGTGGCCGACGTGAGCACCACCGTGCGCTTCGCGAACAATCGCTGCTGCAGCAGCTCGGCGACGCGGAGTGGCGCCACCCGCAGCACCCTCCCGCGGACGGTCTCCTCCGCAAGCCACACGACGTCGTGCCGGTCGGCGGCACTGTCCGGGAAGGCGACCAGCGTCCGGGCGGACGCCGAGTAAACCTGCTCCAATGCTGTAAGCGCGAGGCGGCGACGGGCGGCAGCGTCGGGATCCTCGCGGCGCTCGGACCCCAGCGCGGTGGTGCAGCGGTGCGCCGCGTCACGTACGGCGGTGAGCCCGGCGGCTACCGCTGCGCCCAGGGTGTCCCACCGCTGCACCGACGCGTCGCCGAGCAGCAGCGCCAGCCCGTCACCGGCGGCGGCCAGCTCGTCGGCATGCTGCTGATCGATCAGCCGGCCGCAGCGGCGGGCTGCGACCTCGATCATCGACGCGGTGAGCTCCTCGGTCGCCGCACTGGTGACCCGGTCGACCAGATCGTGCGCCTCATCGATCACCACGACGTCGTGGTCGGGAAGAACGGGCCGGTCACCCATCGCGTCGATCGCCAGTAGCGCATGATTGGTGATCACGACCTCGGCACGGCCGGCCCGGGCCCGGGCCTGTTCGGCGAAACACTCCATTCCGACTGGGCAGCGGGACAGACCCAGGCACTCTCGGGCACCGACCGACACCTGGCGCCAGGCCCGTTCGGTTACTCCGGGCACCAACTCGTCCCGATCCCCGGTGTCGGTGTGCGAAGCCCATTCATGCAGCCGGGCGATCTGGCGACCCAGCACTGATGTCGGCGAGGCTGCCGCCGCGGCGTCAAACAGATCCTCGCCCTCGTCGACCGGCCCGGTGTTCAGCCGATGCAGGCACAGGTAGTTGCGCCGGCCTTTGAGGATCGCGAAGCTCGGTGCTGCGCCGAGCAGCGGTTCCAGGGCATCGGCCAGTCGGGGCAGGTCACGATCCACCAGTTGGCGCTGCAATGCGATGGTCGCGGTGCAGACCACCACAGTGGTTTCGGAGGCGACGGCGTGCCGTATCGCCGGTATCAGGTACGCCAGCGACTTGCCGGTCCCGGTGCCGGCCTGAACCGCCAGGTGCTCACCGGTGCGAATCGCTCGATCCACCGCTTCGGCCATCAAGACCTGACCAGCCCGCTCGTTACCTCCCAGCGAACGCACCGCCGCAGCGAGCAGCGCCCCGACGTCAGGCACGGTAGTGGTGGAGGCGGGCACGGCAGCAGACGCTACCCGCAGCGTGACCATGCTTCGTGGATCCCTCGTCCTCGCCGTGGTGTCGGCGACATGCGGGCTGTACCTGTCGCCTTCTGATCAGAGGAATACCGTCGGGATAGCGGGCTCGCCGGGGGACAGGCGCAGACCGTCCCAGGGCAGAGTGGTCAGGGCCGCGGCGACGCGTTCGCGTGCGTCCTGGAGTGTGGGGAGTGAGCCGAAGGGTTGGCCTTCACGCAGCATCGGTACCGGGAGCACCAGGTCGTTCTCAGTGAGCCCCGGTGGGTGACGACGCTGGAACACGACCTCCTCCAGGGCGGTGCCGCTGTCCTTGTACCGGCGCAACGCACTCTTGGCACCGCCCCGGGTGACCTTGGACGTGCTGCGCTTGGCCACCGCTTGCCCATCCACCTCTACCAGCTTGTAGACCATCCCCGCGGTCGGCACGCCGGAGCCGGTCACCACCGAGGTGCCCACCCCGTAGGAGTCCACCGGCTCGGCGCGCAGCGCCGCGATCGAGTGCTCGTCCAGATCTCCCGAGACGACGATCTGTACATTCGGCGCGCCCAACCGGTCGAGTTGCTCGCGAGCCTGCCGGGCCAGCACCCCGAGATCACCGGAGTCGATCCGGATCGCTCGCAGCCCGGGGCCGGCGACATCAATGGCGGTGGCGATGCCCCGGGTGATGTCGTAGGTGTCCACCAGCAATGTGGTGTCCGTGCCCAGCGCCGCGACCTGCGCGGCGAAGGCGTCCGCCTCACGCTCGTGCAGCAGGCTGAACGCGTGCGCCGCGGTGCCGGCAGTGGGCATGCCGTAGCGCTGCCCGGCGGCGAGGTTGGAGGTCGCGCTGAACCCGCCCAGGTAGGCCGCCCGGGCGGCGGCCACCGCCGCCTCCTCGTGGGTCCGCCGCCCTCCCATCTCCACCAACGGCCGCCCATCTGCGGCACTGGTCATCCGGGCTGCCGCGGCGGCCACCGCACTGTCGTGATTGAGCACCGAGAGCACCAGGGTCTCCAGGATCACCGCCTCGGCGAAGCTGCCGGTCACCGTCAACACGGGGGAGCCGGGAAAGTACAGCTCGCCTTCGGGGTAGCCGTCGATATCGCCGTGAAACCGGTAGCCGGCCAACCAGTCCAGCGTGCGCGGATCGAGCATGCGGTGCAGGAACGCCAGGTGCTCGTCGTCGAACCGGAATCGGGCTATCGCGTCGAGCAACCGGGGCACACCGGCGAGGACGCCGTAGCGGTGGCCGCGCAACCCACGCGCGAAGACCTCGAACGTGCAGCGCCGGAACGCTGAACCGTCTGCCAGCGCACTGGCCAGCATCGTCAGCTCGTACTGGTCAGTGAGAAACGCGGTGCTGCTTGCCGTGCACGGGAGCATCTGGAGAGCGTATTGGCCGGGCTTGGTGGGAACATTGAGTCATGACCACACCCGTCGAACTGGAACAGACCCAGGTCGACCCAGCGGTGGCCGAGGCAGCCACCGAAGACCGGCCTTGGCTTACGATCGTCTGGAACGACCCGGTGAACCTGATGTCCTACGTCACCTACGTCTTCCAGCAACTCTTTGGATTCAGCCGCGACGAGGCCACCAAGTTGATGCTCGATGTGCACCATAAAGGCCGGGCCGTGGTGACCAGCGGCTCCCGGGACAAGGTGGAGATCGACGTCGCGAAGCTCCACGGCGCTGGGCTCTGGGCGACCATGCAGAAGGACGCGTGAACGGCTGGCGGCGGCGTGGCGGCGCGCTGGCAACGACCTTCTCCGAGCGGGAGGCCGGGCTGCTGAGAGGGCTGGTCGGCCAGGTTCGCGACCTGCTCGCGGCCCGGGTCGCCGCCAACCCGCAGGACGAGCTGGCCGAGCTCACCGGCATCATCGCCGGCCCCACCACCGCTCCGGCCGACCGCGTACTGGCCCGGCTGCTCCCCGACTTCCACCGGGAGGACACCGCCCTGTCCGGTGGTCTGCGGGCGCTGCACGAACCCGAATTGGTGGCCACCAAAGACGGCGCGGTCGGGGTAGTGCTGGCCACCTGCCCGCCTCGCGGTGGGCGGCTGCGGCTCTCCGAGCAGCAGGCGCAGGCCTGGCTCACCGCACTCAACGATGTCCGCCTGGCGTTGGGCACGGTGCTCGAGGTCACCGAGGACATGCCCGACGAGCTGCCCCCCGAGGACCCGCGCGCCCCGCACCTGGCGGTATACCACTGGCTGACGTGGGTGCAGGATTCTCTCATTCAGGCGATGGCCAGCACGTAGGATGAAGTTGTGCTGAGGATCAGCCGCGATCTCGTCGACGCGATGGTGGAACACGCCCGGCGGGACCACCCGGACGAAGCGTGCGGCGTCCTGGCGGGCCCCGCGGGTTCTGACCGCCCAGAGCGGTTCATCGAAATGACGAACGCTGAGCGTTCGCCGAACTTCTATCGATTCGACTCGATGGAAGATCTCCGGCTTGAGCGCGAGCTGGAATCCCGGGACGAAGAGCGGGTGGTGATCTATCACTCCCACACCGCCACCGAGGCCTACCCCTCACGCACCGACGTCAACATCGCCGGGTATCCAGACGCGCACTACGTGCTGATCTCCACCCGCGATCCGGACATTCACGAGCTGCGCTCCTACCGGATCGTCGATGGAGAGGTCACCGAGGAACCGGTTGAGGTCGTCGAGTCGTACATGTTTTCCCACACCGGCGCGGACGACGTTCCCGACGTGCCCTGATCGCACGCGGTGGCTCGTGTGGTCCTCGGAATGCCCGAGCTGGGTTGTGCGTACTGGTAGTGGTGAGCTGACCGCACCCTGAGGAGGATCCCGAGAATGGCCGTCACCGTCTCCGTTCCCACCATCCTGCGCACCCACACCGAAGGCGAGAAATCCGTGCAAGCGTCAGGTTCCACCCTCGGTGAGGTGATCGAGGACCTGGAGAGCCGGCATTCGGGCATCAAGGGCCGGCTGGTGAAGGATGGATCCCTGCATCGGTTCATCAACGTCTACGTCAACGACGAAGACGTCCGCTTCGTCGGGGGCCTGGATGCCAAAGTCCAAGATGGCGACAAGTTGACCATCTTGCCCGCTGTGGCCGGCGGCCAAGATGGTCGTGAGTGGCAAACGGAGTTATAGCACCGTCTGCCACTCACGAGCGCGACCGAAAGGAGCGCGATGGCCCGGTATGGCTCGCTGCTCGATGCGTTGGGTGACACGCCACTCGTTGGGCTGCCTCACCTCTCACCGTCCTCCAAGGTGCGGCTGTGGGCGAAGCTGGAGGACCGTAATCCCACCGGCTCCATAAAGGACCGCCCGGCGCTGGCGATGATCGAGGACGCGGAGCGTACTGGCCGGCTGACCAAGGGCTGCACGATTATGGAGCCGACCTCGGGCAACACCGGCATCTCGCTGGCCATGGCGGCGAAACTCAAGGGCTACCGGCTTGTCTGCGTGATGCCGGAGAACACCTCTATCGAGCGACGGCAGCTGCTCGAGGCGTACGGCGCCGAGATCATCTTCTCGCCGGCGCCGGGGGGCTCCAACCAGGCGGTGGCCCGGGCCAAGGAGCTGGCCGCGGCGCACCCCGACTGGGTCATGCTCTACCAGTACGGCAACCCGGCCAACCCGGCCGCGCATTACCGCACCACGGGTCCAGAGATCCTGCGTGATCTCCCGACCGTGACTCATTTCGTCGCGGGTCTCGGTACCACCGGCACGCTGGTCGGAGTGGGTCGGTACTTGCGCGAGCACAAGCCCGATGTGCAGATCATCGCGGCGGAACCGCGCTACGGGGAACTGGTTTACGGCTTGCGCAACCTCGACGAAGGATTCGTGCCGGAGCTCTACGACCCGGAAGTGCTCACCGGACGGTTCTCCGTCGGTTCCTTCGATGCGTTGCGCCGCACCCGCGAGCTACTGGAGATCGAGGGCATCTTCGCCGGTATCTCCACCGGCGGGATCCTGCACGCCGCGCTGGCCGTTGCCGAGAAGGCCGCCGGTACCGGCGAGGAAGCCGACATTGTGCTCGTCGTCTGCGACGCCGGCTGGAAGTACCTCTCCACCGGTGCCTACTCGGGCGACTTGGAAGAGGCCGCCGCCCGCCTAGACGGCCAGCTCTGGGCCTGATCTCCCGCCGCCGGGTATCGCAGGACACAGGATTCTCTCAGGGTGCGCGGGTAGTGTCGGCGGGCGTGCCGCAGGTGCGCTCGGTGGGTCAGAGTCGGTCACGGGTGATTCCTGCCCGGCCAGGACAGGCCGCGATGATCATTGCCGCATTCACCGGCGTGCTCTACGTCACCGAGGCGGTGGATACCCTGCTCGGGGGCGCACTGGATGCTGATGGCATCCGGCCCCGCCAGCTCGACGGTCTCGACGGGATTTTGTGGGCCCCGTTGCTGCACGACGGTTGGCAGCACCTCGCGGCTAACACGGTGCCGGTACTGGTACTCGGGTTCTTAGCGCTGGCTAGCGGCGTTGGCCAATTCATTGCCGTGACCGCGACTATCTGGTTGTTCGGCGGCTTGGGGACGTGGCTGATCGGAAGCCCCCACGTGCACTTGGGTGCCTCAATCCTGGTCTTCGGTTGGCTCGTGTTCCTCCTGGCGCGGGGATTCTTCGCTCGCAGCCCGACGCAGATCCTGCTGGCAGTGGCGCTGTTCGCGGTGTGGGGCAGTGTGTTGTGGGGGATGTTGCCCGGTGGTTATGGGATCTCCTGGGAAGGGCATCTGTCCGGAGCGGTGGGCGGGCTGATCGCCGCACAATTGGTCGCCCGCGCTGACCGACCCCGTGTCGATACAAAACGGTCCCGCATTGATCAGCCTCGGTTGAACGGCTCGTGATCGGTCCGGATGCCCCGATCGGGGTTTTCGATTCCGGTGTCGGTGGGCTCACCGTCGCGCGCGCGATTGCCGATCAGCTACCCCGCGAGCGGCTGCACTACGTCGGCGATACCGCGAATGGACCGTACGGTCCACTGCCCATCGCCCAGATCCGCTCACATGCGCTGGCGGTGGCCGACGAACTGGTGAATAGCGGGGTGAAGCTGCTGGTGATCGCCTGCAATACGGCATCCGCGGCCTGCCTGGCCGACGCTAGGGAGCGCTACTCCATCCCGGTAGTGGAGGTGGTGCGCCCGGCGGTGCGGCGGGCCGTCGCCGCTACCCACTCCGGCCGGGTCGGCGTTATCGGGACCCAGGCCACGATCCGGTCCCGGGCCTACCACGACGCCTTCGCCGCGGCTCCCCACGTCGAGGTGACCGGAGTGGCCTGCCCGCGGTTCGTGGACTTCGTCGAACGCGGGATGACCTCAGGGCGCCAGATACTCGGCCTGGCGCAGTCTTATCTCGAGCCACTGCAGCGGGTCAGCGTGGACACCCTCGTGCTGGCTTGCACGCATTACCCGTTGCTCACTGGCGTGCTGCAGATCGTCATGGGCGACGGGGTGACCCTGGTGTCCAGTGCGGAGGAGACCGCCAAGGATGTGCTGCGTGTGCTCACCGAGGCGGAGCGGCTGCGCACTGAACCCGAGGAGCCCGAGCATGTGTTCACTGCGACCGGTGATCCGGTGACATTCGCCCGGCTGGCCCGCCGTTTTCTGGGACCCTCATTGGTGGTCACAGCGGCCGCCGGGGGACCGAGGGGAGGGTGAGATGCTGCTGACCGTGCTGGGTTGCTCCGGCAGTGTCCCCGCCCCCGAGTCCCCGGCGTCTGGTTACCTGGTCCGGGCCGAGGGCACCAGCGTGGTGCTCGATCTGGGCAACGGGGCCTTCGCCGCGCTACAGCGTTACCTCGACCCGTTCGCTCTTGACGGGCTGCTGCTCTCCCACCTGCACCCGGATCACTGCGCTGATGTCTCCGCGCTGACCGTCTACCGCCGCTACCACCCGAACCCCCCCTCTCGTGACGTCGTGCCGCTGTACGGGCCGCGGGATACCACCGAGCGGCTGGTGGCCGCTTATGCGCCCAACGCCGATGAGCGAAAGACCACCGATCTGTCCGACGTCTACAGCATCCGATCTTACGACGAGGTGGTGGCGATCGGGCCGTTCGAGGTGCGCGCCGCACCGGTCGAACACCCCTGCGAGGCGTACGCGCTGCGGATTGGCCATGCGGGGCGGACGCTGGTCTTTTCCGGCGACACCGGCCCGTGCCGGCGGCTCGTCGAGCTGGCTGCCGGTGCCGACGTCCTGCTCGCCGAGGCGTCCTGGCCGGACCAGCCGGATAACCCACCGGGCATCCACATGTCTGGAAAGGACGCCGGTGAGGCTGCCGCTGCGGCGGGTGTCGGCCGGTTGCTGATCACCCACGTGCCTCCATGGACCGATTCTGATCGCGTGCTCGCCGAGGCCAAGGCGGCCTTCGAGGGGCCTATCGAGTTGGTCCGTCAAGGCACCCACTACGACATTTGACGGCTCAGCCGGCGGTGAGTTCTGACTTCATCAGCGTGAGTACGCTGGCGCGGTGGCACGAGCCGACGGCAGGACCGACGAGGAGCTCCGGGATGTGCGAATCACCCGTGGTTACCAGCGGTGGCCCGCCGGGTCGGCGCTGATCGAGTGTGGCCACACCCGGGTACTCTGCGCCGCCAGCGTGGTCGAGGGCGTACCGCGGTGGCGCAAGGGTTCCGGGCAGGGCTGGCTCACTGCAGAGTACGCGATGCTGCCGTCCTCGACGCACACCCGTAGTGACCGGGAATCGGTCAAGGGCCGCCTGGGGGGCCGGACGCACGAAATCAGCAGGTTGATCGGGCGTGCCCTGCGGTCGTGTGTCGACCTGGCCGCCTTGGGGGAGAACACCATCTCGCTGGACTGCGATGTCATCCAGGCCGACGGCGGCACTCGAACCGCGGCGATCACCGGTGGCTATGTGGCGCTGGCCGACGCGGTGACCTGGTTGCGGGCCGCGGGTCGGCTGCGCCATCCCCATCCGCTGTCCTGCTCGATCGCCGCGGTGAGCGTCGGCGTGGTGAACGGCCGGGTCCGGCTGGACCTGCCCTACGAGGAGGATTCCCGCGCCGAGGTCGACATGAACGTGGTGGCCACCGATAGCGGCACGCTGGTCGAGCTGCAGGGCACCGGCGAAGGCGCCACCTTCGCTCGGTCCACTCTGGACCAGATGCTCGATCTGGCGCTCAAGGGCTGCCAGGAGCTGACTGCGTTCCAAAACACTGCGCTGGCTGCGCCTTATCCCGGCGAATTGCCGCAGTAGTGGGCCGCCGGTAATGAGCTCGGTGCGGTTGCTGCTGGCCACGCGCAACCAGGAGAAGCTGGCCGAGCTGTGTCGGATCCTCGTGTCGTCGGAACTCAGCGGCGTGCAGGTATTCGGGCTCCAGGGCGTTCCCCCCTTCCCGGAGAAGCCGGAGACCGCCGCCACCTTCGAGGCGAACGCACTGGCCAAGGCCCGGGATGCGGCGGCTGCTACCGGGCTGGCCACGGTCGCCGACGACTCGGGTCTGGAAGTGGATGCGTTGGGGGGCATGCCTGGGGTGCTCTCAGCCAGGTGGGCCGGCCGCCACGGTGACGATGCCGCGAATCTACAGCTGGTGCTCGATCAGCTGGCTGACGTCCCGGACGATCGCCGTGGCGCCGCGTTCGTCTGCGCCGCCGCGCTCGTCGTACCCTCGGCCGGGCACACCGTGGTGCGCGGATACTGGCGTGGCACTGTGACCAGGGCGGCTCGCGGCTGCAACGGCTTCGGCTACGACCCGATCTTCGTGCCGGAGGGCGGTCGGCGCACCTCTGCTGAGCTGGACCCGGCCGAGAAAGATGCTATTTCACACCGCGGGCAGGCACTGCGAGCACTGCTGCCCGCAGTGCGTTCATGGGCGGCGGATCAGGGCCTTGGGCAGCCGTGAGCTCAGGGGACGACCTGTACCACTTGGCCTACCGATAGACCGTTGAAGAACGTCGTCGCGGCACTGTGGCTCAGGTGGATACATCCGTGCGAGGGCACTTTCAAACTGCCTTCATGGAAAGCGATACCGCTGCTGGTGAAGAAGACCGAGTAGGGCATGGGGGCGTTGTGGAAGATCGAGCTGCGGTGGTTCTTGTCCTTCCATAGCACCTGGAAGACGCCAGGCGGGGTGCGGTGACCAGGCCGGCCGGACGTGATCGGCACTGGTCCGTAGGTGACCTGACCGCTGCTCATCAGCCAGGCTCGCTGGCTGCTCAGGCTGATGCAGGCTGCCGCGGACGACCCGCACGGCGACGCAGCTGACCCGACCGCGGCAGCGGCGACCGCCGGAGTCAGCAGCGCGCAACCGACCGCGATGGTGACAGCTATTAGG
>DASYMC010000251.1:0-2840 GCA_036009255.1 Pseudonocardiaceae bacterium
GCCCTGACCCGCATCGTGCCCGTTCGCTGCGCTCACCGCCGCATCCTTCCCCACGCTCGGCGTATGACCGGAAAGTCATGACATGCCGTCGCTGACGGTGCTGAGCGGCTGCCAGCGACGACTACTGGCCTTGAGTCCGGGGTTACTGTTGAAATACCGAGGAGATGCCCGTGTCCAGCGCCGAGACCGGTCACGTGCCGGAACCAAGGACACAGACTACAACCTGATCTGGTTCACCGAGGCGTGCCTGAGCAACACGCTGCCGCCTGGAGGCGGTCCATTGCGTGTCAGGATTGTCCGATCACAGTGCGCTGCCGGCGCGGTATTTCTGCGCGCCTCCGGCGCGGTGGTCGAGTGCGAACTGCACCACCTGCTCGCCGATCGTGCGCAGGGTGCGCTCGACCGCGTCATCGGAGGGGACGCCGTGGTCGTCGAAGCTCACCTCGCCGGAGTTGAGCGCCGCGCCCAGCGGCGTCGGCCAGCCGCGCAGCGCGTGCACGATCGAGCGCAGCGCGGTCAACGTGGTCACCGCCGCTTGCCAACCCAGCGCCATCGCCACGCACCCGACCGCCCGCCCGTCCAGGTAGGGCCGGGCATCAGCCCGGAGGTCCTCGACGTAGTCCAGCGCGTTTTTCACCAACCCCGACACGGTGCCGTGATAACCCGGCGAGACCAGCACGACCCCGTCCGCCTCCCGCAACGCCTGCACCAGCCGCAGCGCCACCGCGCTGCGTTCGAGCACCGCCGGATCGTAGAACGGCAGCACCAGCTCCGGACCAGTGATCGCGACAGTCTGCGCGCCGACGGCCTCGGCGCCCTGCAACACGACGGCCAGTGCCCGCTCGGACTGCGAGTCCTCGCGCATCGAACCACCGATGCCGACCACGGTGAGCCCCATGCGACGGACACTACGGCGAGGCTCCGGCTCCCGAACGAATAAGCCCCGGCAAATGCGCGAGGCCCGGCACCCCCAGCGTGCCGGGCCCTCGACTTTCCCCCGAACGCTCAGGCCTTGACCTGCGCCGCCGAACGTGCCGGATTTGCCTGCTTTTCTGCCTTCGGGTCCATCTCGGACTGCTTGGCGCGCACCCCTTGCTCGATCCGATCGCCCAGGCCCTTGTCCACGTTGCGCCAGTACTCGAAGGCGCGTTGCAGGACCGGCTCGGTCACGGCGTTGAGCAGATGGCCGACGACGTTATTCACCAGGCGCTCGCGGGCGGCGTCGTCCAGCACCTCACGGACCATGGTGCCAGCCTGGCCCCAGTCATCGTCCTCAGCGTGCAGAGTGTAAGCGGTGTGCACCAGATCGCCGCTGGTATGCCACCCAGCCTCCTCGCCGTAGCGGGCACTGTCGGCTTTCGGACCACCCTTGGAATTCGGCGCGTACACCGGGTCGGAGACCTTGTGGTACCGCATCGCGCCGTCCTTGCTGTAGCTGTGCACCGGTGCGGTTGGCGCGTTCACCGGTAGTTGCTGGTAGTTCCCGCCGATGCGGGCGCGGTGTGCGTCGGCATAGGAGAACAACCGCGCCAGCAGCATCCTGTCCGGGCTCGGGCCGATGCCCGGGACGAGGTTGTTGGGCTGGAAAGCGGCCTGCTCGATCTCGGTGTGGTAGTCGGTCGGGTTGCGGACCAACGTCATTCTGCCGACCTCGACGAGCGGGTAGTCGCCGTGCGGCCACACCTTCGTCAGGTCGAACGGGTTGAACCGGTAATCCTTAGCCTCGTCGAACGGCATGATCTGCACGTGCATGGTCCAGCTCGGGAACTCGCCGGCCTCGATGTGTTCATACAGATCGCGCTGGTGATAGTCCGTATCCATCGAGGCCATCTGATCGGCCTCGTCCTGAGTGAAGAACTCAATGCCCTGGTCGGTCTTGAAGTGATACTTCACCCAGAACTTCTCGCCAGCGGCGTTGACCCACATATAGGTGTGACTGGTGTAGCCGTTCATGTGCCGCCAGGTGCGGGGGATGCCACGGTCGCCCATCAGCCAGGTGACCTGGTGAGCCGACTCCGGGGACAACGTCCAGAAATCCCACTGCATGTCGTGGTCGCGCAGGTTGTTGTCGGCGCGACGCTTCTGGGAGCGAATGAAGTGCTGGAACTTCATCGGATCCTTGACAAAGAAGATCGGCGTGTTGTTGCCGACCATGTCGTAATTGCCCTCGGTCGTATAAAACTTGAGAGCGAAGCCACGAGGATCGCGCCAGGTGTCGGGGCTGCCGCGCTCGCCGGCCACCGTGGAGAACCGGGCCACCATGTCGGTCTTGGTGCCCGGCTGGAACATCGCGGCTTTGGTGTAGGCACTGACGTCCTTGGTCACCTCGAAGTGGCCGAAAGCGCCGCCACCCTTGGCGTGCGGCTGGCGCTCCGGGATGCGCTCGCGGTTGAACTGCGCCATCTGCTCGATCAGGTAATGATCCTGCAGGAGGATCGGACCGTCCGGGCCGACGGTGAGCGAGTGCTCGTCACTCGCGACCGGGATACCGGCATCCGTCGTCGTAGGCTTGGGCTGCTGCGGGTTCGTCACTACCGTGCCTCCTCGTAGTGGATGGGACGATCCTTGCGTTGTCATGAGGGGCCATCAGCGTCCGAGCCGAGCGCCTGGCAGGTGGGGCAGCCCCCCCGTCTTCGGTGCGCCCGCAGGCACGACACACCACGTGGTGGTGATTGTCCCCGGGCGCGGCGCTCGAATCGAGCAGGATGCCCAGCTGGTTCGATCCGGCGCACCAGCCCCGTGGCGGTGCAGGCCGCCAGCACGTCGTAGACAGTCTGGGCAGAGACCGATCCCAGGGCCTGAGCCACCCCTGCGCGGACTTGCTCGACGGTGGCATGCGG
>DASYMC010000252.1:0-10815 GCA_036009255.1 Pseudonocardiaceae bacterium
TGGAATAAACCTCATATCGAATTACTGATCGACATTCCACACGGCACTCCGGGTTATCCGTCGGTGCCACCGGAGTGGTTCTGGACGGACCACGATCTCCGCACCAGTGAAGGTCAGCCGATCAACCACTTCTTTACCCGAGGACCGGGCAGTGACAAAGAACACCATGATCACGGATGGGGCCACTTCTGTGTGCACCTCATCGGCTGGCGACCGGCGGGCGGGGCCGATTTAATGCGCGGCCACAGTCTGGCAACTTACCTGAACCTGATCGCGGCGATCTTTCGCGATCGGCGTACCCTGAGTGGAGCACGATCATGAAGCTTGAGGTGCACGATATCGTGCTGAGTTCAAGTCTCTGGTCGAGGCTGCGCGATCATCTTCTGCCCGCCGAAGATGATCCCGGAAAATGGGCCAGCAATGAACAGTTGGCGTTCGTCCTCGCGGCCCCCAACGTCTCCGCGAGCAGGATACGCCTGGTAGGTCACGAGCTCCTTCTCGCACAGTCCAAGGATCTGGATCACCAGTCACCCTCAGCCATCAGCCCAGACGGTGAGTTCGTCGCAGACGCGTTGAGCAGGTGCCAGAGAGAAGGCTGGAGTCTCATCGAGGTCCACTCCCACCCGTTCGACTCGGGATTTCGGACGACGTTCAGTGGCATCGACTGGTCCAACGACCGGATGAAAATGCCCCGCCTCGCATCAATGCTGCCCGAACCGTTTTATCATGCCACCATCGTGGTGGGGCAGAACAGTCTCGACGCTCATTACTTTCAGCGGGCGACCGGAGCGATTTTGCCGGTACCGCAGGTGACGATCGTTGGTGGCGTCGCCGACGATTCACCAGTCTTACACCACCTCCCCGCGTCAAGTACTACCCCTGCCTCCGCGCGCACACCGGACGTTCGCCACAGCCGACAACTTCCTTTACTCGGCGAATCCACACAAGAGGCCTTCTCAAAAGCGCGCGTCGCTGTCGTCGGCCTGGGCGGTCTTGGCTCATTCGTTGCCTTAGAACTTGCCTACCTCGGCGTCGGCCACCTGACCCTAATCGATCCTGACCGCGTCGAACTCACCAACCTCAACCGCCTCATCGGCGCCGGGCCCCAGGACGTGGGGCGCTATAAGGCCGAGGTGTTTCAGGAATTTATCCAGCGTGTAGCACCCCAAGTCGGGGTAACAGCTGTAACAGCGCCAATCCTCGACAGCACAGCTCTCGACGAGGCCAAGTCAGCAGACTTGCTACTCGGCTGCGTCGATGGGCACGGCGCCCGCTTGTCGCTGAATCACCTGTCCATTCGCTACCTCATCCCGCTGATCGATGCCGGCACCGGTGCCAGACTCGGCGACGACAATCTCACCACGAAACTTGGCGGGCAAGTCCAGGTGGTTGCACCAGGAGTGGGCTGCCTCGAGTGCCGTGGTTTCATCCATGCCCAACAAGCGGCGTACGATTTAGCGTCACCAGCGGTACAAGAATACGAGCGCGCCCACGGCTACGGCACCGAAGAGGCCATGCCGTCAGTGATATTCTTGAATGGCGTAGTAGCATCAATGCAGGTCGCAATTGCTGTTCGAGTGCTCTCCTCCGGGGCAGGACACGAGTGCGCCACGCCGAAACTGGTGATTTATGATGCGCAAGTTCAGCGGACATTCCCCGCGACTGTTAGTTACTCACCCGAGTGCGCGACCTGCGGTACTTACGGAGTCGCAGGAGTTGCCGATCTAGGACCTTTGCAGCCCGCCCCGACGGCGGGACCTGCTTTCGCACCAGCATCACTGGCGCTAGCCCGGAGCTGAACATGCCAGATCCCATTCCGCGAAATAGAAGCGCTCACCGCCGTCGCACCCGCCGGCTTGCGGGACAAAGGGGTTGGCGAGGTGCGTTTCGGCGAACTCGCGACAATGCCGCAGAGGCCGAGCCGGCCGCACCACAGCAATGTCAACTCGCGGGACCGGCACTGTACATGGACCAACCACTTCGGCGTACCCGCGATGCCGAGCAGCCTGCACAACGCCCTCTCCCTCTCCCCCGGCCAGACCCACCACCCCCACCAACCCCCGACAACACCGAACAGATCGCCCCACCCCCACCGCAACTCCTGCCCGCCCTACCAGAGCAGCAACCACCCCGGCGAAGCCCCAGCGACACCGAACAAATCTCACCACCTCGCCCACTGGCCAGACCGACGACTCGGCGAGATCAACCGCTCCAGGGCCCCGGGATAAATGCCCCGCAACCCCGGCCTCTCCGGCCGCCGAGGCCGCGACGCCTCAGCACTGATGTAGCGGTAGGGGTATCGGTTTTTGCTGGCGTCGCGTTGGTCGTGGGGCTGGTACTGCCGCTGCTGCCCTCGGATAGACCCTCGCCCGCGACCTCAGCTCCGGCGGCGAGTGACCAAGCCGGTGCGGCAGCAGCTCAGGATGCTCACGGCTCGGAGCCCCTCGGCATTCCCGTTGTCGCCCCGCCGGGTGCGGTGACAGCAATTAATCGCGGCCCAGCGCAGGGCCCGGTGGCCCTGCTTGCTGATCGGAGTGCAGCGCAATCCAGTGTGCCGATCCCGGCGAATCAGGCCGGCGCGGCAGCGCAACTTCCTGCGCCAGCCGGCGTCTCCGTTCCTGGACGGCGAGTTGACGTGCCAGCAGTGAACCAGGGCCAGCCGCACACTGGTCAGCCAGGCCCCACCGGCTATCCAGATCCTGGACATTATGGTGGCCCACCGGTTCCGCCGGCCGGAACCCCCGATCCTCAGTCTGCCGCGGAGCGTGAAGCGCTTGAGCGATTGGCGCGAGAACTCGCAAAGCTTCAGCACAACTCCAGTGGTGGTACTGGCAGCGGATCCAGCAGCGGCGGCGGAGTCAGCAACAAACCGTCCGCCGCACCTAGCAACGCCGCCAACAACAACATTCCCACCCGACCCGCTACCGGCGGCCGCACCGTCAACGGCGGCAGCAGCAAAACGTACTCCACGCCCTCCCCCGGCGGCGGTGGCGGCGGCAACGGCGGCACGCTCAATGGAGGGGTTAGCAGCACATCACAACACTCCGCACCCGGTTACAGCGGCGGAGGAGGCGGCCGAGCCACATCCGGAGGCGGCACCAGCAGTAGCAATAGCGGTGGGGGTGGTGGGGGCGGCGCCGGCGGTGGTGGGGGCG
Organism: Pseudonocardiaceae bacterium; assembly: GCA_036009255.1. Lineage (GTDB taxonomy): Bacteria > Actinomycetota > Actinomycetes > Mycobacteriales > Pseudonocardiaceae. The sequence continues at coordinate 3,156 of DASYMC010000252.1, forward strand.
GCGCCGGCGGTGGTGGTGGGGGCGGCGCCGGTGGCGGTGGCGGTGGCGGTGACGGTGACGGCAAGTAGCGGCGGCGGCCTTTCGCACCGGTGGGTTCCGGCCGCCGCCAGTCAGATGGTGGGACTCGTCGGGCTTGGTCGACCCGCGGTCGGTCAGCCGATCAGTGGCGCAGAGCCGCCAGGACGATCACCTCAGTGGCGCGGCTACCCGAGCGGCGTGGGGCACGGCGGGGCGGCCATCAGGACACCCGACCGACTCCGCTGGTAGCAGCGCGGTCGAGGCTATCCAAGGTCCTTGGACGGATGATCAGAATGGTGTCCAGTCCGGTGATCGCCAGGACGCGCCGGATGACTCGCCCAGGGCGGTTGAGGATGAGCCGCCCACCAGCGGCGCGGAGTTGGTCATCGGCGCGGAGGAACATCTCCAGGCCGATGGCGCTCAGGAAGTCCAACCCCGCCAGGTCGAGCACAACATCGGGGCAGCGGTCCCGGCACAATTGATCAAGAACCTGTTGCAGGTGGGGAGCGCTGGCCAGGTCGAGCTCTCCGGTCAGAACCACCCAACTGCGGAGGGAACCAGAGCAGACCTCCACCCTGAGCATCGATCCGCCGCCGGCCCAAATCCGGCCAATCCTCGCATCGTCACCCAACGCAAACACCCCCGTGCTCGTGTTCCAGGCCGCCGGGGAGTCGCAGATGGACCACCCCGCCTGCATGCTGCACAAACGGCTGTGGTCCAACCTTCTCCCTGACGATAGGCAAGGGCGACCCGGCGCAACAACCGGCTAAAGGGTTGAACTCTGAACCGTCGGGCTGCACAAGATTGTTGATCTAGCTGTTGCGCAGGGCGCGGGCCATCACGAGGCGCTGGATCTGGTTGGTTCCCTCATAGGTCTGGGTGATCTCTCACCTGGTCAGGGCCGACCTGGCGATGTACCGAGGAAACAGCCGATAAAAGCGGAAATACATCTCGGTAGTTCTCGCCGGTTCTCACCTCTGCCCGACGTCTGACGGCCTGGAGACGGCCTGATTTTGATCTATCCCGCGTGCCCACCACACTGACCAGGTGATGCGGGAGGAGTAGCACGCCAACAGCACGCCGCTTGTCGGTCTGGCCGCAGACAGCCGGAGGGACGCGGCTGTCCCGTCGCGTCGCCTCGACTGTCTCGGAGCAGGCCGGGGTAGGGATTCACACTGGCGTGGTTCACACCCATTAGCTGGAGCACCGCATGCATGAACTTGATGACGATCTTGAAGTGGAGCATGCCCCGAGGATCTACAGCGCCGCGGCGAGCCTGTCGAGTGAGCGGGACAGTTCCTCTTTCGACACTTGGGGCATCGTCGCGAGCAGTTGTTCGTCCGTGACCGCGGACCAGTCGTAGGTCAGGGTCACCAGGGTCTGGTCGTCGCCATTGGGTTCGAGTGTGAAAGTGAAGGTATGACCGAAAGGATCGCGATCGACCGGACCAGGCGCCCAGCCAAGGGCGCGGTCGCGGACGTAGGTGGTCACTACGCTCTGGCTCTGGTTGCGCCCAATATCGTGGGCGTGCACGTCCATGATGAACACATCGCCGACCTCGGTGATCACTGTGTGGGTTCGCGAGGCACGCAACGTCCCTGTTCCGTCCAGATCAGGATGCCGGTCGGGGTCAGCGATCAAGGCGAACACCCGCTCGACCGGAGCCTCGACAATCCGGGAGACCTGTATCGGGTGCGCGTCGTTCATCCCGCTGGACACTACCGGGTTTGGCCGAGCGAACGACCGGACAGGAAGCGGGCAACCGGAATCGAACTCCGCGTTGTGAGCTTGGGAACCCTCTAATCCCGCATGGGCTAGGCCTTGATCTGCCGCCAGCTGTAGTCAGGAGTGACCCCCATTGACCGTTGCTGACCCCCTCTTGTGGCACGCTTGTGGCACGACGGACTGTCGCGCGGGTCTCCCCGGGCAAGAGTGCAGTCCGTAATGCGCGGTGTGCTAAGAGCGCTCTCATGGACGGCAATGAAACTTCTATCTGCTGTTGTTGGTGGTCCTTGACTTCCCGCGGTGCACGAGGATCCCACTAATGTCTATCTTCTGCTGAGGAGCTCCCGGCATTCCACTTTCACCTCTCAGCTCTTCTCGAGACCATCCCAGAGCGAGCCTCGTCGGAGACTCCCTTTGGCAGGTTGATGGCTCGAAACCCGCTGCTTCGCGCTCGTTGCGCCGTCCGGTTGCTTCACCCATTTGGTCGGACGTAGGAACAGAGTTCTTTAGATGGCGGGCTGGGCAGTCGAAGCCTCGGCTAGGGAAACCTGGTTCGCCGCCAGCGGGGTCGACCAGAACACGACACCCCGCGGAGGACACCGCCATGACGAGACCACGACAACGCCCCCCGAGGGCATCCGTCGCCCAGCAGCTCACGCCGGCACTTCGCTTCGTGCGGCGCCGGACCGCACAGTGGGTTCGCCGGTTAGTGGGGGTCGCCCTGGCGGCAGCCGCGACACTGGCGACGCTCGCCGGCCCCGCAAACGCAGCAGACACCGGACCTGCACTACAGACATCGTCGACGGTCTTGGCGAGTGCGCTGATATGCCCGAACGCGTTTCACCATCCGGACAAGCAGGTAGTGCTCCTGGGGGCCGGCTTCGGACTGTGGGGCACCGAGACCTACGCGAAGGGACTCGGCGTCGTGCTGTCCAACGCCGACTTCGACTGGTGCACCATCGACGTCCCCGACCGCCTGCTCGGCGACGTGCAGACCAACACGGAGTTCACCGTGGCAGCCGTGCGCTGGATCCACCAACACACGGGCCGCACCGTCTCGCTCGTCAGCCACAGCATCGGAGCGATGGAGGCACGATGGGCAGTTCAATGGTGGCCGGACGTGCGCGCCACCGTCGATCACGTTGTCACCATCGAAGGAGCCAACCAGGGCCTGCCCACCGCGAACGTCTTCTGCACCATCCCCTGTAGCCCTACCCACTCGCAGGCCCGCGTCGGCGCCAACTTCATGACTGCGATGAACAGCGACCCCATGCCGGCCGGCCCGGTCTACACGGCCATCGCCAGTATTACCGACGTCTACAACGTATCGCCGACGGTCTACTTCATCCCCGGGAACGAGCGCGGAAACGTCTACGTCCAGGACAAGTGCCCAGGCCGACCGGTCGACCACATGCAGTCGGTGTTCGACGCCGCTGAGCTGGGAATCGTCATGGACGCCCTGACCCACCCCGGACAGGTCGACCTGACCCGAGTACCGAACGCCGTGTGTGGCCAGCTCTACGCCGCGGGCATCAACCCGATCGACACCACCACCAGCATCGCATCCTTCTACGTGAAGACCCCATCCGGACTCCTGCTCGGGGAGAAGGTGACCGCAGAACCGCCGCTGCGCCCCTACGCGCAGTCCGCCAGACACTGATCGACCGTTCGGATCTGGGGCACTGAATCCGGTGTCGAGGTCATTGTCGTCAGCGCTCACCTCAAAGGAGTCGAAAGCGTGTCGTGGTCTCCGGTCGGCAGGCGGATCACCTCTGCTTCGCGGGACGGGACCAGTCGGCTAATGGAATGCGAGCATGAGTATCGAGGAACTTGTGGGCCAATGCTCACCCACCGCGTCTCTCGTCGACTAACTGCCGAAGAAAGACGGAACCTCACGGTTCCCCGACAGGTGGGTTAGAACCTGCTAACCGCACTCGGAGAATGGTTGGCCGTGAATGACACAGTCCCCAGGGCCCTCGAATAGTGCTTTCAGTCGGGCTTTTGTGAGAGCGGGTGACGGGGATCGAATCCGCGTCTAGAGCTCGGGAACCACTTGACATGTGCAGGTCAGAGTGGTTGAACAGCGGTTTCAGCTGACCGTGATTAGCCGTGAAAGACCGTAAGTGTCTCCCGCGTAGGGCACGTGGAGGGCACGATTCTGGTGGGCTTCCTACCCCTGAGGGGACTGATCGCCACGGCGGGCCCTCTGCCGAGCTGTGCAGCTGTGCCCACAAATTTGATATCGAATATTGGGATGATCTTCCGCGTTCGGAACCTTAAAACCACAATTTCCAGCCACTGTGGTCACTGCGCGTGGACGATGCCGATCACCTGGTAGCTTCGCACCGCAAACGCGGAACCGTAATGACCGGGCATACGAAGGCCTCCTGGGCGGCTTCTGAGCGACCAGGTGGACCAAGTTGGGCGAGCCGATCGCTTAATGCATCAGTGCGGTTTGTTTTTATGGTCAATTCGTGGTGGGTTTGTCTTGTTCGCGGTTGTGGACGTGGGATGCTGTCTATTATGGCAGGACGACGGCGAGTGTTTATCAGTCATACCTCCGAGTTGGCGCGGTTTCCGGTGGCCCGGTCGTTTGTGGCAGCGGCGCAGCACGCGGTGGCGCGGGCCGGAGATGCCGTTGTGGAGATGGCGTATTTCGGTCCGCGGGACTTAGCAGCCAGCGCAGGTGTGCGCCGATGCGGTGCGGGCGGCTGATGTGTATGTCGCGGTGATCGGGTTTCGCTACGGGTCGCCGGTGGCTGATCACCCCGAGCTGGCGGTTCGGCTGCTGCGTGCCGCGGTCCCGGACGATCCGTGGGACAACCCACCGGCGTGGCCAGCCTGGCGTCAGCTTCTCCCACATGTCTTGGTCGCCACCGACCCTCACCCCACCATTACCGACGCCGAGGAGGAGGTGGCGTGGCTGCTTCATCGCGCCGCTACGTATATGCAGAGCCGTGGGGAGCTCGACCGCTGTTTGAACGCGCCCTAGATCTGCGCCGCTGCTTGCTGGGTGGTGACCACCCCGACACGCGGGAATCGGCCGGCAGTGTCTCCTTCATTTTGTGGGGGCACGGTCAGTATGAGCAGGCCCGCCAGCTCAGTGAGGCGGTCTTCTCCCACTGCCGCTGGGTCCTGGGCGAGGACCACCCCTTGATCCTGCGCACGGCCTTCCTCCTCGCCAGCGCCCTGTGGGAGTCAGGGCATTATGAGGCGGCCCGTCAGCTTGGTGAGGACACCCTTACCCACATGCGCCGGGTGCTCGGCGAGGAGCACCCCCACACTTTGCGCTCGGCCGACAATCTTGTCGCTGTCCTGACGGATCTAAATGGACATGACCAAACCCGTTGGCTGAACAGTGATCGGGTTTTAGTGGAGGAATGCACCACCGCGTACAACACGTACCTGAGTCGCGTTCGGTGAAACGTTCAGGCGTGGTCACTCACTATAATCAGTGGCGTTGGCGAATGCTCCACATCGAAAAGGAAGAACCATCCAATGGAAAGGAAGCCAGTTAACATCATCCGCTCACCAGTCACCGAATCTTGCCCACCGAAGAGCCGGGTCTGGTACCTACCGTCGCGCTGCCAGATCTTAGTTAGATCCTTCGGGTCGACTGCCGGCGTGCGATGAGAGACAGTCTACGCAGCAGAATTGGACCGTTGGTTGGATGTAGATCGATCGAAGATCATTGTGAAAAATTTGCATAGGCCAGCCAGGAGTGGCGGCGAGGGTGGGATCTAGCCGCCGACCTTCCGATTTCAGGAGTTGGGATAATAGTTCGCCAAGTAACGCCCGCGTTCGTGACGTGCATTTCCACATTGATTTGAATTCCGATGAACCCAAACGAACGTAGATGGATGAGACCAAAGATGAGACCACGATCGCACACTTGACTCACGGACATGAAGCTTCGGGGAGGGATAGTGACGATCTTGCACTCTACGGCTCGTGTGACATCTCGTCGCCCTGTTCTGGCAGAACTGGGCTATTGGTCGTGCCCGGGCAGGGCGGCTACGCCGTAAGGACTGTTGCCGGTGTTCACGGTGGTCACCACGTGGAGTGTGTGCGGATCGATGACGGACAGTGTGCTCGCGCCCTGGTTGGCGACGTAGACGGCGTGGCGGGTGGCTGCTGTGTTGAAGGGGTCCGTGCCGGAGGAACCCAGGGTGACCGTCGAGGAGGTTTGGCGGGTGCTGGTGTCAATGACGGCGAGCTCGCCTGGGCCGAGATCGGCGACGTAAGCGATGTTGTCGGTGGGGCTTGTTGCCACGCTGAACGGGCCTATCCCGGACGGCAGTGTCGCTTCCACCGCGCCGCTTCGGGTGTTGATGACCGTGACATTGCCTGACAGCTCGTTGGCGACGTAGATCCAGGCGCCGTCATGGGTGACAGCGACCCCTGCCGGGAACTGTCCTGCCGGGATGACCCTGACGACCCGATTGGTCTGGGTGTCGATGACGGAGACATTGTTGGATCCGGAGTTGGCGACGTAGGCCGACGCGCCGTCCGGGGTGACGGCGACGCTGACCGGTTGGCTGCCGACCGGCAGGGAAGCCACAATTTGATCGGTTCGGGTGTCGAGGACCGAGACGCTGTTGGAGCCGCCGTTGGCGACGTAGAGCAATTGCCCGTTGGGGGTCAGGGCCACGCCCCGGGGGTGGTTTCCGGGGGCCACCGAAACGGTTTTCGTGATGGTGTTGGTGCTGGTGTCGAACACCGCGACGGTGTTATCACCGCCCTGGGCGATGTAGGCATGCCTGCCGTCTGGGGACACCACCACCCCGGCGGGGAAGGCACCGACCGGCACCGTTGCGACCACGTGGTAGGTGCTGCCGTCGATGACCGACAGGGTGTTGTCGAGCTGGTTGGTGACATAAATAAGGCGGTCGGGGCTCGTGGTGGGGGCGCCACAGGCGGATGCCGACCCGAGCAGACCGCTCACCAGCAGCCCGAGGCCGACCGCTGCGGCCGACGATCGCACGGTCGGTGGATGCCGCTTCAGCGCGCCCGGACGGGACTGTCGAAGCAAACGCATCTGTCCTCCTCTGCGTTGCAGCAAACCCTGTGCGTGGGCGGTGGCCCAGCGCGGTCGTCAGGGACGCGCATCAGGTCAGCAGTGCGCGGCCGTAGTAGTCCTGCGCGTTGCTGACCCCGGGAAGCGCGAAGAAGTAGCCGCCACCGATGGGGCTGATGAACGGCACCAGCGTTTCGTTTTCCAGCCGGGTTTGCATGGCGATGTAGGTGGCCAGTTGTTGCTGGAAGCAGCAGAACGCATGGCCCATGTTCGGGTTTGGCTGTATCTGGGGGCTGTTGTCGTACTGGTAACTGCGACGCAGGATGGCGCTGGTGGCTGCGGTCTCCGGAGTTTGCGGGTTGGCCAGGCGGATGTGGCAATTCAGCGGGGTGAGCTGCCCCTCAGGGTCGTTGGTGTAGACGGGGTCCAGCAGGTCCGAGGCGGTCGGGGAGGTGGCATACAACGGCGCGCCGCTGATCTTGCGTCGGCCGAAGATCCGCTCCTGCTCCTCGACAGGGACCACGTTCCACTGATCCAAAAACATCCGGATGATCCGCACCACCTGGTAGGTGCCACCGGCGGTCCAGGCCGGTTCGGGCGCACCGGGCTGGACCCAGACCTGCTGGTTCATCTGCGTGGTGTTGGTGGTGTCGGGATTGGTGATGCCGTCCTTGAAACCCATCCAGTCCCGCGGGATACCCACCGGGCGCGGCGGGAACCGGAACCCGTCGACACGCCACCGCAACCGCATGCCGCCAGCGGTGCTGGCCAGGACGTCCAACATCGCATGTCCCACGGTGTCGCGGCGCCCGGCGCACAGCTGCACGAGCAAGTCACCGTCGGAAATTGCAGGATCCAGGTTGTCGTGGGCGAACGCGCGCATCGTCTCCAGCTGGGCTG
>DASYMC010000253.1:0-1928 GCA_036009255.1 Pseudonocardiaceae bacterium
GGATGCTCCTTGGAGGCCTGATCAACGAGTACGAACGCGCAGCCTCAAACCGCAGATTGGCGCCGGTGGCCGAGTTCTGGACACGGTGGTGTGCCGATCCGGCGGTGGCAGGAGACCCCGAGCCGGTCCGGCCGGGGATTCGCGTCACCCGGTGGCGCTGACCCGCAGCACCTCGATCGCGAGGAGCAGCCGCGTCTGGTCACGGCCGCCGTACCAGGGGTACGGGGCGCCGAGGTAGCGCTGCGCCAGCTTCTCGATGTGCTCGGTGGCACCCTCGGTGGTGACGTCCAGGACACGCCCCCGGACCGCGTAGTACCGGGCCGGGCTGTCGGGGTCCGAGACGGTCAGGGCCACCCGCGGATCCCGTTCGATGTTCCTGATCTTCTGGAAGCCCTGCACGCTGTTGATGAGGATGTGCTTGCCGTCCGTATCCACCCAGGTCTGGGTCAGGTGCGGCGAACCGTCGCGCATCGTGGTGGCGAGGTAGCAGGGGCTCGGCCGCTGCAACAGGTCGAGCAGACCTTCGGGGATGTCCACGCCACGGATCGTTCTCGGTCGTCCTCCCGTTGAGCGCACCGGCTGCCGTTCCCGCCGGCGCTCCCACCATCGGAGGCGAACTCCGACGGGATGAGCGGGCCGGTGCGATGGATAGCTCAATTGTCACGGCGACTCCTCCCGGGCCGGTACAGGCCGGGCGCACGACGGTCCGGACCCAGGCCACGACGACCCTCACATGGGCGTCCGCGGAGCCGCAGCAGGACGAGAAGCAGCGGTTCCTCGCGGTGTTCGCCCGTACCTCACCGAGCGCAGGCAGAAGGCAGCGGCCGCGGACCGCGAGGTGCTGGTCTGCGGTGACTGGAACCTGGCCGTGGCTGAGGCCGACATCTAAAACTGGCGCAGCAACCTCAACAACCGAAGCTTCCTGCGGTCGCCCGTAAGCACGAGCGCGCCGGCCGTGGCCCCGTCCTCGAGATGCAGGTCGGTGAGCTGCTGGATCGGCGTGTAGGCAGGAGCAGCGATAGTCACCCAGCGATGTGGTCCGGGGCTAGGGTCGGCGCATGGAGTCCGACCAGCTGGGTCGGCGGGTGTGGTCACTCTTCACCCCCTACCGGACGAATCTGGTGGTCATCGCCGCGGCCGTTCTGCTGAGCAGCGGGCTGGGGATCATCACCCCGTTCCTCACGCAGGCCGCGTTCGACCGCGCGCTCTTCCCGGTGGATGGCAGCGGCGTGCACCTGACGCTGCTGGCGTGGCTCGTGGGCGGGATGGTGGCGGTGCCTGTCGTGTCGGCCCTGATCGGGGTCTACCAGACCTACCGGACCACGTTGCTGGGCAACCGCGTGATGGCCGACCTGCGCGGGCAGCTGTTCGAGCACCTGCAGCGGATGGACCTGGCCTTCTTCACCGCCACGCGCACCGGGGCGATCCAGTCGCGGCTCGCCAACGACGTCGGCGGCGTGCAGTCGGTGCTGTCGGAGACCGCGAGCTCGATCCTCGGCAACGTGGTGACGGTCGTGGCCGCGCTGGTCGCGATGGTGCTGCTGAGCTGGCAGTTGACGCTCGTCGCGGTGGCGATGACGCCTCTGTTCCTGCTGCTCCAGGTGCGGGTGGGCCGGGTCAGGCGCAAGCTCGCCGAGCGGACCCAGGAGTCGCTCTCGGACATGACGGCGATCACCCAGGAGTCGCTGTCGGTGTCCGGGGTGCTGCTGGCCAAGGTGTTCAACCGGCAGGCCTACGAGGTGGCGCGCTACCGCGAGGAGAACACCCGCCAGGTCGACCTGCAGGTACGCCAGGCGATGTCGGGGCAGTCGTTCTTCGCCGTGGTGCAGACGTTCATGGGCATCACCCCGGCGCTGGTCTACCTCGTGGCCGGGTTCCTCATCGCGGCGGGAATCGGGGTCAGCGCCGGCACCATCGTCGCGTTCAGC
>DASYMC010000254.1:0-8547 GCA_036009255.1 Pseudonocardiaceae bacterium
CCAGTGCCCGGATAGGAGGCCGCGGGAGACCCTTACCGACAACCCTCACCCGCACCCGTACCGAAGCCGCTCTTCCGCACGACTGGCTCCACCGCCTCGACCACCAGTTCCGGTACTACCGACGAGCAGACGACCGCACCCCGCCCGATCGAGTAGAGACCAAACCCCCTCACCGTGGGGTTTGTGGCCCAGTCCGATCGACGCCCCGGAGCTGCACGCCGGATGACTGCCGATGATGCGAGCTTGGTGACGAACAGGATCACCTTATTTACTGATGGCTGGAATCTTGGGATTGCAGCCAACGGGAAGCGCAGATAGGCGCTAGCGTCGAAGACGAAAGAGCGCTCAAAGACCAGCCTTACAGGCATGACCTTACTGCGCATCCGGTGCGGGCCGGTTGTTTCCCCGGCCGGCTTGGTCGTGAGGGTGCCAATCCGTTCGCTGGGACAAGGTTGAAGGCCACCTCATAAGGCGATGTTCGGCCGCGGATCTGACGTGAACGGTCGACCATTGATAGATAGCTAAGGCAGTCACATTTATTGTCTTCCTGGAATAAAGGTTCCAGGAGAGGGGAACGGTGGAGATATGAGGATCATGGAGATTTTCCAGTTCGGCAAAAAGGAGCATGGTCGCGAGGGTGGCCATGGCGGCTGGGGCAGTCACGGCAGTCACGGCGGCTGGGGCAGTCACGGCGGCTGGGGCGGCCACAGCGGCCGGAGTGACTACGCCAGCTGGCGCGGCTGGGGTGGCCACGGTGGCCGGGGAGACTGCGGCAAGTAGGTCAGGCAGTGGTGGGCGGTGGCTGACTCCGTTGAACGCGGTGGGGGTCACCGCCCACCGCCCACAAGGCGGAGATCCGTCGGTTGCGCCCAGTCGTCCAAAGTGGACCACGGGACGCCTGCGCGTGCTTGGCCGGGCGTTCCGGCACCAAAATTTGCTGACGTGACAGCATTTTGGTAACATGCTGATGTGTCAGCAACCTGCTGACTCGACACCGACCCGAGGAGCAGCTACCCATGTCCAGCCCCATGGCCGATACGGCCACCAACACTGCGCTCGCCGATGTCTCGGGCCACTACGACCTCGACGTCGCGCACAGCCGCCTCGGATTCGTCGCCCGCCACGCCATGGTCACCAAAGTGCGCGGGTCCTTCACCGAGTTCACCGGTTCCCTGGACCTCGACGCGTCCAACTGGCCGGCGTCCACCGCACAGGTCACCATCCAGGTGGCCAGCATCGATACCGGCAACGAGCAGCGCGACGGACACCTGCGCACCAACGACTTCTTCGACGCCCCGAACCACCCGCAGATCACCTTCACCAGCACCCGCGTCCAGCAGACCGCCGAAGACACCTTCGCGGTCACCGGCGACTTGACGATCAAAGGCACTACCAGACCGGTCACCATCGAGTTCGTCTACACCGGCAGCGCGGTCGACCCGTACGGCAACACCCGAATCGGCTTCGAGGGCATCTCCACGATCAATCGCAGCGACTTCGGCATCAGCTTCAACGCCACCTTGGAGACTGGCGGGATGCTAGTGTCGGACAAGATCACCCTCGAATTCGACATCTCCGCGATCAAAGCCCGGTAAGCCGGGGCAGCCGAGAATCTGCCCGGAGACCCGATGAGCGCACGGTGCCGGTTCGTCCACTCCTCGCGAGATGCTGGGCGAATCCGGCTTCGGGCAGGGCCGGCTGAGCCTCGGGGACGATGGTCGCTGACCACGAGAAGGTTCGGCGATGGCTGACGTGCCGTGGCTCAACGCCCGCGAACAACGGGCGTGGCGGACGTTCCTCGATGTGACCCGGGAACTGCCGGCAGAGCTCAACCGGCAATTGACCCGCGATGCGGGCCTTTCCGGAGCTGACTATGCGTTGCTCGTCCCGCTGTCCGAAGCATCCGAAGGCCGGCTTCGCCCGCGCGATCTCGGCCGCCAGGTGGACTGGGACCGCAGCCGCCTGTCCCACCAGATCCGGCGGATGCAAGAACGCGGGCTGGTTGTGCGCGAGGAGTGCTGCACCGACGGGCGCGGCGCGTTCATCGTGCTCACCGACCGCGGCCGGAACGCCATCACATCAGCCGCACCTGATCACGTCCGCAGCGTGCGGCGCTTCTTTTTTGATGTCCTGCAGCCCGGAGAGGTCGAGACCCTCATCTCGGTTTACAACCGAGTGCTGGACCGCGTCCGCGATGAGGGTGACAACCGCTGCCTGGAGGCGGACCCGGGGCACGACATCCCCTCGGGTGAGATCAGCGGGTAAGCGAAACCCGCCGTGCTACCCGGGTTGGTCGTGCCGAAGTTCCCGTTCAACCGAGCGGCGAAGGCTGACCGTGGTGATCGCAAGCACGGCGAGGGGAAGTAGCCACCAGGCGATGACCCCGGCGCGGGTCAGACCCCAGGTGCCGAGGAGTGCGAGCGCGACCGTGGCGGCAACGGTCCAGTCGTCTCCGATGACGAAGTCGACCCAGAACATGACGAACGCGCGGACCCCGCGCAGCACACTGTTCATTGATGCATCCCTGACGGAGACGGGTTGGAGGTTGCTCGCTGCTGCGCTGTCCGATGTTTGGTGTCGCGCCGCCAGTGGCGGACCCACCTGAGCAGTCCCAGCGCCGCCACGACGTAGACCGCCCCTAGGGCAAGGAGCGCCCACTGGTCGCCGGGCCAGGCCACGCCGAGGCCTTCCCCGGCCCAAAACGTGCCGAAGGTGGTCAACATTGCGCCGACGAACAGCTGTAGCGCCCGCCGCGGGATTCGGGCGACCAGGCGGTAGGTCAGCCCGCCGAGAGCGCCCAGCACGAGGACCGCGGCGGCGGCGCCCACCACGGCGGAGCCGACCGCGCCCGCCGCCGCCCCGAACGCCACGACGATGACCGCCACCTCCAGGCCCTCCAGCGACACGCCCTTGAACGACAGCACGAACCCGGTCCAGTCGAATCCGCGCTCGCCCGAGTCGGCGGAGTCGACGTCCGGGGCGCTGTGGCCCACGCCCCACCCGTCGCGGGCAACCCGCAGCACGCCCTTGCGCAGCCACTGCAGCCCGAACACCAGCAGCAACGCGCCTACGAGCAGCCGCACCGGGGTCAGCGGCACGTCGCGCACCGCCGTGCCCAGGCCTGCGACCAGCGCCACGAGTACAACCAAACCCGCGCTCGCGCCCACCAGCGACGCCCGCCATGAGCGCGCCACCCCTACTCCCACCACGATCGCGACCATTTCAATGACTTCGATCGCCGTGGCGAAGAATGCAGCCAGGAGCACCGTCGGGTTCACAAGCCCATCACCTTGCCGTCACAGAAGCGCTTAGGGTCAATCAAGCATGTCCGTGGAGCGGCGCTGCTCATCTCGATCTCCCCTTCGGGGTCCGGCTTGTGAATAGCGTCCTGGTAGCGCTCAGAGACCGGGACTCAGCACGGCGCCGATGTCTCGGAGTGCACGGCCGTGCTCGCGGGCGTGGTGCCCGCAGAACAGGTCGTAATCATTTCTTCACGCCGCCTCGAGTAGCGCCCGGCCGGACGCAGTGAGCCGAGCTTGACCGCCTGGCGGACCGGCAATGATCAGGCCTGCCTCGGTGAGTCGCGGGCCCGCGAACTGGTCGGTGAACCACATGCCGTCGATTACCAAGGTCCCACCGAACGTCTCGGAGATTTCGCAACGGCCGGCGGCGACGGCCCGGAGAACAGCGCAGTCTCGGTGGCTCAGCGGGGTGGCGGTGGTGGCGTTCATCGCGGTTCTCCTTCCAATTCTGCATCGCCTGGCTGTGTTATCTGGCGTTGCTAACCATTACAGAATGCATTGTCGCGGCAGGCAGGGCCATCCCGGTGCCCCCCAGCGAGCATGGTGGTGAACCCCCGGTTTCGAGGTAGGGAGACCCCCCGGCGGACAGCCCGTAGCCTGCTTCCGCACCTTGGCTAACCTGTCCCTCCTGCCAGCGCGGTGCGAGCTTCCGGCTAGCCGGAAGGCGCGCTGCCAAGCGCCCTGCGATCCTTGTGTGATGACAATGCGCTGTCTCATCGTTGATGACAGCCCTCGCTTCCTGGACGCCGCCCGTGGCCTGCTGGAACGCCAGGGGCTGATGATCGTCGGCGTGGCCTCGACTAGTGCTGAGGCCCTCCAGCAGGCCACCGAGTTGCAGCCGGATATCGCACTGCTCGATATCGATCTGGGTGGGGAGAGCGGTTTTGACCTCGCCCGGCGACTGTCCCGGGAAGCGAGCCTGGAGCGCATCCGGATGATCCTGATCTCAACCCACGCCGAGCAGGACTACACCGATCTGATCGCAACCAGCCCGGTGGTCGGTTTCCTGCCCAAGTCCGAGTTGTCCGCCGATGCCATCCGCGCGCTGATCACCAACCACGGCGACGGCCACCCGGTGGATCCGGTCAGCGGGTCTCCACGCGGCTGACGTCTCGGGATTCCGACGCCCCTCCGAACCGTGCGCGCAGCCAGGCTCGCGTCGCGTCCCGATACTCGCCAGCGTTCCTGTGCAATGCAATGGAGTGTCCTGCTCCCGGCAGGACAAAGGTGGAGAGCTTGGCCGCCGGAGCGAAGTATGGTGCTTCCTGCTTCCGGAACGCCTCCGCGCTCGAACAGTCCCGAGAGAGAAAGCCACAGAAAGCGAAATCCTTCTCGCCGACCCCTAGCAGGACGGGAACATCAATGCGCAGCGATGCGGGACCCTCGTCACCGAACGTCAGAACCAGGCCGAAGCCGATGAGCGACAGCTGATCCTTGGTGGCGTCGTCAGTCGCGATCACTTGTGGATCGGCGTCGCTGGCCTCGTAAAAAACTGGCCGGAACCCGGGCCTAGTGGTGACGTACCCTGGATCGCTGCCGCGGTGTCGAAGTTGCGGATCCAGAATGACCGGATGTGTATAGACGGTCGGGCCGTTGACCGCGGCTAGCGCCGATACCAGGTGCGATGTGTCGGTCAGGATCACCCCATCGACGTCGTGGTAGGTGGCTGCTTCGATGGTCGCGACGCCCGCGCCTAGCGAGTGTCCGACCAAGATGATGCGGTCGAAACGCATCCCGCCAACCCGGCCCGCCCGCAAGTGGCCGACCATCTGATGGATCGATGCCGCTTCGACGCTGTCCAGCAATGTCACGCTCGGCGGCTTGCTGCTCTGGCCGGTGCCGAGGCGGTCCACGGCGAAGGTGGCATGGCCGTGCCGGGCCATGTCGCGCTGGTACGAGTAACGCTCGGGCTGGTAGGGGAAATCCCAGTAGAGATGGCTGTATGTTGCGCCGTGGACGAGCAGCTGCACGGTCGAGGGTGCGCGCCCCACCGGCGTGCAGAGCTGGCCGTGCATCGTTTCGCGGGGGGTCGGGACCGATACCGGTAAGTCGATCTCCGAACAGTGCGCCGGTGACGCGGCGGCCGCAGGTGGCGCGGAAAGTCCGCTCGCCAGCAGACCCACGCAAGCGAGCAGCGCGCACGTCAACGTCGGCAGCAGGCGCATATGGGCAGCACCTTCCAAGATCAAAACAGCGGACGGTCAAAATACCACGGTCAGCAAGCATCATGGACACGTCGCGTAATCAGGATGTGCCAGGCTCGCCATGAAGGCCGTGCTCGGGGCCTGGACCATGCTCGCTGTCTGAATTAAGTTCCGCGCCGTGGTGAAGTGAGTGGCCGTGCTGCGCCGCGGCGTCGGGTGAGCCGCCCATCTTTCGCAGCATGGCGATTCCGCCGGTACGCACGAAACGAATGGTAAGCATGGTGGCAAGGATGAGAAATGCGATGTTGAGCCAGGGTCCCCACAGCGCAGACAGCGCAGGGTGATCCGTGAGGAAGAAACTGCGCCAGACTCCCTCAGGCACCCAAGCGCCGATCGCTCCGGCGATGAGGAGGCCCAGCACCAGGTCGCGCAGAACCGCAGCCCATTCCAGGATGAACACGTGCGCTACGGCGGTAAAACCGTCACCTGAGAACAACCGCTGCCAGAACGAGCCCTCGGTCTGGATGGACATGTCCATCGCAGCGTGACCTTCCATGGAGCCCGCTAGGCCCTTGTCGGCCTGCTCGCGCGCCTTCTCGATCAGGTGCTGGCGGACGAACAGCCGGAACAACACGGCAACCAGCACGATTATGATGGGTCCGCCCAGAAACTCGGCCGCAGTGAACTGCCAGCCCATCAGCAGAGCCAGGAGCACGCCCAGTTCGATTACCAGGTTGGTGGAGCCGATCTCGAAGGCCATCGCCGCGACGAAGCTCGCGCCCTTACGGAGCAACGACCGCGCCAACGCTACCGCCGCGTAGGAGCATGACGAGGACGCCGCTCCCAGCGCGGCAGCTGTGACCAGGGTCCGGGGACGGTCGTCACCGAGTAGGCGCACGATCGTCGACTTGGGCACTACCGCCTGCACTACCCCGGATAGCGCGAACCCGAGGATCAACGCCCACAGGATCTCCCAGGTCATGGAGCCCGCCAGAGCCAATGCATGACCGACAGCGCTCATGGCGACCGCTTGGTCGTCTCGCGCCTGCGATGGTGCGGTAGCACGTGCCGGACGATCAAGACAATGACAAACACGCCCGCGGCGGCCAGGGTATAGCTCTGGTAGCGGTTGATCTGGTCATAAATCGCACCAATGTGAGCACCCGCCAGATCGCCCAGGCTGGTCCAGATTCCCACCCATAACGCGGCACCAAGAACATTGAACGCGAGAAACCGCCGCCAGGGCATCCCCGTGGTGCCGGCGATGATCCCGTTGGCCTGCCGCAGGCCCTCGACGAACCGCGCGATGGTCACGACCTTGCCGCCGTGCCGGTTGAAAAATCGCTCCGCGGTGTCCAATCGCTGTGGGGTGACCAGCAGGTAGCGGCCGAATCGCTCTACCACCCGTCGCCCGCCGAAACAGCCGATGGCATAACCGATGTTGTCACCGATCACGGCTGCGGCGACCGCGATCAGCACCACAGCGATAATGTTCAACCGCCCGACCCCGGCGTAGACCGCGGCCGCGATCAGCACCGTTTCGCCCGGCACCGGGACCCCGAAGTCCTCCAGTGTGATCAGCCCCGCGACCGCAAGGTAGCCGTAGTGGTCCAGCAGGGGCGCCAGAGTGCCCAGCGCCCCCGGCAACGGCGGCGAGGTGGTCATGTCCACTCTTACACGGCGCCGAGCATGCCGTGCGGGTCGAGGACGAATTTCTTCGGAACGCCGGAGTCGAACTCCGCATAGCCGTCGGGAGCGGCGTCCAGCGAAATGACCGTGGCATTGACGTTGCGGGCGATCTGCACACGATCGTGCAGGATCGCCATCATCAGGGCTCGGTTGTAGCGCAGCACCGGGCATTGCCCGGTCGCGAAGGAGTTCGATTTCGCCCAACCCAAACCAAACCGCAGCGACAACGATCCAACCCGGGCGTTAGGGTCACTGGCCCCAGGGTCCTCGGTCACATACAACCCGGGGATGCCGATCCCCCCGCCGGCGCGAGTGATCTCCATCGCCGCGTTGAGCACGGTCGCCGGAGCCTCCTGTTGCCCGTCCTTGGTGTGGCCCTTGGCTTCGAAGCCGACACAGTCGACCGCGGCGTCCACCTCAGGCACCCCGAGGATCTGGTCGATCTGGTCGGGGAGTGGTCCGGCTGAGGGGTCAACGGTCTCGCAACCAAAGGTGCGGGCATGTGCAAGCCGCTCGGCATTGAGGTCCCCGACGATCACCACCGCGGCACCGAGCAGGAACGCCGCAGTCGCTGCGGCCAGACCGACCGGACCCGCGCCGGCGATGTAGACCGTCGATCCAGTGCCCACCCCAGCGGTCACGCAGCCGTGATAACCGGTGGGGAAGATGTCGGTGAGCATGGTCAGGTCCCGGATCTTGTCCAGCGCCTGGTCGCGGTCCGGGAAGCGCAGCGCGGTCCAGTCCGCGTAGGGCACCATCACGTACTCGGCCTGACCGCCGGGCCAGCCGCCCATGTCGACGTAGCCGTATGCCCCGCCGGGGCGCTCGGGGTTGACATTCAGACACACCCCGGTGTTGGCTTCCCGGCAACTGCGGCACCGGCCGCAGGAGACGTTGAACGGCACCGAGACGAGGTCCCCGACTGCCAGGTTCTCCACGTCGGGGCCTTTCTCCACCACCTCACCGGTGATCTCGTGACCTAAGATCAATCCCATCGGTGCGGTGGTGCGCCCGCGGACCATGTGCTGGTCGCTGCCACAGATGTTGCTGGCAACGACTTTGAGGATCACGCCGTGCGGGCACTTGCGGTTCTCGTTGCCCGGTGGCACCCCTGGGCCGGGCTTGAGCACCAGCTCGGGATAGTCGACCGACTCCACAGAGACCTTCCCCGGTCCCTGGTACACCACTGCTCGGTTGCCTGCCACGACCTTGCCTCCTGGGTTTGCCTGATCCGACGCTCCTTCCACCAGCTTCGCGTCGCAGGCGCTTGACGTCGTCGCGGGCAGCACCCCCTTCGTGCTCACAGCTGGCTGGTAATTCCCGGTACCCCTAGCTGGAATGGGGCGATTTGTTAGCGCTGTTCGACGCCTGTGCACATTCCAGCTAGCAGGACTCTTCTCATTGCGACTAGC
>DASYMC010000255.1:0-2489 GCA_036009255.1 Pseudonocardiaceae bacterium
ACGCCTTGCCGTGCTCGGGTCCTTTGAGCTGAGGCGTCCCCGTACCAGGTTCTCTATGAGCACAGGTCGAGCAGGGATGGTCCGCAATGGATGTACCAAGTCCGCCGAGCCACCGAGCATTCACGCCACGTCGGGGATGTCCGAGACTTTGTCCAGCGTGTTGATACTAACGTGCGGCCAGATGATACGTCCGGGCAGGCCGTCCCGGCGTGGGAAGAACTCCAGGTTCACTATTTGGAGATACTGCAGACGGAACGTCGGGCTGCCCCCGTCGAGCTTCTGGATCCAGAACGTGGCTTTCATGGCTGCGGCATCGGCTTGCTTCTCGATGAACGGGATATTGGTGATGCCGCCTGACTGGGTTGTCGTGTCCATCTCTAGGACGGTGGTTGTCTGTACGTCGACACCCTGGTTGGCCAGGGTCAACAGCAGATGGGGCGCTACCGGGTCGAAGCCTGGGAAGCCCGGGGCGGTGACCGTCCCGACGAAGGGGTTCGCATGGAAGTGCTGGTAGGGCTCCAGGTAGGGGTTGGCTAAATCCTGGTTCACACCGACTGGCAGGCCGTTAAGCTGTGGTATCTGCGCGACTCCGTCTACCTCGGAGTGGGTTCCCAGGGCCAGGGCCGAGTTGCCATGCGGAATACTGGCTAGTCGGGCCACGTCTATCCCGTCGTCGGTCAGGTTGACCATGTTGAGGAACAGTCCGGGTTCATGGTGTATGGCGAGGCCAGGCGGCCCGGCCACGTCACTCGGCGGCCGATCGGTCACGGCAACCTGGTGGATCACCTGTTCATAGTCCAGCGTCACAATGAGCTGGTCGGTCTGCTGGGTATGGGTGTCGTCAACGCCTCGGTTGGGCACGCGCTTGTCCACGAAGGTGAAGTTGAGGGTCTCGTCGTACTGGTTGAGCAGCAACCGGTAGTCGAGGGCGCCTGGTTGGGTCCGGGCAAACGGCAGAGCGATCATGTTCCAGCCGTGACCCTTGCTCTCCCACTTCCCGGGCAGGTCCTTAAGCGGCCCCAGGGCATCGTCGCCAGACTCGGCAAGCCTGATGACACGTTCCGTGGTCTGGAGCCTCTGCAAACGTCCCTCATCTGACATGGCGATACCGTTTCCTCTCCTCGTCAAACCCGAGCCTGGACCCTGATTTCCGTCACCGACCGGCCAAGCACCTCGACCGCAACCGCGGCTCGCCCTTCGGCTCCTTTAGGGTCCGTACTCGAAAGAGCGCCCGTTCCTGCCCTTAGATACGTGCCCCGCAAGGTGATTTGGGCCGTCCCTGTGCGTAGCGGCGCGCCAGCGTCGATTTCCCGCTGCCGGGTGCACCGTTGATCAGCACCAGCCGAGGCACAGCGGCCACAGCCGATCCAGGCACCCGCCAGCAGACCCGCTTGTGGTGCTGACGCCCCTGAGGACGGCAAGATCATGGATGTGCCGCAAGCGGATCCCTACTGGTGCGCGGCGATCAGCATCAGACATTGCCGCCTGCCACCGCGAAGCATCGTTATCCAGAGTGAGCCGCCAGATGCAACGTCCTCTACTGCCGCTGACGCGCGGTCACAACGGGCTCATTCCGCCGGGCATGCCTGCACAGCTGGCGCGGGAGTGGCTCCGGGGAGATCCTGTCGGGCAAGCAGCATGAGGTCCGAGGGTTTCCGTGTGTGACGGATATCGGTAGGCAGGCCAGTTTGTGCTCGCCGTGGTGGCTGTCTGTCGGAGATGGGCGGATCAGCCGCCACCGCTGCCACCCGATCGGTCGTCTTGTAGACAACGGCCGTGCGCTGGACGGATTAAGGTCTGCGGGGATCTGGCGCGGCGCGCCAGTGGGGACCGGCGACGGAATGGAGGCGTGTGCAGCTCATCCGCCTGCGAGTGAGCGGGTTCCGATGCATGGGAGCCGAATCCGTCGAACTGAGCCGACGGCTGGCGGTACACGCCCCCCACACCGCACCCGGGTGCCTCGCCCGGATCGTGCTGCGCCAGGCCGGCCTCGACCCGGACCGCGACATCCACGCCCTCGTCCGCCCACTCGGCGACTACGGCATGGACCTGCGCTGGCTACACGACGGCAGGATCGACGCCGCCCTGGGTCGGCGACCACTTCCAGATCCCCACCGTAGGCGTGGCCGTCGACCCCCCCACATCCACCCGGACGACCCCGCGGTCCAGGTCGTCGTACGAGCCCACCGGCGCGGCCTGCAGGTGATCCACAACGAACCGACACCACGCTGCAGCATATCCAGACATTCCTCGGCCGACACACCGCAGACGAAGCCCGAGCCCACTACGAGACATTCATCGCACCGTATTTCACCACCAACGGCCAAGCCGACCTCAACATCGGCGCCACCGCGATCACCACGGTCACCGCCGAACTCGGCGTCCCCGCCACCGTCACCGCAGCCGAGTTCTACCGCACCGCAACCACCACACCCTAGGAGCCCGGCGCCACCGGTAGTAATCAGAGCCTCATAAGGTGTATATGCGGC
>DASYMC010000256.1:0-3742 GCA_036009255.1 Pseudonocardiaceae bacterium
CGAGCGCACAACCCAGACGATCATGTCCTTGGCTGCCTGCCGCAGCGCTTGCTGAGATCTGAGCGCGGCCGGCACGTACCGACACCGCCCCCACCAGTTCAGAAGCTGGCGATCTGCCTCCCGCCGTGCACCGCGCGGCAAATCGTTCACGACTTCGCCGTCGTATATCGGCTCGGCTGGCTCCATCTGGCACGTCTGGGCCGCTACGGGCAAAGCGCCGTCGACTGCTGATGATTCTGACGGGGTCTCTTCTCGTGGTGGTGGGTGGTTGGTCATCGGCGATCCCGCTTGCGGGTGGGCGGGTGGATGATTTCGGTGACGGAGAACATCCGGGCGATCGCGGCACCGGCGAACAGCGCGGGTACGCCCAGCGCCACAGCCCAGGCGCGGGCGTCGGAGGTAAAGAACACCACCGCCCACTGCACGGCGACGATGAAACCTGCGGTGCCCAGCGCCCGGAGGAAGTTGCCGCCCATGCGGGTGACTTCCTGGTTGTGCCGGGCCAGGCGGTGTCCGCTGCGGGCGCCGCCGCGAAACGCCGCCAGCATCCCCAATCCGGCCATGGCCAACACCACGACCAGTACCGCACCACCGGGCTGGTTCATCGGGACTCACCCCGGTCATCGCCGGTGAGCTCTGTGAGCAGCAGAGTCAGGGCACTGGCCGGAACCACCAGCCGGCCATGCCGCCGCACAGTACGCAGCGTGCCCAGACGAATCGCACGAGAGACGGTCGACGGCTGGACGCCGAGAATCCACGCGGCTTCCCGAATCGTGTAGTACGCCGGAGGCGCGGCGTCGGACATGTCAGTACGCATGAAATGAAGCCCTTCTGGTCGATACACTTCGGATGATTTAGTGCTATTTGATCGGATGATTTAATCCGGAAGGAGGCATGGGTGCAGCCTTGGACGGATGCATCCGTCAACCCGCATGAGCCCGCGCTAGTCTTTGCCGCCAGAGCGGAGCGCGGAGGAATATGTGTCGGAGGACTGGGCGGCGGTCGCGCAGGCGATCAGCCAGCGCATGACAGAACTCGGCATCAATCAGGCTGAGTTGATTGAGCGCTCGCGGGTCTCGAAAGCAACAGTGGGCGAGCTTTACCACAACTCCGCTCAGCGTCGGCGGAGCGCGCGGACGTTGGAAGCACTGTCCATGGCACTGGGGTGGCACCCGCAGCACCTGGTCGCGGTACTGAAGGGTCAGCGTGTCCCGGATATCGGTGAACCGGTGAGCCGTTCCGATGACGACATCCCGGGAAGACTGTCCGCGATTGAATATCGTCTTGCGCAGATAGAGGAACGGCTCGGTGTTATTGACGAACTGAGCGACCGTCTCGAGGAGATAAACTCCAACGTCGAAGCGGTGATCAGGTTCGTAGACTCGAACCAAAAAGGGATGAGGGGCTAAGTGTTCCGGGTGGCTGCTGTTCATGCCGATAAGTCAACGGCGAATCCGCCGCACGAACCATGCACCCGCGATGCACCTCTAGCGCGCTTGCAGTGCATTTGTAGCGCACTTCGCGACTCTCGGGGCCATTCCTAATGGAGCCGGTGCAGCTATGGACGGGTCGCACCGCGTGCGCGCTGCAAGCCGCGCTACGGATGACCAATGAGTCGTTTGCTGCGCATCTGGGCACTGCGGTGCGGACGGTCGCAACATGGCGTCAAAAGCCGGACCGCGTACCCAGCGCTGAGATGCAGCAAGCGTTGGATACCACCTTGGAACGCGCCGGAGAGGGGGCCCAAGCCCGGTTCACCAGGAGTATCGCCGAAACCGGCGTCGAGGTGGAGTCACCCAACCCGCCGTTCGGGAATCCAGCTCACGCCGCTGAGGACGAAACCGCGACAGCGCTGTATGACCTGACAGCCACCGCGTCACCTGCGATCATCAGGGGGACGGCTGAGCACACCGCGGACGGGAGCTTCATGGGCTGGTTGCAGGTTGCGCACGCCACGTCCGCGCCACCGGATGGCTCGGACGTTGGGCAGATCATCCGCTGGTACCGCTCCTATGAGGGGCTGACCCAGCAGGACGCGGCTGCCCGCCTCAACACCACGCAATCGCGGCTGTCCAAGCTGGAGAAAGGCACCCAAGCCCTGCGAGACGTCACGGAGCTACGGCACATCGCGAGCAAACTCGGCATTCCGCCAGAGCGGCTCGGCGTTCTGCCGGACCAGTCGGCGGACGCGCGCCCGTTCGCCTCGCACGTCAGTGACCGGCCGGGGCCGGTCCGGGACAGCCAGGAGCACTGGCGGGACATCCGGTGCCAGCTCAACGCCCACCGCGCGGTTCTCGGCGACCTGGCCGCTGAGCTGTACCCGGCGCAACAGCGCATCCCGGGAACGACGGTTCTGACCTCGGCGAGCTGGCTGCCGGACGGCCCGGTCGACCTAGCCGATATCGAGCTGGCCTGGCGCACCGAATCGCCGACGCCGCAGTTGGGGGGCAAGGCTTCACAATCAGCAGGCGCACGGCCCCTGATGGCTAGCGGTGAGCGTTACGACCGCTATTCACGCGCGCTTCGAGACCTCGCCCGACCAAAATTACTCGATAATCGCGTCAGCTATCGACTGCTCGACGTCGAATGGTTAGGTTCCCGGGGAACGCTAGGGTTTAACTACACGAGCTACTTCGATGTACTTGATGTGGGTGAAGCATTAGGGCACGAGTTCGCGCAAGCATGGCTCGCGGCCGGAAAAAAGCGACCGAGTTTCGCGAATCTGCCGTTCCGCCGGAGCATCATCGACCCATTCGACCTGTATGCGCGACCTATGCTGCCCAGTATCAATACGTTAACGATCCGGCGCGACTCCATCGAAGGTCACCGCATGTACCTGCATCAGCGGGACGCCAAATCAGTAGCCGCCGCTGTCGGGATGTACCACGTGATCCCCGCCGGTGTTTTCCAGCCCGCCGCCCTCGCGCCGGCACATCAAACCAACGACTTCTCTCTCTGGCGCAACATCCAGCGCGAGTTCTCCGAGGAGTTCCTCGGCAACGGCGAGCACGACGGCAACAGTGTCGACCCCATCGCCTATGACACCGACGAGCCATTCGTATCCTTCGAGAAAGCACGCCAGGCCGGTGACCTCCGCGTCGTCGCCTGCGCCATGGTACTCGAACCGCTCACCCTGTGGGTAGAGCTGCTGACGGTCGCGGTCATCGCGGCGCCCGTATTCGATGCGCTGTTTGCCGGAATGGTCGCCGTGAATGAAGAAGGTGCCGCGGTCAGCACCGATGCAGGCCGCCCCACCGTGGGAATCCCATTCACCGAGGCGGCCCGCGAGCGGCTGCGCGTTGAACCGTTGTCCCCGATCTCCCGCGCCTGCGTTGAGCTAGCGTGGCAGCACCGGCATCAGCTACTCGGTCCGTGAGGGTCCTGGTCACCGGGGCCGCCGGTTTTGTCGGCTACGCGGTGGCCGCACTACTGGTCGAGCAAGGGCACCAGGTGACAGGGCTGACCCGCTCTCCGGAGTCCGCACTGCCTACCGGTGTCCAGCGACTGCAAGGCGACCTGCAGACGCCTGGGACTCTGCCCATGGCGCTCGCTGAGGTTGATGGCGTATGCCACCTGGCTGGGCTGACGAAGGTGCGTGAGTCGCGGAACAATCCGGTCGACTATTGGCGCACCAACGTCGGTGGCATCCTGACCATCCTCGGCAGACTCGCCGACGCCCGTGCCGGGCGAATCGTCATCGCGTCCACCTGCGTGGTGTACGGCGAGCAGGCCGGGCAACCGA
>DASYMC010000257.1:0-4088 GCA_036009255.1 Pseudonocardiaceae bacterium
GTGCTGCCCCAATCGGTGCGAGGTCGGTACCGGGTGGGTTGAGGGCGACCACGGGCCCGATCATAGTGAGGTTGCGGACCAGCACCTCCTCGAAGCGGTCGAACCGGCGCGGGCTGAGCCGGTCGATGAAGGACCGACGCCGAGCGCGACGAGGAGCGCTCCGAGTGGCCAGGTGAACGGTAGGAGCCCGGCCACGGTCAGTCCGGCGCCGCTGAGTTCGAGGAGCAGTCCAGCCGCAGCGCGCCGACGCCGCCGTCGGGCTCGTGCCGTGACATCGGTCATGCGGTTGACCCCCTCACAATGGCTGGCTTCACCACTGGCGCCTGAAGAGTCCAGGCACCCTGTCGCAACAGGGCTAAGGGACCGGCGAAGCAGACGACGATGGCAGCAATTCGGGGCGTCGAAGCGTCTAGTCCTTTTTCCGCTCGCGTAGTACGTCCGCTGCCGCCTCAGCGAGGATAAGGACCAGCTCCATGAGGTCGGCGGGTTCCATGTGGGTGCGTAGGGATAGTGCGGCAGCGGCAGGGTCATCAAGGAGAACGGACACGGTGCGGGGTCGGTAGCCGGTTTGGACCTTCGCCGGGTATTCGGACAGTCGTCCTGCGGACACCTCGGCGTGGAGATCGTGGGTGCCCTGGGCGAGCCTGCTGAACGTCACCGGCGGAGCCAGGGAAGCGAGTGGGCTGGGTGGTGCGCTGGCCGGGGGTTGGGGAGCAGCAGTCCGGATGGCCAAGGCTTCACCTGCCGGGGCTTGGGGTCGTGTAGCTGGGTATCGATTTTATCGTCTCCTGCTGCGAACTGTTACATGTCGTCGCCCACGGTGACCAATCGTGACAGCGTTAAGAGCCGCAGGCGGCTGCGGACCGAGGACATCGCGCGGTGTCGGGCGAGCTGTTCGTGTAACGGATGGCCAGGTACTGCAGCCACTGTCAGACGGCTACCTCAGCTAGCTGCAACGAGTGAGACACGGTGGATCGGCGGGCACTGTAACAAGGCCGTGGCGCACTGCGATGACATTGGCAGGCCCCGTGATGCACTACCCCCTATTCGGCTTCCGCACGGGGCCTTCACATGCCTGGCTCTCAGCCGCGACGGACAGGCCCCGATCGTGTGGAGCCGCTGCTCAGTGTCCAGAGCGCTAGGTGTCCCGATCCATCCCAAGGTTGGTGTCGTCGTCGGCGTTGGGTCTTCCCGGTGACCAGCATGGGTCGCCCGGGTTACCGGGGACGCAGCCGGGCGGTGGTCAGCAAGTTGGGGTCTACCAGCGAGCGGTCCTGTGAGTAGACGGTTCGCTGGAGGGGTGACCATCACGCGCAGCGGCGAATACGTGATCGCAGGGAGTCCTGACCAGCAGACCAGCCAGCGCAGCACCAGCCTGACCCGCGCTGGAAGCAGCAGCGCCCTGGGCACACCCGGGCCCATGGCGCTCAGTGACCGACGCCGCGGTGGCGGTGAGGCTCTGGCCGGAAGCTGCGCACGGGCTACCGGGTGTTGGAGTGGTGGTTCAGGGAACTGAAACGCTGGTCAGCCCGTAACAGCTCGGATAGGCATCAGGTCCCCGGCACCCCGATGGTCCCAACTAGGGTCAAGATCACGGCGATGAGGAACGCGACACAGGCCAAAACCACCAGAACGGTACGTGCCGTCGAGTGCGTCACCAGGGAACTTACCGCCAGGAGCAGGAGACCTAACGCGATCATCAACGGGTAATTCATGGTGGGCCCCTCGCGTAGTTGTTGCTCGGTCACCGCCGCCACAGCTTGAGCGTCCCGCACCAGCTCGGTGAGCACCAGCCACGTGCACCAGCCAACGTTCAAATAGGCCAACGCCGGCCCCGGCTTGGCGCCCTGCGTCACGGTCCCGCTGGCGTTCATCCCAGACAGGTTCACCGACTGCCACCCGGCGCACCACGCGGCCCTCGACCAGATCCGTTTCCTGCCACAAGATCAGGGTCCGGTTACGGCCCTCGGCGTCCTGACCGGTGATCGCGAATCGGTGGGACTGCTCAGCCCCGCTGGGTGGGGACGGGCACGCACAGCGGGCACCAGCGGGCCCTGGTGTTGACCGCCGCTGAAGGTGACGATGAACGCGTCATTGACGGTGCCGACAGTTCGGCTAGCTTCGTCGGCATAGTGGCGGCTTCGACGTCAACCTGCCGTAGCCCATATGAGCGTGGCCACCCGCAGGTGGTCACTTCGGGCAGTGCTGCCGCACCGCTTCCGCTCCTCGGCGCTGCGCGCCTGCGGTGCGGGTCGGCTTGCCCCCGATCGCTCCGGGCGCCTCGCGCGCCGCGCCGTCGCTGGCTGTCGTCACGGTGACGGCGCCGATCACCGAGTTCGGCATCGGCAGTTGTCCACAGTTCGTCGTCATGGCGGCTGTCGCACCGTCGTCATTGGGAGTGGCGGTGAACACCTGCGGGCGACGAGCGCCCCGGGCAGGATTTCCTCACTGCACACGGCGGTGTACCGGCCCCGGGGGAGGCCGTCGGCCGCGGCGTCGGGTGTCAGCAGGTGCGCGGTGCGGTGTGGTCCGCCATCCCGATCGTGTGTTGCTGCACGACCCTGTTGCCGCGCCCCCCGATTGATTGTCCTCCGACGTCCGAGATTCGACCATGGCACCGAGCCTGAGCGACGACCACACCAACGCGGTCACAAACCAGTTAAGAGTCGACAGGTGTGACCAATGCCTCCACGGTGAGGCTGGTGTGCATGTCACGCGAAGCGAAGCGCCGCGCGCCGGTCCGGCTCAAGATCGGCCCGACTGCACCGTGGCGACCGTGACGGCGCACCTTCCCCGGGCGGACCAGCCCTGTCCCATCCAATGCCGCCGGAACAGCCAGCGTGGTACCGCACAGCGGGGCGTTCGGCAACCCGCAGGTGTCGGGACCCACTTTCCGCAAGATCGCGGGTAGTGGGCAACGGACACTTCGGCTACCGGGTCTGCCGGGGCACGTCGGGAGGGCCGGCGGGACGGTCAAGGAGGATTGAACCCGTGCCGCCGGCCACCCGACCGCTGACGCGCCAGCCGAGCATTCGGTATATCGGATGTTGGTGACCCATCGTTACAACTGGTCGCCGTGTGTGATGGTAGTTGCCGGCAGGA
This sequence comes from Pseudonocardiaceae bacterium, assembly GCA_036009255.1. Taxonomy (GTDB): domain Bacteria; phylum Actinomycetota; class Actinomycetes; order Mycobacteriales; family Pseudonocardiaceae. The sequence continues at coordinate 3,103 of DASYMC010000257.1, forward strand.
CCCGGTTGCCTAAGCGCGGGTGATCACCGCGACGCTGTTCTCCACGCTGGCCACCTTTGAACCCCACCAGCCATTCCAGCGTCGAGTACTCCTCCGGGCTAATTCCACGGTGCCCAGGGCAGACAGCAGTAGCTCCATGTCCCGGCGCTGGCCGGGGGACATGCCCCACCTCAACGGCTTGAGCGCAGGTCACGGCGAGCTTGGTGGCGTTTCTTGGCCCCCGCATCGTCCGACACCGCGCTGCAACGCAACAACACAGCGGGTCTCACTGCTGTTAGAGCGTGACCAGCCGCGTTCGCGGTCGTTTCAACTATGGCCGTGCCGATATGGGACCCCCGACCCTGTATCGGCATGGCTTCCCGCGGTCAGCTCGGTGCGCTACCACGACGTCACCACAACTGATCACTGACGTTGGTCGTTAATCCCCCGAGTGGCCGTACCGGTTACTTCGGTCGGGGGCCCGGTACGGCCACCCTTTCCCTCGCATTGTGGATCTTCTCTGGTGTTTCGCTGGTTTCCGCGCCGGCGTCATTCGATCTTCATTCCCGGCAGTTGGCTGGTCAGGGAACCTTACCGAGGCTTACCGACGTGCCGGGTAGCCAGCGTCAGCAGTCGCTCCCGCAGCTGCTCGTCGGTCAGCCCCGGCGCCTCATCGGCCAACGCGATGATCTGGCTGAGCGCCCACCTCAGCCGCTCGATCTCCTCCATCACCACCACCGGCAACACCTCTTGCCCCCGCTGCGGCCGGCTGTCGTCATGCGCGGTGGGCGGAGCCGGGCGGTCTCGGTCTGTGGTCGCGGTGTGGTCGCAGGAGGCGTGGTCACCGCTGGGTAAAGGCGGGCAAGCGTGAGGCCATTCTACCCCGCTGGCCTGCAACGATGGGGGAGTGTGGGCACCGGTGGTGAGTTGAGGATCTGGTACGCGAGGAGCAGGCGGTGTTGGTCACTCGGGTAGCGGAGGTCATCGAGGCCGTGGGGCGGATCGGC
>DASYMC010000258.1:0-7744 GCA_036009255.1 Pseudonocardiaceae bacterium
CTGCCGGTGTGGTAGGGATCACGGTTGCTGGAAGTTAATGCGTTTTCACTTGCTGCACATCACTGCAGTCCGGCCGAGGTAATTCGCCAGTTGTAGTGGCTGACCCTATGGCCTGCAGGTCGCGATAGTGTAGGGAGGTGCAGGGCGTTCTTTTCTGGTTGGACAAGGGCGGTCGCCCGGACCCATATCGTTCCACCTCGTAGATCTCAGACACCGATCACCTACGTCGACTATATCCCCAGTTCGAACGTAGTCTGACCGCGTGGCCGCTCGCAGTCTCGGGACGTGTTGTCTGTGCGGTTCACACAGCGCCAGCAATCCGGTTGAAGTCTCTAACTTAACGGCATTGAAGCGTACCGTCAGCATGAATTATCTCCGGGGAAGAGAAAGCCAGCGAACCCGGACCGCGGCAGAGATACGCAAAAGCGACGACGCATCAGCTCACGGTGGCCAAAGCAGTGATCCTGCAACGTAACTGTGCCAGGGTGAGGGCCTCCGCGCGCAGTTGCGGGAGGTGTTTGATCAAATCCTCGACGAACGCCGACCCGTACACCTGGCTGAGATAGTCCATGATCTCGGCGCGGGTCGTGCGGTAGGTGAGGTACTCCTCGACTTCGTCGAGGATCATTCCCGCGTCAGGGCCCACCGGCAGGCGACAGCCCCAAGAACCACTGTCGTTGTCGGCCGTGGCCGGCCAGTAGCTACCGAGGTCGTCGGCACGGGACTCGTGGGACCGGGACTTCATCAGCGTGAGGCCCTTCCGTATGGCGCCGCGGCGAAGCCGGATCTCCCGGACTTTGTCGTCCATCCACTGTCCCGGCTGGGCGGGGGCGAACCCCACCCCTGTGGCCTGCCGGTGCGCGCCGGTGACGCACTCGGGGCAGCGGACTTCTTCGTCATCCGGCCCGAGTGCCGCCCCACCGACAGGTTCGTCGGCGTTTTCTGGTGAAGTTTCAGTTCCACAGTGCGTGCAACGCATGATCTCAACCCTCCTATTTGAAGCGCACGTCTTGTTATCCCGTAAGGCGGGGATGCCGTTACCTGTTGTTCCTCGCGCTCGAGTTGTACGTCCCTTGTTCATTCCCGCGAAACGTCAATAGTAAGCAGTAGGCTACCGAATGTAGCGCGGGTGCTCCGGTCACGGGCTCAGCTGTAGCGCGAGGTGATCCGCAGGGCACCGCGCAACTGGCCGCCAGGGATTCTCACTTGGGGACGTCACAATGCCACTCGGAGAGAAGCTACCAAGAAACCCGTGCTTAACCGCGCAACGGAATGTGGTCCAGTTCACGAACCGGACTGTTTCGATGTTTCTCCGCGTGAAGACCCTCCGGCAACTGCGCAAGTGGTCGCGCGGATGGTGGCACTACCTGCACATGCGGTCGGCTCGTGGCGTAGCGGTAGGCCGCGGGACCTGATCCTGCCTCAGCCTCGAAGCTGACGTGACCAGCGAGCGCAGTCTAGTCAGGTGTTCGAGGATGTAGTCAACGGCGTCGCCGACGGTCTTGAGGTGCTTGACATCCTCGTCTGGGATCGTCACGTCGAAGCGCTCCTCAGCTGCTACAACGACCTCGACCATAGACGGAGTGTCGATATCCAGGTCATCGGTGAAGGACTTGTCAAGCTGTACGTCCTCAATTGGGATACCGGCGATCTCGTTGATGATCTCGGCGAGTCCGTCGAGGATCTGTTCCTGCGTAGCTGCCATGGGCCTGATCTCCTAAGCTGCGACCATCTGTTCTGCAAGTTTGGCGTGAGGCAGAACGTCGGTGGCAGCAGGGAGGACGACGCTTCCGAGTGACGCGGGACACATCTTCGTTACGTGTGCCGAATGCCTACCCACCACGGTCCAGACTCCCTAGCCCATCGGGTTTTGGCCTTGGCCGCGCGGCCATGCCGTCGTGTTTGGGGGTAGGTGGCCGTCGGGGTCGAGTGGGCCGCTGATCATCAGGAGCTGGCCCGGCGGTAGGCCGACCGGTCTGGTTCCCATTGCCACTATGAGGTGATTGCCTCGCCCCTACGTATGACCCATGCCCCGTGGGCGTGGATGTCGATGTTCACGGCGTTGTCCGCGGACAGGAAGCCTTGGGTGTGCAGGTGGCGGCGCAGGGTCAGTGCGGCTCGGCACAGGTGCCAGGTGGAGGTGGGGTCTGCTTGTTGGACCTGCACCGAGTACGCGCCCCAGCCCATTGGGACTGGCAGCCAAGGTGATCGCGCTGGCGCCGCCGAAAAGGCGTGTGTTCCATTCTGGTCGCATCGCCACGGCAGAGGAACCCGGCAGCCGTCGCGAGAGGTCCCAGCGCGTGACCACGCGGGGTCCTGTCGCGCCGGCACGGGCACGTCGACCTGGGGCAGCCCGAGCTCTTGTCCCTAGTAGAGGTAGGCGGCGCCGGGCAACCCGAGCTGGGCCAACCGGGCCGCACGAGCTCGGGCGGCCGCGCGCGCACCGCCGCCATACCGGGTTGGCGCGCGGACGACATCGTGGCTTTCCGCCACCCACGTGACCCGCGCCCCGCCATGAATCCGGGATTCCAGCAGCCCGTTGATGATCGACTGCCGGGCTCGGATGTCCCACGGTGCGCCCAGGAACGCGAACGCGAACGCCTGATGCAATTCGTCGCCTCGGGTGTACCGCGCCACCCGCACCGGGGCCAGGTTGACCTCGCCGATCAGCACCCGTGGCGGCGAGTACACCTCGGCCAACGCACGGCGGTAGACCTCATGAAGCTCCTCACGGTCGCAGCCAGCGGATTGTCCCGCAACCGCATCCGCGGCGCCGTCGCAGACCCGAGGTCGGGCAATCCCTCGGCCTTAAACAGCCGTGCGCAACGTCGATGCGCAGCCCGTCCACCCCACGGTGGAACCAAAACGCACCACATCATCGAAAAACGCGCCGGTGCGCGGGTCTCGCTACTTCCAGTCCGGCCGCTCGAACTGACCGGCCAGGCACCCCGCCCTACGGCCGATCAGCATTTAGACCCAAGCGCGCCCGCTCGGCATCTCCGTCCCCTCAAGTCTCCGGGATCGTCCTACGCCGTCTTGCCGGCATCAAACGTCCCGCCCGCGAAGTACGTGTCGCGGTTGAGCCAGTCGTCCGCTTGCCTGCCCGGGGGTGCGGGGCTTTGGTGCAGCTGACCGAGCCGGCGTCACGGTGCCTGCGCCTCGGGGTCGCTCGTTAAGGCGCCGGCGACGTCCTGTTCGGTAAAGGATCACCGCCTTCTACCAGCGGCGCCCTGTACGAGTGGTTAAGACTCGGTGGGCACTCCCCGGGCGTCGGCACCCGACTGTCCGTGCCAGTGAGTGGGTGTCGGCCGGCACCGTAGCCAGCTCCCTCAGCACAAGACGTGGGTTTGTTCGAATCCGCCACCAATATCGAGGTCGAATCGAGATGACCGTGGCCACCAGCATTGATCGCGGCCCCGCTGCTGCCGATGTACTCGCCGTTGAGATCGAAGAGACCACCATGGACGCAGACCAAGCGAAGGCGCCCGGTGATCCCGGCGCGCAGGACTTCGTCTGGGACGAGGACGACTCCCCAGCGCTACGCCAAGCCCGCAAAGACGCCGAACTGACCGTCGCGGCCGACTCGGTCCGCACCTATCTCACGCAGATCGCCCGGATCGCGCTGCTTACCGCCGAGCAGGAAGTCACCCTCGCCACAAGGGTCGAGGCGGGGCTGTTTGCCGCTGAGCGGATCCGCCGGGCCAAAGACTCCACCAACAAGAAGCTCTCCCCCCAGCTGCGCCGGGATCTGCGCTGGATCATCCGCGACGGCGAGCGCGCCAAGACCCACCTGGTGGAAGCGAACCTGCGGCTGGTCGTCTCGGTGGCCAAACGCTACACCGGTCGCGGCCTGCCCCTGCTGGACCTGATCCAAGAGGGCAACCTCGGTCTGATCCGCGCGGTGGAAAAATTCGACTACACCAGAGGCTTGAAGTTCTCCACCTACGCCACCTGGTGGATCCGCCAAGCCATCACCCGAGCGATGGCCGACCAAGCCCGCACCATCCGGATCCCGGTGCACATGATGGAGATGATCAACAAACTGATGCGCATCCGACGCGATCTGCTCCAAGACCTCGGCCGAGAGCCCACTGCCGAGGAGCTGGCCACGGAAACAGACCTCACTCCACAGCAAGTTCTGGAGATCCAACGCTACGCCCGGGAACCCATCTCCCTCGATCAGACAACCGGCGAGGAGGGCGACTGCCCACTCGGCGACTTCATCCAAGACTCCCAAGCCGTCATCGCAGTGGACGCGGTCTCCTTCACCCTGTTGCGAGGCCACCTGCGTTCCGTGCTAGCCACGCTGTCCAAGCGGGAAGCTAGCATTGTCCGGCTGAGATTCGGACTCACCGACGGCCAACCACGCACCCTCGACGAAATCGGCCGGGCCCACGGAGTCACCCGAGCACGCATCCGACAAATCGAAACCACAACAATGGCCAAGCTGCGCCACCCCGCCCGCTCCTGGGGACTGCGCGACTACCTGGACTGACCAGCAGAGACCCAACTCAGGCAATGCCCAGGACCGCCCACCAAATGCAACTGCCTCCGGCGGACGTCCGCTCTGGGGATAGTCCCCAGGCTTTGCACGAGGGTGCGTCGGCGGCGAACCCGATCTAGTCGACCTTTGCCACGGTCCGGCACCGCACAAAGCTCACCCCAGGCCCGGGATCACGCGCCGCGGGGCCGGCAATGGCGGTCAAGCTCATCGAGGCTGCGCAGGACCGCTGACGCGCGGTCAACGCACCACACTTGGTCGCGCTCGTCCGAGCCGGCGCGCGGTTCGAGGCCGGCAAGCTCGTCGAACGACCCCGACGAACACCCTCGACCGGAAGCCGCCTAAAGGATCTTCACTAGGTATTGACAATTGCTCCTCGGAGCACGCTGCTCACCCCAGGCTGTTAGTGCTACTCGCCGGGGCGTAGCGCTCACTGGTGATGACCTGCTCGGTCGGCCCGGCGATCGGTGTCCTATGTGGGCTTTCTGGTCATTCCTTGTACTTCTGCCGGACCGGTGGTGGCCACCGGCGGCCCGCACCCTACCCGGGATGTCTCGGCCGGAAGGTCAGGCGCGTCTTGGTTCCGTCCTCGTCCTCGAGCAGCCGCTCAGTCCGGGGTTAGTCGCCGAGCTGGGCGCGGCGCGGCACCAGTGGTGTCGTCGGGACCCGGAGACAAGGAGGGTGGCGGGGATGCCGGACGGCCGACGGGAGTCAGACCCAATGGTGCTGAGGGTGTTGGCGAAGAGCGACCCGAAGAACTCGCGGGAACCCGCCGATCAGCCTGCCATTCTGCAGCTGCGGCTCTGGGCTCACGAGGAGCACGCCCGGTCGGAGAGGGCCGGGAGGGTGGCACACGGGACGACCGCAGCGCCTACGCGGCCTCTGGCGCAGCACAGATCGGACAGCAGCCCTCAGCACCGCGCTGGGGACGTCCAGTCGCTTTGCGTCGTTAAGAGATTGAGTGAATGCGCATTATGAAGATCGGAATAGGCAGCAGATGCTCTGATATCGAATCAGATGCTGTGATCGTGACCGGTGCCGGTGGGGCGGCTGGCGTGGCCATCGTCCAAGCGCTGGCCGGCAGGCGGCGAGTCGTCGGCGCCGACTGCGATCCGTGCGCCGTCGGTATGCACCTCGCGGACGAATCTGGACTGCTTCCGCGCGCTGACGATGCGGACTTTGTGACGCACGTAGCGAAACTCGCGCAGCAGACCAGGGCGACCGCGTTGATCTGTACGGTCGCTGAGGAGATTCCGTTCCTGTGCGCTGGGTCAGCGGTGCTGGCTGAGGCCGGTCTGGCCACTTGGCTGCCCACTGCTGACACCGCGCAGGCTTGCACTGACAAGTGGCGCTTTGCTCAAATCTGTCGGGAACAAGAGATACCGGCCCCGTCCACGGCTCTGGGGACTGTGGAAGGCGTTCCCGGGCCATGGATCGTGAAGCCGCGGTTCGGCCAAGGCTCACGAGACGTCTACGCCATGGACACCGTCGATGAACTGTGTTGGATCCTGCCACGGGTCTCGGAGCCGCTGGTACAGACACGGCTATCGGGCGACGAGTTCACCGTTGACGCGCTGGTGGACCGAAACGGCCAGCTCGCTGGCGCGGTTCCGCGTTGGCGGCTGGAGACCAAAGCTGGAATCAGCACAAAGGGGCGGACGTTTCGCTGCGAGTTGTTGGTGTCCCAGGTGGCGCGGCTGCTCGATATCCTCGGGTTGGTAGGACCAGCCAATATCCAGGGGTTCCATACCGCATTGGGCCAGTTTGTCTTTACTGAAGTCAACGCCCGATTCTCCGGCGGCCTCCCGTTGTCGTTGGCAGCGGGTGCGGATTTCGTTGGGGAGTACCTGCGCGGCCTGGAGGGTCTCCCAGTGCGGCCTCAACGGCTGATCGCCAAACCAGGCATGATGATGCTACGTCATCTCTCCGAGGTGTTCACAGGGTGAGACTGCTCATACCTTCGGTACCCGCCCCCGAGATCGTCAAACTGCGCCGGTCGTCCGTGCGTTGCGCGTCGCCGGCGACGAAATCACGGGCCTCCAGGCGGTGAACATCAAGCCACTCTGAGATCACAAGCTCTCACAGAAGCTGCGTGCCCGCTATCTGACCCGGTCGGTGGAGCGGCTGCGCCGGGCGCCATCATGGATTCGTGGCCGCTGTCCGCCCGTACCCGATACGAGTGTGTACCATCGGGCCCCAGCACTTCGATAACCGCAACGACACGGTGCTTCAAAGGGGTATTCGGGCACAACCGCGGGCGCCAGCAGTGCCGCTCCGACCGCCATGTCATTGCCTTACCGTAGCCGCCGGTACTCACGTTCACAAATAATGGGCCGCCGGTACTCTTATAAGATAGGTCGGCCATCAAAGCCGCTCGCGGGTTGTCCCGATCGGGTCGGTGGCTTGTATAAAAAACTCGAAGTTGGTCAAGGTCGGTGATTGCCGAGAACGGTAGATCCCGGATCCATGCGTAAGATTTGATCTGGAAGGTGGACGCTTTCCTTCGGATTCCCGTGCGCGGCCGTTTGGCTTCGACATAGAATTGTAGCTCTCCTGATATCAGGAAGGCGTAATCGGGGACGTCAGTCCGAGTCGCTCTTGCGTCCAGGTCTTCTTGGGATAGTTCGTTATCCCGATCTTCCTCTCCAGTGACGGTTGACTCGATCTTATGTCTGTTATGAAATATGACGTCCCGTTCCTGCTAGGGTTTGATATATCCCGCCGAGTGCCTCGAACAGCTTATCTATGCAGTGGGTGCGCGTGGAGGTTTCGTCTTATTCAGCGGATTGAAGTGGTCGCGGTTCGCGCGATGTAGCTACCCAAGCACGTTGTACCCGGCCGTCCACCGTCGTGGATGCTGCGGGTGCGGGAAAGCAAGAGCCGGCCCACAAGGACTGTTGAACAGTGCCACTTTTCACATGATCAACCACTAGTTCGAGGATTCACCGCCATCAAGCTTGGAACGTCACAAGCAGGCCTACTGACCATCGTCCTCGCCGTCGTCTGCACTCGATTTCGCCCACATGACGGCGCGCCGACCTCGGCTGCGATCGCCGTCACGAGATCGCACGGCACGTGCATGTACCGCATGGCGACCACGGCAACCGCAGGTCAAGGCTTGGACCAGGGCAGCGCCGTGCATGTGCTTCTGGCGGGACTCCGCTCCGGGATGGCACCCCGAGGGGGCGCGAGGGGTTGGCAGGGTGGATGGCCCGGTTGGGGTCCGGTGATCTTTACTTCGGT
>DASYMC010000259.1:0-5404 GCA_036009255.1 Pseudonocardiaceae bacterium
CCCACGCCGTTGGGATTGCGGAGAGCGCCACGAGATCCCGGAGTACGGCTCGCAGCGCGACGACCTCAGCATTGGTATCGATGGGCATCTAGCCTGCCGTGCTTGCGTTCTTGGGGACGGACCGCCGCTCCTGTATCTCGAGCAGCAATTGATCAGGAGGAACGAAGAACGGGTTCTCCTGAAGCAGCCCACCTATAATCACGACTGGATGCGTACGCAAGGCGTCCATCACCACGCTCGCGCCAAACTTCGTCAGATCATAAGTGCAGATCACTGCACCTTCGTACTTGGGAATCACATAGTTGATCCGCGTCTCGTACTCGATGAGATCGTCGACGCCTGGCAAGTGAAGGAGCGCCCATTCCATGTGACCCAGGACTCTTGTCTGCGCGTATCCTGCTGCCGGCCCGGACTGAAGCACTTGTTCGAATGATGCCAGCCAGGTGTCCAGGTCGAAGCGGCCTCCGCGGAGTGTACTCTCTTCCCATGGCCGCACCTCCAATTGGCCGGTGCCCATCGCCTCCGGTACATTGATACCTGCCTCGGCGAGCCACCTGAGTTGTCCATCCCATCGCCCAGGGTCAACGTAATGGTAGACTTTGTCTCCCTGGTCGAAGCCATCCGTGATGAACGGGCGCAGCAGGCGACGCTGCTCGTCGATGCTGTAGAAAAATGCACAAATATGACGGTACTGACTGAAAGTACTTGCGGTAAACTGTGAGGATTGCGCGATGGTGTCCATATTCTCACCTTTGCAGGAGCCGCGTTCCGGCCCCCGAGGACCGGGTCTGACGCCGCCCAATTCGACCCACGTGGCTCAGCCGCGACCGGGCGCTGTGACGAACTGACTATAGTTTACGTCCTCGCGCCACCCGCTGTCGACGCGCGCCGCTGCTCGATCTCCACGATCGTCGTCAGTAAGCTCACTAAAAGTAGCGTGAATCAAGTATGTCCACGCAGATGGCGGAGTCCGCTGTAGATCGGTTGGTTCGCCGCCTACTTAAGATCAACATGGTGGCGTATTTTACACATGCAACCAATGCGGTTCACCGCGGACGAAGCCGCCCGGTCACATACATTCCTGCTGGCAGGTAGGCAAGAAGTCCAGCTGCCGAGGAGCGCAGATGGGTGGTGGCCCTGACGACATGTCTTAGCTGCGAGACGAACCTCGAGGTCATGGGGCCATCGCTCATCGAGGCTGCCCCACCCGGCCTCATGGAGAAGTCGCAGAGTGGTCCCTCCCACGGCCGGCCGAAAGTACACGGTCTGGCCCAGCACCGAAGGAGGCACCGATGACCGCCCGGGTCGGCGACGAAATCATGATCACGCCCCAGGAGCTGCACGAGCCAGTGCGTGAGGGTCAGATCCGGGAAGTCCGAAACGATCCCGATGGCGTCTTCTATCTCGTGCAATGGTCTGACACCGGTTACGAGAGCCTGCTGCCGCACGGGCCCGACGTGGTGATCAAGCGCCGGCACCCGCGTGGCACCGAGGCGGTCACTGAGGGAGAAACCCCGTGGCTGTCCAGGCTCCGGCATCCCTTGGAGTGGCGACACAATCGAGAACTCGAGCGACGGCAAGAGGCTCGGTACGAGCAGGTTGCCTGGCGGGTAGAGCAAATCATCGCCGGGCTCGGGTTGGCCCAAAGCGATTACAGCATCGCTGCCGGCTGGGTCTACCACATTCCGCAGGTGATCTCGGTGGATCCCGGCCCACCGGTGGGGTTGAACATCCGCATATTTCCGGGCCAGTCACCCGACGACTTTTCCGCACACGCTGCGACGATCGCGTACGACCTAGGTATCGCCGAGGTCCGGGTAGTCCCGCTCGGACCCTCTGTCATCCGGCTGGAACTGCTACCCCACGACCGACTGCCAGGGCCAGGGAGCCGGTGACGACCAGTCGGCCGCACCCGGCATATGGTGCAACCAGTCGCCAGGTCTCCGCCGCCATCCGTCGTCAGGGAGGTTGTGCCGTGCCTGAGCTTGGCCGGGTGTCCGACCCCACCGTCTTCGTGCTCTACGGCGCTACCGGGGATCTCGCTCGCCGGATGGTGCTACCGGCGTTCTTCCGCCTGGCGCAGGCAGAGCTGCTGCCGCACGATTGGCGGCTGATCGGCAACGGCCGTGGTGACGTGAGCCACGAAGACTTCCAGGCCCGAGTGCACGACGCGTTGACCGAGTTCGGCCCGCAGCCCGGTGAGGGCCCGTGGGACGAGTTCTGCTCCCGGTTGCGCTTCGCCGGCGGAGGCTTCTCGACGGACGACCCGGGTAGCCTTCTCGATGTCTTCAGCGAAGCGGAACGCGAGCTGGGCGGACGCCCACAGCGGGTGCATTACTTCGCCGTGCCACCAACCGCGTTCGAGCCCCTCATCCGTGGCCTCGGGCGGCACGGGCTCGCCGCCCGGTCCCGAGTGGTCTTCGAGAAGCCGTTCGGCACCTCCATGGACTCCTTTCATGCGCTCGACCGCGCGGTTCATCAGGTCCTCGACGAGACCCAGGTGTTCCGGATCGACCACTTTCTGGGCAAGGAGGCGGCCCAGGACCTTTACGCCGTGCGCTTCGGCAACGGGCTGTTCAGCGGGGTATGGGACCGCTCCCACGTGGCCGCGGTACAGGTCGACGTGCCCGAGGTGCTCGACGTGGCCGACCGTGCCGCGTTCTACGACAGCACGGGGGCAGTGCTCGACATGCTCGTCACCCACCTGTTCCAGGTGGCCGCCGAGGTCGCCATGGAACCACCGGCCAGCTTCGGCGCCGACGACCTGGCGGCAGCCCGAGAGACGGTGATCGGTGCGTTCCGCCCACTGGAACCGGACAACGTGGTGCTCGGCCAGTTCGAGGGTTACCGCGACATCGACGGTGTGGCCGACGACTCCCGCACCGAGACGTTCGTGGCGGCCCGGTTGTGGGTTGACACCGACCGCTGGCGCGGGGTGCCGTTCCTGCTGCGCACCGGCAAGCAATTGGCGGCGTCGCGCCAGCAGGTAAGCCTGGTGTTCCGCCAGCCAGACGCTCCGGTGCACGAGCTACCGGCGTTGGGCAACGTCTTGACGTTCGACCTCGCCGGTGACGGTGAACTGGACCTGTCGCTTGTCGTCAAGAAACCCGGACCTGATCTGACGCTCAGCACGGCGCACACCGCGCTGCCGCTGAGGACGGTACCCGGAGCGCATCCGCTGCCGCCGTACGTCCGGCTGATCCACGACGTGCTGCTCGGTGACCGCTCGTTGTTCACCCGCCCCGACGGCCTGGAACACGTCTGGCAGGTGGCCGGCGCGCTGCTCGCTGACAAGCCAGAGCCGATGATCTATCCGAAGGGTTCGTGGGGGCCGGCCGAGGCGGATCGGCTCGCCGAGCCCACGGGCTGGCTGCTCAAGTCCTGACCCTCTAGCCGGCCGGACCGGTACGACAGTCCGTTTGAGCGAGCGCCACCACCACACGGTGACCGAGCAGGTTCGTGCCGCTGTCGATGGCAGCTAGCAGGTACCTGCGGATTACCGCCGTCGGGAATGGCAAATGGGCGCTGGTGTCGACGACGAACGAGCACCGAAAGGCCAGTTTGGAGGCATGACGTTGCCGTGCATGCAATGCTCCGCCGATCGCCACCGTGACCCTCACGGCCCACCGAGGCGGCCTCATCGCGACCTACCCGCGATCGGCATCGCCCATGAGCCCACAGCCGGTAGCGAGGGCGTAGCGAGCATCGCGCGCATCAACGGAGTGTGAACGAACATCCGGCATCCGCGGTCCGGCGCCCCGTCCTTTTCCTTTCCGCGCCGTTACCGCGGCACGTTTCATCTCTACGAGGAGGCAACACCGTGACAACTACCCAGCCCAAGCCGACGACGACGGATGCCGGAATCCCGGTCGAGAGCGACGAGCATTCGCTCACCGTCGGCCCGGACGGCCCAATTCTCCTGCAGGATCACTACCTCATTGAGCAGATGGCTCAGTGGAACCGTGAGCGCACCCCAGAGCGCCAACCGCATGCCAAGGGGAGCGGCGCGTTCGGCCACTTCGAAGTGACTCACGATGTCAGTGCCTACACCAAGGCCGCGGTGTTCCAGCCGGGCACCAAGACCGACATGGTGGCCCGGTTCTCCACGGTGGCCGGCGAGCGCGGCAGCCCCGACACCTGGCGCGACCCCCGCGGGTTCGCCCTGAAGTTCTACACCACCGAGGGCAACTACGACATGGTTGGCAATAACACGCCGATCTTCTTCATCCGCGACCCGATGAAGTTTCAGCACTTCATTCGCTCCCAGAAGCGCCGCGCTGACAGCAACCTGCGCGACCATGACATGCAGTGGGATTTTTGGACGCTCTCGCCGGAGTCGGCCCACCAGGTCACCTACCTGATGGGTGACCGGGGCATCCCGAGCAGCTGGCGGTACATGAACGGCTATTCCAGCCACACCTACATGTGGATCAACGCCGCCGGCGAGAAGTTCTGGCTTAAATATCACTTCATCTCAGACCAGGGTGTCGATTTCCTCACCCAGGACGAGGCCGACCGCCTCGCGGGCGCGGACGGCGATTACCACACCCGTGACCTGTACCGGGCGATCGATCGCGGTGAGTATCCGAGCTGGACCCTCAAGGTGCAGATCATGCCGTTCGAGGAGGCGAAGACCTACCGGTTCAACCCGTTCGACATGACCAAGGTGTTGCCGCACGGCGACTACCCGCTCATTGAGGTCGGGAAGATGACGCTGGACCGCAACCCGACCGACAATCACACCGAGATCGAGCAGGCGGCCTTTGAGCCCAGCAACCTCGTGCCGGGTATCGGCCCGAGCCCGGACAAGATGCTGCTGGGCCGGATGTTCTCCTACCCAGATGCGCACCGTGCCCGCATCGGGGTGAACTACACGCAAATCCCGGTGAACGCGCCGAAATCGCCCGTGCACAGCTACAGCAAGGACGGCCACATGCGGGTCCGCAACGTCTCGGACCCGGTGTACGCGCCGAACTCCAAGGGCGGACCGAAAGCCGACACCGCGCGCTACGGCGAGCCGGCAGGCTGGTACACCGACGGGGAGATGGTGCACGCCGCCCAAACCCTGCACGCCGAGGACGATGACTGGGGCCAGGCCGGCACTCTGGTCCGCGACGTGCTTGACGACGCCGCCCGCGCGCGGCTGGTGAGCAACATCGTCGGCCACCTACTGGACGAGGTCACCGAGCCGGTACTGCTGCGGGCCTTCGACTACTGGCGCAACGTGGACAAGGACCTGGGCGACCGGGTCGAGCAGGGCGTCCGCGCGGGACAGTCCTGACCGCGCCTGCCTGACCAAGGCCCGGCGCCTCCGGCGCCGGGCCTTGCCACCTCAGCCTCCGCTTTTGCGGTCACTACCAGACCAGGAGACCACCATGTCTGAACGCATCGCCGGCATCGACAT
>DASYMC010000260.1:0-10956 GCA_036009255.1 Pseudonocardiaceae bacterium
ACGGGCAGGTTGATGGTGAGCACGTCCTGGGGGTGTTTCCCGCTCTCAGTGGGGAGTTGCCCCTCGCTCAGTGCGGGGGCCGCGAGGTCGATGAGGGCGTCGGCGTCGGGTTGCGGGGCGGTGCGCAGGTCGATTTCGGTCGCCGCGTCGGCCACCGTGGTCGCCGTGACGGGAAGTTTCGGCTCGACCGGCGCGCCGTTCACTTCGCGACGGGGCAGCATGTCAGCGGCGGCATTCACTCGGGCCCGGGCTTCGTTGCGGGGTATCCGCGCGATCGCCTGTACTAATTTTATTTGTGCTGCCATATCCTAACCCGACGGCCATACTGCGGGATTCGGTTTCGGTGACGACCGAGAGCATCTGCGCCCAGGTGGAATGCAACTGGGTTTCCAACGCGCCAATTCCGTACGCTTCGTCACAGGCTCGGCAGGAAAGTGGAAAAATCTGGGCAAGCGGCGCGGGAGGTGGCGGAACCAGGCTGTCTCGAGACCAGGGCTGCCGTTCCAAATCAATGCGGTGGGAAACAGCACCGTGGCCGCCGGGACTCACGTGCATTACTAGGAGTTGATCCACGCTATTCCAGCCGTTCCTATGTCAGTCAGTGATTTCGGACGGTCTGACCGGCGCCGAGGGGCGAGACCGAGTTGAGACCACCCTGCCAGCGACCAGCGGAACCCACGCCGCCACGTCGCGGGCACGGCTTGGCCCCACGGTCCACGTCGGTCACATCGGCCTCGAAAGTGATTACCAGGTGCAGGCCCGCGGCGGTGCCGTGCATGATCGCGCCCGGAAGGTCGGCCGGACCGGGGGATCGCCGACCTGCGACGGGAGTGCCGCCGCCGGTGGAACCGTCCCCTACACCTTCTTCAAGGCTTTGGCTACAAAGCCGGTTGCACCCAGTAAACCCCTTGTGCGCAACGCCGATAGCGAGTTACGTCGTGAAGAATGAGTCTGCGGGAAGCTTTTCGCATCGCGCTTCGCGGATTACGTGCCAACCGGTTACGTTCCGTGTTGACTATGCTCGGTATCATCATCGGCGTCGCTGCGGTGATTCTACTGGTCGCTATCGGTAACGGAGTGCAGGCATCGGTCAATGAGAAAGTCCAACCGCTCGCGAATTTGATCACCATTGTGCCGTCGACTGGCAACGTCCCTGGCGGGTCCCCTCCGAAGGACCTGATCGACGGTGACGTCACGGCCCTGCAGAGACAGGTCCCCAACGCGGCTGTTGTTCTGCCCGCCACGACCGGTGATGCCCTGGCTGAAACGGAGAGTAGCCAGTTTCGCTCGAAGGTGATCGGTTCCACGGATCGTTGGCTCGAGGTGAACAACCGGGACCTCCAAGTGGGAACGTTCTTCGACGATGCGCAGGTCCGCTCCACCGCCAGGGTGGTGGTCCTCGGTCCTATCGTTGCGAACTCTCTGTTTGGTACCGCTCAGGATTCGCTCGGCCAGACCGTCCGACTCAATCGCCAGAGCTTCAAGGTCATCGGGGTGATGCAGGCGGTTGGTGAGCCAGGCGACGATAACGTGGTGATGCCGCTGAGCTCGGTGCGTCGCTACGTCTTCGGCGGCGGCGACAAGCTCAATCAGATCACTGTGCAAGTCAACGAGGCCAACGCTGTGCCCGCCGCCGAGAACGACGTGATCCGCACCCTCAGCGACCGGCACCGGATCAAGGATGCCGGGAACAGGGACTTCGATGTTCAATCGCTGCGTAGCCGGCTGGAGACCTTCCAACAAATTCTGGGAATCCTCACCCTGTTCACCGCGTGCGTCGCAGCGATCTCTCTGGTTGTCGGCGGTATCGGCGTGCTGAACATTATGCTGGTGTCAGTCACTGAACGAACCCGGGAGATCGGCATCCGTAAGGCGATTGGCGCCACCCGCCGCGCGATCCTCCAGCAGTTCCTCATCGAGTCCGTCGTGCTGGCCGGTGTCGGCGGAGTGATCGGCATCCTGATCGGGGTCGGGCTGGCGGTGCTCGGCGCCGAGGTCGCGCCCGCTCTGGGTTCCACGCTCGACACGTTCGCCCCGAAGGTGACCCTGCCGTCTGTGTTGCTGTCTTTCGGGATCAGCCTTGCGATCGGGCTTGTGGCCGGTGGATACCCGGCTAACCGCGCCGCCCGGCTACGTCCCGTCGAAGCCCTCCGCTACGAATAGTTGCGAGGGTCACACCTGCCTCGGAGTACGTCGCTGCCGTCTGGGACCGATGAGTTGCGGGGCTGCGGGTGGTCTGTAAGGGGAACGAGGTCTTCCGTACCTATTTCACCTCCGGACGCGGTGTTGAGGCGCTCGGCAGCGTGTGGACCTTCCTCGGCCTGACCCCGCTTGGCTGCCAGGAGACTGTTGGAAGACTCACCCGAAAACTGGCCGCAGCGCGCCGTATGTGTGGTGGCGCCACCACGACGAGTACGAAAGCTGAGCGTGCCGAGTCGGCAGTCCATGGCCTGCGGCTTCGGGGAAGGTCGATTCGAGCTGTAGGCCGGGTAGTCGTCGTCATCGAGCTTGCTCGTTCTGGTGGTTGCGTCACCTGATCTCCGTGTCCTGAACGTAACAACCTTACAGTGACCATCGCTATGTTCACCTGCGTGCTCGCGCGCCGACCTCGTCCGGACGGAGATCCCTTGCTGCCCCTCCCGGCTGCTGGGCAGACTATGGGTTAGATTGAGTACATACTTAGCAAGAAAGATAGAGTAATGGGAACATGTTAGAGCCATGGATCGTTGATGGTTGCATCACTGCACGCCAGAGCAGTGTGTATCGATGGCGCCGTGACGACGCCTTGAAGGAGAGACCACGATGCTGATGCGTACTGACCCGTTCCGGGAGCTGGACCGCCTGACCCATGCACTGTTTGGCACCAACGGCACGAGGTCGCACCCGGCGATCATGCCCATGGACGCCTACCGCCAAGACGGGCAGTTCATCGTGCACTTCGATCTGCCTGGAGTGGACCCGTCCTCGATTGACATCAATGTCGAGCGAAACGTGCTCACGGTCAAGGCCGAGCGTAAGCCGACCTACAGCGAGGACATCGAGCTGCAGGCCAATGAGCGCTCCCGCGGGACGTTCAGCCGGCAGTTGTTCCTCGGCGAGACCCTGGACACCGATCGTGTCGAGGCCAGCTACGACGCCGGGGTGCTGACCTTGCGCATCCCCGTCGCAGAGAAGGCCAAGTCGCGCAAGATCGAGGTCACGGCACCCGGCACGGCCAAGGAGATCAACCTCTGATCAGGCACACGCCGCAACCCACGCATCGCGGGGGGTACTCCACGCACATGGAGCACCCCCCGCGGCCATCCAACAGTCCGGTTGCTGCGCGTCAGTGATGCCGCGGATCTCTACGGCGGATGCCCCGGAATATCCGCCGCCCTCGCCTGGTGTCGCCGAGTTCGACACCAGGGCGGTTCTCGTGGCGTGGGACAGCCTTCCTGTCGAACTCGGCGACACCAGGGCGATACTGGGTCCCGGCGCTTCAACGCTGGGAGGCTGGAGAATCTGCACAGTAGGGGCGTGACGAGCACACTAGCTATTTCGGTCCTGCTCGGATCGGGAGTGGCAGCATGTACCAGCGCTGGCCCACCCACCGCCTCGGGCCCCGCCGTTCCCGCCACTGCGCCCATGAGCGCCTCGCCCGTGACAACGTCGCCGGCTCGGCCCCCTTCGAGCTCTTCCGCTGCGGGCTCGCAGGGGAGTTAGACGATGCCGAACGTCGTGGGCTCGAATTTGCAAGGTGCCCAGGACGCGGTGCAGAGAGTGACCGGATTCGCCATTTCGGTGACGAGATCGCACGATGCAACGGGAGCCGGTCGCCGGCAGGTGTTGGACAGGAACTGGAAGGTCTGCTCGCAGAATGTGCCGGCGGGCGCCACCATCGACGCCGGTACCCGCATCGACTTCGGTGCGGTCAAGCTCGACGAGCGGTGCCCGTAACTCCGCGATGGCACCCGCCCAGACGCTGGCGGGGAAATCCTCTTGAGGCGATCGACCGCTGGGTTGGGATCGCCCTCTGGATACACGCCGGGCAGCGGATGCCCTGGCCACCTTCACCGCCGGAGTGCGCCGGTGCTAGCCAGTCGGGCCGAGCAGCGCGTCTGCCATCGCGATGCCCAGCCACTGCTGGAATCGGTGGTGGCCTGCACCTCCACGCGCTCGCCCAGCACGTGTGCGCGGTTCCAAGCCGTCGCCAATCTCCGTCCAAGCCCGCGAAGCAATAGTGGGCACACCCCCGCCCTGGAGATTCCCATGCGTATTCTGTTCACCAGCTGCCCGGCCTACGGGCACGTCAATCCGATGTTGCCGCTGGCGCACCAAGCGCGGCTGGCGGGCCACGATGTTGCCTTCGCCACGGGCGCCGAGCTGGTGCCTGAGATCGAGCGCCGAGGTTTCGACACCTGGCTGGTCGGCCCCAGCCGCGCGGAGACCGACGCATCCGTCCGGGTCACCCTCCCGAACCTGGCCGAGCTTCATTCCGAGGAGCGGATGCGGGCGCAGATAGAGGGTGTGTTCGTCGACTCCGCGGCCAAGCGGGCGGTCGAGCTGGTCCCGCGGGCCGAGCACTGGCGACCCGACATCATCGTTCATGAAATGACCGAGTTGGCCGGCGCGCTCGCCGCGGCGCATACCGGTGCCCGTCACGTCGTGCACGGACTTGGGCCCGTGCCGTCGGCCCACTTGTGGAAAGCTTGGTTCGCCCCGGGGTTTGCGAAGCTGTGCGAGCAGTGGCAGATGCCCGGGCTCGCCGAGGAGATCAGGCGCGCCACATACCTGGATATCAGCCCGCCAAGCTTGCGCTACGACGGTGAGCCGGCCTGGCAGCAGATCACGCCGTTGCGCCCGGTGGCGGGCGAGCCCGCGCAGGGCGAGCGGTTGCCCGAGGCGCTGGCCGCGCTGCCTCATCCGCAGACCATCCACCTGACCCTCGGTACGATCTTCAATGAGGCACCCGGCGTGCTTGAGACCGCGATCGCCGGGCTGTGCGAGCTACCGCTGAACCTGGTCGTCACCACCGGGCCCGACACGGACCCCGCTCGGTTCGGGCCGCAGCCCCGGCACGTGCTGCTTGAGCCTTATATCCCGCACACCCTCCTGCTGCCGCGCTGCAGCCTCGTGGTGTCCCACGGCGGCGCGGGCATCATGCTCGGGGCACTCGCGCACGGATTACCTCAGCTGATCCTGCCGCAGGGCGCCGACCAGTTCATGAACGCAGCCGCTTGCCAGAACGCTCGCGTGGCATTGGCGCTCACCCCCGACGAGTTCTCCGCAGACGCGGTCGCCGCCGCCGCCACGCGCCTGATCACCGAGCCGGAGTTCGATGCCGCCGCGGGCGGTATCCGCGCCGAGATCGGCGCCATGCCAACTGCAGCCGACGTGCTCGCCGGCGAACTCGTGCACGTCAGAGCAAATCGTGCTGGCCGCGATGTGGGAGGTCGCCGCCGGGTGATCCGCCCTTCTGGTGTCAGGCTTTGATTAGGCGGGTACTCCTGTGACGAACCATCGTTAGAGGAGGTGAGGGCCAGTGCCGGCCAAAGAAGAGTTGCCCAGCACGCTGCAACGCTCCCCGGAGAAGGCGCAGCGGACCTGGTCGAAGGCGCATGACTCCGCGGTCGAGACCTACGGTGAGGGTGAGCGGTCGCACCGTACCGCCTACGCGGCGTTGAAACACACCCACCAGAAGGTCGGTGACCATTGGGAGCCGAAGAACGGCAAAGGCCCGTCAGACGAGCGCGCTGAGGGCGGCGTCGACCCCGAGACCGGGCAGCCGCCCAGCGGCGAGACCTCCGGCGGTGTCAACGCGAACGCGAGCAAGCAGGAACTTCTCGACCAAGCAAAGCGGTTGGGAGTGCGTGGTCGCTCTTCGATGAACAAGAGTGAGCTGGTGGACGCGCTGCGTAAGGCCAGCGAGCGGGAGACCCGCAAGGCCCGCGAGCGCGAGACCGGCTGATCACTCCGGTTCGTCGGCCGCTCTCCGCCCACAGTCTACGGCCCGGTCACGCCCTGGTAAATCAGGTGTGCCACAAGGCTCTCGCCGGCATGCACCGCGGACTGAATGACAACCTCGAGAGCTATCAGGTATGCCAGGACTTGATAAGCAGTCCTCATAACTACCTCACCATGACAACCGTGCGGGCTGGTCGCGGTCGGGCGGGAGGGGTTCGCGGCTCCAAAGCCACTTGATCATAGCTACCGTCAGGCAGGAATGTACTGGAATTTTCTGCCTGACGCGGCGGTTGAAATTAGTGGCGGCTGGAACAGCGTAGTGGAGAATGTGGATTGACTGTTAAGTGCATTGAGTGCGGCGATAAGCTTCTCTCCGAACGTGCCGAACTCGGGTACAAGTACTGCACAAAGAAGCAGTGTCAAGCCAAGCATCATAAGGGGCTCACGATCACTGCTATCGGGGTGAACAAGAGCGCTGACACATTCATCGTTGGTGACCAAGAAGAGCTCAGGCAACGAGCAGAAGCCGGGGAATTCGCCAAGAAGGACAGCGGTCTGGGGATCAGCTACCGATCCCCACGGGCTGGCGGGGAAGTGCCGACTAGGCAACGTGCGTTGGGCGGCTCGCCAACCCCGAGGACACCTGCTCGCCGTCCTTGGACCCGTGAGCAGGAAAAGATCGTGCGGCTATATCACGATATGGGGTTGACTCCCCGGCAGGTGGTGGAGCGCGCCCGCGAGAACACTCCGCAGCTGGGTATCACCGAGGGCCTGGTCATCAAGATCATGTGTTCTCCGCCTGGGAAATAGCTGAGACAATCCGCAAGGTATCGGCGGTTTTGGCAGGATGGATGGCGTGCGGACGCTGCTCAATATCATCTGGTTGGTGCTGTGTGGCTTCTGGATGGCGCTGGCGTACGTGCTCGCGGGTATCGTGTGCTGCCTGCTGATCATCACTATTCCGTTCGGCCTGGCATCCTTCCGGATCGCCAACTTCGCGTTGTGGCCCTTCGGCCGGACGATCCAGCGACGCGGCGACGCCGGGGCACCCTCGCTGGTCGGCAACGTGATCTGGGTCATCGTCGCCGGTATCTGGCTGGCCATCGGCCATGTGGTCACCGCCATCGCGCTCGCGCTGACGATCATCGGCATCCCGCTGGCCTTGGCGAACCTCAAACTGGTACCGGTGTCCCTCACCCCGCTCGGCCGGGTGATCGTCCCAATCGACGCTTGACCGGCGCCGTCTGCGCGTTCTGTCCCCGAACTGCAATACCGGGGCGCCAGCGAGCGATGAGTTCTGCGGGACGCTGACGTCGTAGTTGAGCAGGCTCGACGATCGGGTGCGCTGGTTCTCCAGCGCGGAGAGGACACCATGGGAAGGCCAGTAGTGCACTTCGAGATCATTGGCAAGGACGGCGCCGGGCTGAGGTCGTTCTACTCGGAGCTCTTCGGATGGACGATCAACACCGACAACCCGATGAACTACGGAACCGTGACAGCCGACGGCCCCGGAATAGGGGGCGGCATCGGTGTGGGTCCGGAGGGTTACACCGGCCACGTGACCTTCTATGTCGGGGTGCCCGACGTGGAAGCCGCGCTGGCCCAGGCCGAGAGCCTCGGTGGGTCGCGGACGATGGGCCCGGAAAAGGTCATGGAAGACATCGAGATCGGCCTGTTCCAGGACCCGGAGGGGCACCTGATCGGCGTGGTCAAGACCCCGGAGTAGATGGTGCACTGCGGGCCACCCAGCGACCTAGTCGCTAGGTCTCCGTGGCGCGCCGCTCTCTTGTCGCCGAGTTCGACAGGAGGGTTGTTCACCCGGAGGTCGACGACTGTCTCCATCCAACTGAGCTGCTCGCAGCTTACGAGAGTAGATCGCGTCCTCGTCGTGCAGCGCCAGCTGACCACCGGCACGCAGCACCGCTTTGCACAGCCACTGCAGACCGAAGACCAGCAGCAGCCCGCCGACCACCAACCGCAGCACCTCTAGCGGCAGAACCGTCACCTCCGGCCCCACCACTCCAACCGCCCATATCAGGGGGGAGCCTGCCTGCCGAGGGCTTCACCAGGCGGGCGGTCAGCGCCGCCAGAGTGCGCGCCACTGCTCTCGCACCTGCGCGGACACGCGACAAGCATCCATATCGCGGTCCCAGACAGCGTCCGGACAACGACACGCATCCATGTCGCAGTGTGGGGGCGGGTTTGGGGCTGGGTTGGGAGGGGGATGTCTTTGTCTGGACGGTTACCGATGAGGAAGGAGCGCTCCGGGATGGCGGACATGCCCACGGTGGGGCTACTGGTGACAATGGAGGCGAAACCCGGCAAGGAGCCAGCTGTCGAGGACTTCCTCAATGGCGGCCTGGCGTTGGTCAACCAAGAGCCCGGAACCACCGCGTGGTTCGCTATCAAGCTCGGTGCTTCTACCTACGGAATCTTTGACGTCTTCGTCGATGACGCGGGGCGTGACGCCCATCTGTCCGGAAGGGTCGCGGAGGCGCTGATGGCCCAGGCATCCGATCTGTTCGCCGCGGCGCCCGTGATCGACAAGTTCGACGTCCTGGCGACGAAGCTACCCGGGTAACCACTGGCACCGCCGCGCAGAGCAGAGGGGAGTGACGAGATGGCGCAGCGCGACTATGAGGAACAGCCTGAGGCCGCGGACATCGCGGACGCGGTCCAGGATGACACGGGAGAAACCTTGGTTGGGCCGCCAGGAGCCGACGCGCTGGACGCCGGCTATATCCCTCCGGATCGGCCGTACGGACTCGACGACAACGACGTGACTCCGGCTGGCCAGCTTGAGGGCGAGTCGCTTGGCGAGCGATTGCGCCGCGAGCAGCCCGAGCAGACCTTCACTGACCCTGACCGTTCCGGGCGGATCTCGATCGCCGACCAAGGTGCTGCACTGGAAACGCCGGACGCGATGGATGGTGTCGACGACGGCATCGACGGAGGTGCCGCCTCGGCCGAGGAAGCCGCCGTGCACTACGTCGACACGAGCATCGAACCCGTCGTCGAGGAGCGCCCGATTGACGACCCGGATGTCGCCGCGAGCGTGGCGCAGGACCCGCTCGCCGACCGTGCATTCGCCGACGCAGCCCGGGACGGGGCCGGGCAAGACCAGGCCCGATGATCAGCGGGGCGGCATTTGTTCAGCTGGTGTACAGCTCTTTACGGCCCTTGGCGTCGGCGGCCTCGCCGATTCGGGTCAGTGCCCGGGCATAGGCGGCGGTACGCAGCGGAATCTGCCGCTCGGTCGCAAAATCCCACAGCTGCTGGGCCTCAGTCACCATGCGCTCGCGAAGCCTGTCGCGAACCTGCTGAGCGCTCCAGTACAACCCAGCGCGATTCTGGGCCCACTCGAAATAGCTCACGGTCACCCCGCCGGCATTCGCCAGTACATCCGGTATGACGGTCACACCGCGCTCGGCCAGTACACAATCGGCCACCGAGCTGATCGGGCCGTTGGCGAGTTCCAGGATCACCGGGGCCCGGATCTGATCGACATTGGTTTCGGTGATCGCGTTCTCCAGCGCCGCGGGTATCAGCAGGTCAACGTCGAGACCGAGCAGTTCGGCGTGGGATAGGTGCTCGTGATCGACAAGGTCGCAGACGCTTGCTTCGCAGTAGGTGGCCTTGAGCAGCCGGCTTTCCTCCTTGACCTTTTTCACGCTGGGAATGTGCAGGCCGTTGGGGGAGAAGATGGCACCCTGCGAGTCGCTCACCGCGACCACCCGGTAGCCGGCCTCGTGCAGCAGCAGCGCGATTGTGGCGCCCGCATTGCCGAAACCCTGGACCGCGACAGTGGGCCGATCCTTGCTGATGAGCTTGCCGCGCAGCGCCTCGATCACATCGAACCCGCCATCGGCGGTGGCGGTGCTACGGCCCCTGCTGCCGCCCATCGGCAGCGGTTTGCCGGTGATCACTCCGGGGGAGTGGCAGCGCCGAATGATGGAGTACTCGTCCACCATCCAGCCCATGATCAACGCGTTGGTGTAGACGTCCGGTGCCGGGATATCGACGTCGGGACCGATGAAGTCGGCCACTGCGTCGATGTAGCCGCGGGAAAGCCGTTCGAGCTCGAGCTTGCTGAGCTGCTTGGGGTCAACAGTGATGCCGCCTTTGGCGCCGCCAAAGGGCAGATCGAGCACCGCGCACTTGATCGTCATCCAGAACGCCAGGGTCGAGACCTCGTCGACGTTGACGTTCGGGTGGTAGCGGATCCCGCCCTTGGTGGGTCCTCGCGAGTCGTCGTAGCGCACCCGGTAGCCGCGGAAGGTGCGCAAGCTCCCATCGTCCATCCGGACCGGAATGGACACCTTCAAGGTCGACTTGGGATAGCGCAGCCGTTCAAGCGCGTCATCGGAAACCTGCGCGTGGTGCAGCGCGGCATCCAACCGCGCAGCCGCATCCTCCAGCAGCGAATCAGCCACGTCCGGTCCCCTCTGCTCTAGCGAGGCCACCGAGTCCTGCTGGCTGCAGGCTAGACGAACGACCCCCCTGAGCGGACCACAAGCCCGATCACCGCTGGTTTGCTGGGCGACGAGCCGGGGCACACTGCACTCAACGTGAGGTTTTGGCCGACGGTATGGTCCTGCTGGGTTGATCAGCTGGGCTCTCCGGTCGGAAAAGTCGAAGGGCGAGCTGCACTGTAAGGAGCGTCGAAGATGGCCGGGAGCACTGCGCAGGACCACGCGAGCCGGGCGCTGAGCGGGGAGCTCGACGTGCTCAGGAGCCGACAGCGCGAACTGGCCGAGGGCCTCGATGGCGACGATGCTCCTGGCGATCGCGCGGATCAGGCCGACGCGATCGAGCGGGCATCCGAGCTACAGGCGATCGAGCGGCGGATTGCCGAAATCACGCGCCTGCTCGCCAGTAGTACCGATCCGACCGATCCCACCCCGGCTGGTCAGGCCGGGCTCGGAAGTATCGTGACCCTGAGCTATGCCGACGGGACGACCGACACAGTGCGGATCGGCATAGTGGTCGAGGATGATGCAGCGGTTGTGACGC
>DASYMC010000261.1:0-3631 GCA_036009255.1 Pseudonocardiaceae bacterium
CCAGACGTTGAAATAGCCGAACCACCGCGGGTACACCGGCTGCGGCCGGCGATCGGTCAAGATCACATAACCCAGCGTGACCATCTGCATCATCCCGGTCGAGACGATGCAGACGAACCCCAACCAGGCGAAATCGTTGAACTTGCGCACCAACTCGGCTGGGTCGTTCGGCCGGTACGCGGTCAGCGCCCACACCATCTCGGGGTAGACGAACAAGATCACAAAGGCGCCGAAGCCGATGAGCTGCAGGTACACGATCGGCGTGTGCCGGCCCACCTCGATACGGCGGACCTGCGTGCTCACCGTCGCGGACCATGGGAGCAGGAACGCCGAGGAGATCAGCGAGATCAGCATGCCGAGAAGGATCCGGACCGAGTGCTGCTGGAACAGCTGCTGGATCGCTTGCGCGCTCGCGTTCGGGCTCGGTGGCGGGAAGAAGCCGGCGACACCGGCGAAGCCGATGAGCAGCAGGACGATGAACACGTACCCGCTGTAGACCCCGAGCCGCTGTGACCTGATGTTCATGACCGGACGGTATCGAACTGAGAGTACGAACTCAAGACTGTCCGTTTGAACAACGGACTCGGAGTTCGACCATAGACGTGGCCTGGGCGTCGGGCGATCACGCGACGTCGGAGCGGTGGTTACCCTCAGGTTTGTGTCCACACCAGTCAGGCCGTTCCAGCGGTCGCCCGAGTCGCGACGCAGGGAGCTCAGTCGACACTTCATCGACGCCCTGGGGCCACCGCTCCGCGATCGGCGCTACGTCGAGCTGAGCGTCGAGGACATCACCGTCGCGGGCGGCATCGCGCGCTCCACGTTCTACAAGTACTTCTCCGACCGGGGCGAGCTGCTGTGCGCGATGGCCGACGAGGTACTCGACCAGATTTTCGCCGAGGGCGAGAACTGGTGGGACTTCCCCGACGACGGGGGCATGCCGGAGCTTCGTAAGGCACTGCTGCCACCCATCGAGGCGCGCATCAGGCACAGCGCGCTACTCACCGCCGTGACCGAAGGCGCGGCATCCGACGACCGGCTCCGCGAACGCCAGGTCAGGCTCATCGACAAGCTGGCGGCCGACCTCGCCACACACATCAGCCGAGCGCAGGAGGTCGGGTCAGCGTGCCCCGATCTTGACCCTCAGCGCACCGCAAAATGGCTGCTGTGGACCTTCGACCGCGCGCTCTACGAACTGATGAGCCCCGCCGACCAGGCCGAGACCGAGAAACTCCTCGACGCCGTCACCATGATCATCTGGCGCACGGTGTACGCCGGCTACCGGAACGCTCGGGATTGAGGGCAGACGATCCGAGGCCCTGACGTTCCAGCGTCCGGTGTGATCGGAACCTTCGGCACCGGCCGGGACTCGGTTTGGCTCCAGTTGCTGGTCACGGACCGTGACGGTCGGCGCACCCGCGACCAGCCGCGACATTTGCGATACCCGGCAGTGTGATCAGCCGATTCCCCGCGGTGCAGCGCTCGTTGACCTCCAATAGGTAGCTCTACTCGATCGAGAGCACGACTAGCTGCGTAACCCATGGCAGGTCGACCTGGTTTGCGGTAGCCGGGTTGGCCGAAGCGTGGACAGACGAGAGGTCAACGATGCATCGCGCGCCGACGGCAGGGCCAGTCACTCCGGGTAGTCGTCAAATCCGACCCGCCCTGGAACGAAGGGGCCGGGTGAACCGAATCCTTCGCCTCACTGTCGGATCCGCGACGGTTGTAGTGGCCGCCGTCGCTACCGCAACCGGCACCGCCTCCGCACAGACGCCACCCGTCTCAGCGACGGTCGTCCACGGTGCACCGTCGCAAGCAAGCGGAACTGTTCGCAGCGACTGCCCGTTCGACTACGGCTCCCCGCACAGCCTCGGCCAGGACAGAAACAGTCCAAGCGCACAGCAACCGCTCAACCCGAACCACACCGCCAGCAACGCATCGTCGGGTGGTGCAGGCGCCAACCCGAACTCCGACCCCTACAGCCACATCTACGGCAGCGGTAATCCGTACGGAGACAAGAATGGTTGCGTCGGCATAGGTGGTGGTGGCTCCTCCAGCACTACCGGGACCACCGCCGGCACGACCGCAACCAGCGGCACGACTGCAACCAGCGGCACGAGCACGACCAGCGGCACGAGTACGACCAGCGGCGCAAAGAGAAGCACCGTCAGCACGGGCACCGCCAGGAGCAGCAGTACCACCGCTCCCACGACAAGTAGCGCCACAGCCCCCGCTCCGGTAACCGGCGCCACGGGCGAGCCCGGTAATGGGCAGCACGGCCACGACGACGACTCCGATAGCGACAACTAGGAGCGTCAGCACGGGCACGGCCGGCACACGGGTGGTACGCGTCGCATGGGCCGGTAGCGGGCAACTCGCCGCACCCCGCCGCGGATAGTCAGAGGTTCTGCTTGGCCAGGATCGCGCAAGCACCTCGGCTGCGTCGGCCGGCTCGCGGGGGCCGGTTCGCCTCCATGTCCACACCCGGCTCTCAGGGCAGATCACTATCCTGGTAACCAGGGTAGTCATGGCGATCGGCTCAGCTGGTCGACCGTGCCAGCGCCGCGATCTGGCGGCGTCCCCAGCGGGGAGGACACCCAGATGGGTCGTCGTATTTGGCAGCGGCTGGCGGCTGCGGCTCTCGTGCCGGTGGCGTCATTTGCCTTCGCTACGGGCACTGCGTCCGCTGCCCCGATCAGCGCACCGAACGTGCTCGCTGCGGCCAAGTCCGTCCCGGGCTCGGCTGTCGGTGGGTTGGCCGGTACAGGCCACGGCCGAGGGGGTGACTCCGCTGGCACGGCAGCTGCGACGGGAGCCGCCGGCGCGGCACCCGTTCTGAGCGTCGAGAACGTCGGCACCTACTCAGGTGCCGGCGCTGACTCAGATGGCGGCGTCAACTCGTACGGTGGCGTCAACTCGTACGGTGGCGCCAACTCATACGGTGGCGTCAACTCGTATGGCACCAAGCCCAATGGCTGCGTCAAGTACGGCGGCGCAAATTCGTATGACTGCGCTCACTTGCACGGCACGCGCCCCAGCCGACCCGCAGGTTCCGCTGCCTCTGCTGTCGGGCCGACGATCTGGCTGGAGGGGTAGCGGGGACGACTCCCCGGTGGGTACGCGCCGTAGCTTCGAGGCCGGAGAGCGTAGGCAGGAACGAGCTGCCGCTCCCACGTGCACGCGTCGCCAGCTCGCGTCGTCACCTCGAAACTCGTGGAACCGTAGGGCACCGGCCATCTCGTCCGGCGCGCTACGCGCTGGTCAAAGCCATGACCGCGGCAAACGACCCCGCCTCGGCTCCACGAAATCGTGTGGCCGAAGCGGGGTCGTTCGTTCGCCCTGCGCTCAGGTGGGGTCAGCCGCCGCCGCGGCCTCCACCGCCGCCACCGCCACCGCCACCGGCGCCACCGCCGCCACTGGGGCTGCCGGAGACGGTTGCCTGGGGCAGCTGGATGGGCTGGCCCTCGGTCAGGCCGGAGAGCACCTGGGTGTTGTCGTCGCCGACCAGGCCCGGCTGGAACTGCTGCAGGCGGGGTTTGCCGTCCGGTCCGGGGACGTTGACGTAGGACCCGCCGCCCTGCTTGATGACCGCCGAGTTCGGCACCACCAGCACGTTCTCCAGGTCTGCCACCAG
>DASYMC010000262.1:0-4422 GCA_036009255.1 Pseudonocardiaceae bacterium
CGACTCCGACCCAGGTGCGAGCCTTGTCAACGGGCACATCAGCAAACGCCTCCCGCAGCGTGTGCTCCGCGAACTGTTCAGCGGCGCTGATCTCCTCCGGTGTCGGGGGGTCCGAGCGCAGGTGCCGCTCGGTGATCCGGACACATCCGACGTTCACCGAGCGCGCCGCGGTTACCTCGGCACTCCCGCCGTCCCAGTCACCGAGCACCACCTCAGTTGACCCCCCACCCACGTCGACGACCACAAACGGCCCGTCAGCGGGGTCCAGGTCACCGACCGCGCCGGTGAACGACAGCCGGGCCTCCTCATCTCCGGTGATCACCTCGGCATCGATGCCGAGGGTGTACCGGACCATTGCGAAGAAGTCCTCCCGGTTGGCGGCGTCCCGGGTCGCCGAGGTGGCCACCATCCGGACCCGTTCGGCGCCGGCGCTCCGGCAAATGGCTGCGTAGTCGGCCAACGCCACGCGGGTGCGCTCCAGGGCGTCCGGAGCCAGTCGGCCAGTAGCGTCGACGTCCTGGCCGAGCCGGACGATACGCATCTCCCGGTGTACGTCGGTCAGCCTCCCAGCTCTCAGGTCCGCGACGAGAAGACGGATCGAGTTGGTCCCGCAGTCGACCGCGGCCACCCTCACCATGCCCACCTCCGAATTTCCGCTTCGGCGCCCTACCGTAGTTGGGGAACGGTTCGGTCTCCAACGCTCACGGCGTGCAGCCCCAGACCCCTGTCGATCGCGGCCTCAGGGCGCGAGCCGCCACCCGGGACGACACGCGCGACACACCGGGCAAGAGAGCGCGACACGCGGGAGGGAAGGGCGTCAGGCGCAGGGGCCGGGGTGCCACCAGGGGGCGATCTGGGCGAGGACCTCGTCGCCGAAGGGGTTGACGCCGGGGCCGCAGGCCAGGGCGTGGGCGACGTGGACGTGCAGGCATTTGACCCGGCCCGGCATACCGCCGGCGCTGACCTGGGTGCCTAGAGGTTCCACGGCGTCGCGCTCAGCCAGATAGGACTCGTGTGCGGCCCGGTAAGCGGCAGCGAGTGCGGGATCGGTGGCGAGGCGATCGGTCATCTCCCGCATCGCCCCACTAGCCTCAATCCGCCCCACCAGCCCGGCCAGCCGCCGGCACGTCAGGTAGTAAAGCGTGGGAAAGGGGGTGCCATCCGGCAGCCGCGGGGAAGTCCGCACCACGCTGGGCAGCCCGCAAGGACACCGGTGCGCAACCGACCGCAGCGCCCGTGGAGCACGACCCAGTTGCCCCGCGACGGCCTCCCAGTCCGCGCGATCCACCGT
This sequence comes from Pseudonocardiaceae bacterium, assembly GCA_036009255.1. Taxonomy (GTDB): domain Bacteria; phylum Actinomycetota; class Actinomycetes; order Mycobacteriales; family Pseudonocardiaceae. The sequence goes on from DASYMC010000262.1 coordinate 1,292, forward strand.
CTCACCCACTGTTGATCGACCTCCAGAGCTGGCCGTACCACGGCTGCGTGGGGGACCGCACGCTGCCGGTAGCAGCGACGATGCCGCCTGGTGGAAGTTGCACCAGGTACGGCGCCTCCCCAGGACGCACGTAGCGCAATCGCTCGCGGGCCTGGATCTCGATATGTTTCGGATCGGCCAGCAGAACGCGGCGACGCTCCAACTCAGCGATCTTGTCGGCAAGGATGTGCTGCTGCTCATACACCGCGGCCAGCTCGGCACGCTGGCCCAGGTAATTGCGCAGCGGCACTGTCACGCTCAGCATCAGCACGCAGATCACCGCAGCAAGCAGCGCAGCTCGGCGCCCTGATGTGATGCCCACCGCGTAGCCGATCCGTACCCCCAGCGGACGGATCGGCACCGTGCCACCGGGCGCACCGTTGCGCGTGGCCGGGCCGGCATTGCCCATCAGGCCTAGCCCTCCGGAACGAACCGGGCGAACGCCAGGTCCCCGGCGTAGCGAGCGGCGTCTCCGAGCGTCTCCTCGATCCGCAACAGCTGGTTGTACTTCGCCACCCGTTCCGACCTGGCCGGGGCGCCGGTCTTGATCTGCCCACAGCCGATCGCCACCGCGAGGTCGGCGATGGTGGTGTCCTCAGTCTCACCGGAGCGGTGGCTCATCATGCAGCGGTACCCGTTGGACTGAGCGAGCGCCACCGCGTCCAGGGTCTCCGACAGCGTGCCGATCTGGTTCACCTTCACCAGCAACGCATTGGCCGCCCCGCGGGTGATGCCCTCCTCCAACCGCTCCGGGTTGGTGACGAACAGATCGTCACCGACGATCTGCACCCGGTCGCCGAGCTCCGCGGTCAGCCGCACCCAGCCTTCCCAGTCGTCCTCGGCCAGCGGATCCTCGATGGACACCAATGGATAGGCGTCGAGCAGTCCGGTGTAGTAGTCGATCATCTGCTCGGCATTGCGGTCGCTGCGCTCGAAGCTGTAGACGCCGCCGTTGAAGAACTCGGTAGCGGCCACGTCCAGCGCGAGTGCGATGTCACGACCCAGGGTGTAACCGGCCTTGTCCACCGCGGTGGCGATCAGGTTCAGCGCTTCGGTTGCCGCCGGGAGGTCGGGGGCGAAACCGCCCTCGTCACCAAGCCCTGTGGGTAACCCATTGGCCTTGAGCACCGACTTCAGTGCGTGGTACACCTCCGCACCCCAGCGCAACGCCTCGCTAAAAGACTCAGCACCGATGGGCGCGATCATGAATTCCTGAACATCGACTCCGGTGTCGGCATGGGCGCCGCCGTTGAGGATATTGAGCATCGGCACCGGTAGGACATGCGCGTTCACGCCGCCGACGTAGCGGAACAGCTCCAAGCCGCTGGACTCGGCGGCCGCCTTGGCCACCGCGAGGGAGACCCCGAGGATGGCGTTGACACCCAGGCGCGACTTGTCGGGCGTGCCATCCAGGTCGAGCAGCTTCTGGTCGACTATCCGCTGCTCGATCGCTTCTATGCCGATGAGTTCTGGTCCGATCTCATCCAGCACCGCCGCGACCGCGCGCTCCACACCTTTGCCGTCGAAGCGATCGGGATCACCATCGCGCAGCTCCACCGCCTCGTGCTGCCCGGTGGACGCACCGGAGGGCACCGCGGCACGAGCCAACGTGCCGTCATCAAGGGCGATCTCAACCTCTACAGTCGGGTTGCCCCGGGAGTCCAGGATCTCGCGGGCTCCAACCTCCTCGATGACGGCCACGGATGCTCCTCGTCGGCAGTGGATGAGAACGGCAGTAGGAAGAACTGCAGTGGGTGAGAACAGGGTAACCACGGCGCTCGCCAGTCGGTCGGAGGCGCGCTCCGTTGATCGAGTACCCCAGATCAAGTGTCCGAGTATCGGGTGTCGGCACTCGTGCAACAACGCGGGCCCGCGTACCGTGGGCATGACCATGACAGCCGCCGACCGCCCCCCGGACGTCGTCGAGCAGTTCAGGCTCGCAGAGTCGCTGGTCTCCGAACGACGCCCGCTGGAAGCCCTCCGAGAGCTGGCTCCGGTGCTCGATGCTGAGCCCGATGCGCCGAGTGTGCAGTTACTGGCTGGCCGAGCCTACCTGCAATCGGCGCAGTTGAAGCGGGCTGAAGAGGCCTTTCTCCGGGTGGTGGAGCAGAACCCTTCCGATCACTACGCGCGCTTCGCTCTGGGCCGCACTTTGCAGCGACAAAGCCGACTTGAAGAGGCTCGAGCGCAGCTGGCGATGGCGGTGGCAATGAATCCCACGCCGGACTATCAGGAAGCGCTGAACGAGGTACGGATGCGGATAGCGGGTCGTTAGAAGCTAGCCGGTCGTTAGAAGCTCAGGTGATGCCTTTGGCGCTACGCGCGTAGCCTTGGGCGAAACCGTATACCTCTTGCGCATACTCCAGAGACTCGTTGTAGGACAAGATTGCCCGCAACCAGCCGTCCCCGGTACTCAGATTGCGATCGTCCGCACACAGATACTGGGCTGCGGCCAGCGAAGCGTCATCGATATTCTGCGGATCAGTGAGTCCGTCGCGGTTACCATCGGCACGCCACTTCGCCCAGGTAGACGGAATGAATTGGAAAGGCCCAACAGCGTGATCCCAAATCTTATCACCGTCAAGTATACCATTGTCGGTGTCTGCGATGGCCTTGACGCCGGGTGCACCATTCAGGGGTATCCCAATGATTGGCGAGGACGGACGGCCATCGGGTTCGAGAGTGCGACCCTGGAAGCCACCGTGTTTCGATTCGACGGCTGAGATGGCAGCCAGAGTGACCCAGGTGATACGACAATTGGGACGAGAGGCAGCCATGACCGCGTGAGCGTTCGCGTAGGCCTCGAGCGCCCGCTGTGGAATGTCCGTGACGCGGGCCATCTTGGTAGCCCAAGCAGCGAATGCCACTTGCGGTCCGTTGGCCGGATTCGCCTTCTCGGGTTCAGGAATCTGCACCGGGAGATTGACGGTCTGGCGCCCCCCTTGATCGGCAGGCTGAGCAGGCGCGAGCCCAGCAACAGGCTGGGCGGCGGGCTCCGCCACATCCGGCAACGCAGCGGGCGCGGCCAACGCCGCAGGCGCCGGAGCGGCCAGTCCGCGGTCGGGCAGCGGAGCGGCTACCGAGCTCAGACC
>DASYMC010000263.1:0-19660 GCA_036009255.1 Pseudonocardiaceae bacterium
CCGGGCGCCAGTGGACTGGTTCCCGAGCTGGGCTGGACGAACTCTCCCACCACACCATTGATCACAGAGACGGTGCCGGCGACCGGTGCGCGCAGCACCGTGTTGTCCACATCCCTCTGGGCCGCAGCGACTTGAGCCTGAGCGCTCGCCACCAGAGCAACCTGCTGATCGATGTCGAACGGACGGTCCGTCGCCGCAGACTCAAGACTGTTCTGCGCGGTGACCACGCTCTGCCGCGCGTTCTCGATCGAGACTAGGCCGGTAGCCCGGTCGACGTTCAGCTTCTGCTGAGCAGCCGTCAGATTGTTCTTGTCCGTCAGAACCATACGGCGAGCGTTGGCGACGTTGGTCTGATCTTGCCCGAGGCGATTGCAGGCGGGGTTGCCACTGGTGCTGCCTCCCCCCGGACCGGTCCCACCCGGGCTATCCACACCGGCGCTGACCGGGCCTACCCGAGCGGGATTGTCCACACCCGCATAGCTCGGCCCCACCCCGACCGACGAGCCAGGTCCATTGGGGGCGGCTGGGGTGCCTGCCGGCGCGGGTGTGGGCGGCTTATAGGGAATGCCGCCGGTGGCAGCGCAGGAAGCCTGATCGGCACGCAACGCCTCCTGCGCTTTATCGAGCGCGAAACTGTCGAAGTCCAGCTGCCGGTGCGCTTGGTCAACCGCCGTGGCATCCGCGGCCGTCTGTGCATCGACCGAATTCTGCGTCGCGGCCAGAATCTGCTTGGCCTGCTCCAGGGTGTCCTGAGCACCCTCCACCGTGGTGCCGTTAACCAGCTTGCCGAACAACGCCTGTTGAGAATTCAACTGTCCCTGGAGCTGGTTCAAGACCTGCCGAAACGCGAAGTCGTCGAGCCTTGCCAACAGCTGGCCCGCGACGACCCGATCTCCGACCTTGACCATCATCTCCCTGAGTTGCCCACCCTTCGTGAAGCCCAAGTTCTGCTCCTTGACGGCTGCCAAAGATCCCGAGGCAGACACCTTGGTCACGACGGTGCCGCGTTCCACCCGCCCGGTTGGTGGCGGTGCTGGCTCGCTACCGCACCCAGCCAACGCAGCGACCAGCCCAAGCGCCACCAGAGCCCGCGCACCGGAGCGCCGGACTGGAGACAGCGTAGACGAGCTGGGCAAGATCTTGGTCACAGTGATGTCCCCCTGTGTCTTCGGCTTCACGCTGTGCAACGCCTCAGACGGCAGGGAGTTACGGGGGTGTCGTCCGGCTGTTAGATCGGTCTGGTGGTTACCGGTGTTACTGGTACCGGAGGGCTTCGATGGGCCGGAGCCGGGCGGCGCGGTTGGCTGGGTAGCCGCCGGCAACGAGTCCGATCGCCAGACTGATGGCGAACGAGAGCACGACCGAGGGGATGGTCACGGCTGGCGCGAACGTGGCGAAGGTGGGGCCGAAGGCCGGCGCGATGTTGGCGCCGAGCACCGAGAGCCCGACCCCCACCAGGACTCCGAATGCGCCACCCAAGCCGGCCAGTACCAGGGACTCTATGAGGAACTGCTCCAGGATCGCACGACGGGTCGCACCAATCGCTTTGCGAATACCGATCTCGCGGGTTCTTTCGGTGACCGAAACCAACATGATGTTCAGGACGCCGATAGCGCCGACGACCAGAGAAATCGCTGCGACAGCAGCAGTGAACAAGGTGAGGATCCGCAGAACCTGGTTAAAGGTGTCGAGCCGGCTGCGCAGGGATTGCACCTCGAAATCCCTTTTCGCGGTGTCTTTGATCCGATGCCGTTCACTGAGGATGCTGATCACCGCGTCCTCGGCGACGGGCACGGAGTTCGCCTGGGTGGCTTGCACGATGATCTGGTTGACCTTGTCACCGCCGCCGAAAATGAAGCGACGTGCGGTGTTCAGCGGCATGACGGCGACGCCGTCGCCCGGCTCACCGACTGACTGCATCACGCCGATGACCCGAAAGGTCTGATGGTTGATCCGGACGGCTTTGTTCAGCGCGGCCGCGGGGTCGTTACCGAAGAGGTAGTTGGACACACTCGGACCGAGCACAACAACTCTGGCCGTGGCGCGGACCTGGGCCTCATCGAAGAACGTCCCGGCCGCCATATCTTGGTTATTCACCTCGAGCCAGCGGTCAGTGGAGCCTACGACGTTCGCCCGGTACCGGTAGTTGTCACCCTCGAGGAGCGCTTTGCCGGTAGTGGCGGGGATCACCGCCGCAATGGCCGGGTTTTGGAGGGCCTGGACGTCACCGTCGATCAGATCCCTCGGGGGGGCGCCGCCGGGTACGTTACCGACCGACGGAACCACGGTGATCAGATTGGCCAGTGGCTGGATCTTCTCATTGACCGAGCTCTGGACACCGTTGCCGAGGGCCACCAGCAGGATCACCGAAGCGACACCGATGATGATGCCGAGCATGGTCAACGCGGAACGCAGCCGGTTGGCGCGCAATCCGCGCAGCGCGATGCGAACTGCCTCACGGAGGTTCACGCGATGACCCCCGTCCGGTTCCGCTGCACCTGGTCGCTCTCGATACGCCCGTCACGCATCCGCACGACTCGCTTCGCGAACAGGGAAACTTCCTCTTCATGAGTGATGATCACAACAGTGCGTCCGGCGTCGTTCAGCGCACCGAGCAACTTCAAGATCTCCAGGCTTGCGGCGGTGTCGAGGTTTCCGGTGGGCTCATCTGCAAGCAGCAGCGCGGGATCGTTGATCAATGCCCGGGCGATCGCCACTCGCTGCTGCTGGCCACCGGATAACTCATTAGGCAGATGCTTCCCCCGGTCGCCCAGCCCCACTTGCTCCAGCGCCACGCGGGCGGGGTGCCGTCGAGCCCGCACCCCCGCGTAGACCAAAGGAAGCTCGACGTTGCGAATCGCACTCGTGCGGGATACCAGGTTGAACGACTGGAACACGAATCCGATCTTGCGGCTGCGGATCTTCGCCAGCCGGTTGTCCGACAGCCGGCTGACGTCGGTACCGTCGAGCAAGTACCGGCCACCGGTCGGAACATCAAGACAGCCCAGAATGTTCATGAGCGTGGTCTTGCCGGATCCGGATGGACCCATGATGGCGACCAGTTCACCATCATCGATAGTCAGATCGACGCCGGACAGTGCCCGCACCTCGACCTTGCCCATCCGGTAGACTTTGGTGACGTCCTCAATCTGGATCATGCCGCTGGCCCCCCATGCCTCAGCCGGATATCGATCGCGCTCGGGTTCCGGCAGCTAGCGGGCGAGCAGCGCGCGCCAACCTTCCGATCCGGACCTCGAGGTGGATGTGGACGTCACCCACCGTACGCGATCTACACCAGACGCTACCGTGTCGTGGACGTCACGGAAAGTACAGAAACACACACGTTTGACTGTTTCGGTTACTTTCCGCTCAGCCCGAAGCCGCGCGGAGCTGTCCCTGATCGCTCAGTAGGTCCAAGAGCGGGCGCAGGGCATCGGGGACCTCCCCTTCCGAGAGTTCCACGTGCCGCTCGTGGCCGCCCTCGACAGTGGCCAGCTCATAGCGGAAGCGATCCGCCCCAGTAGGTTCGGCCGGAGGCCGATCCCAAGGCAGGTCTCGCAGCGCCGCGTCGACCCGGGAGGCATCGGCGGCAGGGAGTTGGGCAGTATCGAGGGCGGCGTGCAAGGCAACCCCGGCGAAGCCGCCCCGGCGAGTCACGTCTACGCGCATAGAAACCAGTGTCCAGCTCGACTGGCAGCAGCAAAACCGGTCACATCGATTGGTTCACCCGGTTACTGCTCATAAGGAGACCTTGACGGCTTCCCATCCTTGCTCCACAGCGTGAGCTTGGTCGCTGTCCGTGCCGTAGATCTGGCCGGCCTGCTTCACAGTGATCCGCGCGAAGTCACGGAATGTCGCGTTGGCCCGCAACTGCGAATCTCTTAGCGCGGCGTACCAGATCGGTCCGGCGGCGTCCCAGGCGTGCCCGCCGAGCGTAGTCGCCACAACGTAGAAGGCGCGGTTGGGGATGCCCGAGTTGGTGTGCACATCTCCGCCGGGCACATAGCCGTTCATGTCCGCGGGTTGATCATCGTGGGCGTTGGCGGTGCCGGGTTGCTTCATCGACCGCAACGCCGGGCGCAAGGCGGGGCCGACGATGTCCGCCCCGATCAGCCAGTCGGAGGTGTGCACATCCTGACCCAGGGCCTGCTGCTTAACTTGAATTCCGAACACGTCGGACACCGACTCGTTCAGCGCGCCCGACTGCCCCGAATACGTCAGGTTCGCCTCGTTCTGGGTGACTCCGTGGGTGAGCTCGTGACCGATGACGTCGATCCCTGCCGTGGTCTGGGTGAGGATCTGGCCATCGCCGTCGCCGAAGAACATGTGGCCGGCGCCATCCCAGAACGCGTTGGGGTACTTCCGCCCGTAGTGCACCAGGCCCAGCAGAGGCTGTCCGGCTCCGTCGATGGAGTCTCGTTCGAACACCGTCCAATAGAACGCGTACGTGGCGCCGAGACCGTCATAAGCCTGATTGATCGCCTGGTCCTTGGACGGCGGTTGTCCCTCCACCCGGATGGGAACGCCAGGGGTCTGGGACTCGCTGTGCTGCTGATCGTAGATGGTCCGCTGGGGCTGGCCGCCGATCCGGGCGAAGGTGACCGACTTCGGTCCCCGGATCAGGTTTGCCGCGGACTCGGCACGGGCCAGCCGGAAGCGGCCATCCAGAGCCAGCCCATTCAGCGCGGCATCCCGCAGCGCTTCGTCATCAGAGCGGGCCAGGCGGTTCAACAGACCGGGCGGCAAAATGCAGTGCTGGGCACAACGGGCAGTCATGACTGAAGATCTCCTCTTCATCCAAGGAAGCTGCGGCATGGGCATCGTGCCGATAAGAGAGCATCGGGCACGGGCGATAGATACCGACGCACCGCCGGAGCCCCAGCCAGGATGGAAGAGCGTAGCCGTACCCGAACTCGCCCCAAACGCCCTCACATGGATGCTTGTCGCTGCCGCTCGTCCACGCCAGGCAGCGATATGGATCCTTGTGGTCGTCGCAGGGCGCTGGGCTAGCGAGGAGCTTGTTCCCGGAACTCGCGTACGGCCTCAGCGATGGCATCCACCTCCAGGACATCGACCATCAATCCAACCTGTTCCTCCCACACCTCGGCGGGAACGGCGCTGCGCGCCTCGTCTTCGAGGATGTGGTACACGGGGAGGCCCAACTGGACCCCCGCCAATGGTCCTGCCCAGCTCGGATCACCGAGCACCACCGTCTCGGCAGCGATCCCGGCGCTCTCGGCATCCGGCGCGCCGAGCAGGACGAGCAGCGCCTCCGCGCCGTGCTCGTCGACCAAGCGCTTGATCGTCTCCTGGGTGGACAGGTCCATGGCTCCGGCAGCCGTTCAAACGAAGCATTCAGTGGCCGCGAAGGCCACCGCGGCACCGGCCGCCTGGACACAGGCCACGATCGCCGGCCCCGCGACCCCGTCACGTTCGCCGATCACGATGACCTGCTTACCGTCGAACATTTCACGCCTCCTTCGTTGCTAACCGGGTTAACGCGGCAGCCAGCCAGGCATCGACTTGATCTGCCACAAGGCTCGGCTCGGAGATCCGGTCCACCTCCTGACCCTCGGAGAACAGCAGGATGGTGGGCAGGCCGCGCACCTGCAGCGACATGCACAGCCGTCGCGCCTTGCTGGCGTCCAACTTCACCACGGTCAGTTCCGGGTTGGCACTGGCGATACCCGCCATGTGCGGTGCCAGCGCCACACACGGGCGGCAGCTCTGCGCCCACACGTCGATCAGCACCAGACCCGATCCGACCAGCTCGCCGAAGTTCTCCTTCGTGGCATCAACTAGCTGACCCATATATTTCAGCCTCCGTTGCGTTCCAGCAGGATGCTCATGCCGTCGGAGCGCTGGCTCATCCGCCCGAGGAACAGGCTGCCCTTGGCGAGCAGCAACACCCGGTTCGCGTCTCCCGCCGCCAGCCGGTTCAACGCATGCGGCAGGTAGCACACCGCGGATGCGAGATGGCCCTGGGTCGGGGCGTAGCCCGGCATGCCACGCGCGGTGACGAACGGGTCGATCTCCTCGCGTCCGATCTCCTTGCGGCGGACGGCCAACGCCGCGATGGTGCGGTAATTGCGGGCCGCGACGTCTCCTGAGCCCTGCGGCTCGGTGATCTCGGGGTTGTGCAGCTCGGTGGCGTAGTCGTCGACATCCACCATCCGGGCGCCGATCGCCTCCAGCGGCCGCACCGCCAGGTCGTGCAGGATCTGCGCGCCGGAGCCGCCTGAGGAAACCCGATGGCGCCCGACGGCGTCGAGCATGAGCCGGGGAGAAACCCCGTCGTCAGCGGTGACCAGCACCGCGACGCCGCCGAGCACGTCCTCCAACACGGGCAGACCGTGGCGCAGGTGCCCTTCGAACTTCATCCCGAGCTTGGGTTGCGAACCACCGGCCACCACGACGACCCGCTCGAACACCCCCGCCACCACGAGGCTGGCCGCGATCACCAGCGCGGGGATCGGCGCGGCACAGAAGTTCTTGACGTCCGCGCCGGAGGACTCGACCAGGCCGGCGACCGCGGCGATCGTCTTGCCCATGTTGCCGCCACCCCGCTGATAACGGTCGCCGACGGCCTCCTCAGAACAGGAGATCGTGTAGCCGATACCCGCCGGATCGACGCCGTGGTCGTTCAGCAGGTGCAGCAACGCGAGGATGCCGGTGGCCTTGCACGCCAGATTCTCCAATAGCACGTGCGCGGCCAGCGACTCATCCTCGGCGTGCGCCCCGCGTAGCGCGCCGGCGAGGGTGTCGGGCGCCAGGTGCACGGGCAGGGCGCCGCTGGCTAGCGCGGCGGCGACGTCCCCCGCCGCCGCGGAGATCCGGCCCAGATCCAGGCGCGACGCCAGCGGATGCGAGGCGAGCTTCTTGGCGGCCCGCTCGGCGACCTCCGGAGTGAGCACCAGCAGGTTGAATTCGTCGACTGCGGCCATCAACCCGAGGAACTCCTCCTCCGGCATCAACTCCCCGAACGGCGCGAAACGTTCCGCGCCGATCAGCCCGGTCCCGACCCATGGCCGGGGCGGCAGCTCGCGAGGATGGCATGCGCCCAGAAACGCCTGATGCGGCGGGTAGCCGACAGCATCGTCGAAGCTGCGCAAGCTGGCGAGGAACTGGCTGGTCAGCTCGTGGTTGCCGGGCAGCGTTCGGATCGGTTTGGAACCGTGGCGAGCCAGGCCCGGGGTGTGCGCCAGCACCAGGCTGGCTGCTCGGACTACCGCCGCTTCAGGCATCGGCAACATCCACTTCGAAAATCGTCGGGTGCTCGACGGCGGTGGCGACGGCCTCCAGGGCGCACCGCACCAGTTCTCGGCGCCACTGTTGCTCGGCAGCCGGGGACAGGTTCGGATCACCGGAGGGGTAGGGAATGCCCCGACCCGGCACGATGCGCGGCGCACCCACCTGCTCCGCGATCGTCACGAGGTTGGTGATGACGGCGGTGGGGATACCGGCCCGCTCCAACTCCTTGGCAAGCGTTGACCCGCAACGCGTTCCGGTTCCTCAAGTGGCAGTCAGGATCGCGGCCTGCACGCCGGCCTTGCGCAGCTCCGCGGCCCACTCGACGCCGAAACGGCGCGCGGTGGCCACCGGCGTGCCGTTGCCTACCGTCACCATGAACTCGCCGTGTAGCCGGCCGATCGCGCCCTCACGCTCCAACGCGCGGACGGCGTCCAGGGGCAGCAGCCGGTTGGGGTCGGCGTTGGCGGCAGTGGTCGCGAAGCCACCGGCGACTGACTCCCATACCCCGGAGGCGAGCGCGTCCAGACCATCGATCTCGTATCGCAACCAGCGGGTGGCGCGGGCCGACTCCAGCCGGTCCGGGTTGCCGGCGGGCACCACGGCGCCCTCGGTGACCAGCGCGACAGTTACGCTGGCCGCCTTGTCGATCGGTGCGGCGGGGTCAACCTTGTCAAACCCGCCAACGGGGACCTCGGTGGCTTCCCGATCGCCGCCGAGCCGGCGCAGCACGAGCTCGACTGCCCTGGCCGCGGAGCGCTGCTCCACCAGCTGACCGATCCGGGCGGTCTTGGTAACTCGGCCGTCAGCCGCGGTCAGCGTCGCGCCGGTGGCCAGCTTCGTGAGGGCGGCGGCGACCTTCTGCACGGTCGGGCGCATCTCGCGGGCGGTGGCACCCGCGGCGATCACCGGCGCCTCGCCTGCATCGGAGATGCCGGGGTTGTCCGGGTGCATCGACGCCAGCGCTGGCAGCGCGTCCGCATGGGCGGCGGCGACCAGCCGGGCGCAGGCCAGCCCGTAGCGCCCGCTGCCGAAGGCGGGACCGGCCACCAACGCTTCGGCGCCGGCGTTACGGGCCATCTGGAGTAACTCGGCTGCGACGGCGGCGTTGGAGGCCGCGTGATCATCGCCGCAGACGAGCGTGGCCACGATCTCGTGCTCGGCTCCGAGCAATTGGGCCAGCAGCCGCCCCGGGCCGACGGCCCCCTCGAGTATCCGCGGACCGATAGCGGCGGACTCTTCACCACCGAGCCCGGCGTAGAACTGGTTGAGGTAGTGCACGATGCGCATCAGGTCGTGTCTCCCGACTCCGGCCGGCAGGTCAGCCACCCGGCGCCCAGCGGGCTCAAGGCGGACAGGACCGCCGCTGTGGGTACCTCGACGGAGGCGGTCGCCTCCGCGTCGGCGATGCGAAGCCGCGTGCCGCCTACTGCACGCTCGACCGCCGGGAGCTCGATCCGCTGGTCGTAATTACCAGTGCTGACCACCGCACCCCGGCGGGGACCGGCGACCAACGGCGGACCGGTGCCGTCAGCGCCGGACATCTCCGCATACAGCGCCACCGCGGTGAGGTCGTCGGCCTCCAGGGCGTCGAGCTTGAGCATCAGGTCGTTGTCGGCGTTACCCGCGCCTTCCTTGGTGACGATGGCCGCATCGAAGCCGGCTGCGCGGCACAGCCACGCGGCGTGCGTGGACACCAGTTCCTTATCCTTCTGCTCCACCGGTTCCGGGCACAGCACCACTCCGGCAAAGCACAGGTCCTTGCCTTCGCGGGCGCGCAACTCGGCGATCACCGGATGGTTCTGGTGCAGGTAGGTCGGGTTGCGCAGCGCAGGGTGCCCGTACTGGCCACTGACCACGGCCCCGTCCTCGATCTCCGCCGGATCGAACAGCGTCGGCAGGCTGCCCGCCATGCTGCGCCCGTAGACGAAGACGTCCTTGAAGGCCCCCTGAGTCTGCAGGTTGGTGATGACGCCGACGCGAGGCAGCCCGGCGTTGGGCGTGCCCGGCCGGTGCGGTGGGGCGAGCTCCTCGATAGCGTCCGGTGCGGCATCGACCGCCGCGTCGGCGAGGTGCACGGCAAGCCGGAGCAGCCCCCGACGTATCGCGATCTCGGCCTGCTGCCAGGAGGCATCCTCAGCGCGGTCGAACTCGATCACGACATTGTTCGTGCGGCCGAATGGGGAGCGCAGGGAGGCCGGGCCGGACATGTCAATCAGGCCCTCCTGATTGCGTGGCAGGTGTCCGGCGGCGAGCACCGCGGCCCCACGCAGCACGTGCGTATCGCCGCCGCGTTTGCGGTTGACCGGCGCCACCCAGCCGGGGAACACTCCGCCGCCGGGACCTTTAGAGCGCGGCTCCACAACGTCGAGCGGCGCGATGATCCGAACCCGGTCTCCTGGTGCCGCAACGTGTGCCCGTACCGAGGCCAGCGCGGGGTCGGCGAACAGTGTCTGGACCGCTGCCCTGCCCACCACCAAGTTGTGCTGCTCGTACCGGGTGGCGACGCCGATCTCGACGGAGTGGACCTCATGCACGATGCGCCGCAGTGCCAGCACGACGGTCCTCCCTCGACGACATCGGTGTCTGCATCGTAACCGCTGATCCCTTGATCGTTCTAAGATCAGACCCGCATGGGGCCGCGACGACCTCCATGACCTCCTGGGCCCGATCCTCCGGTGCTCCTTTGTCGCCGACAACAGGTCTGCTCACCAACTCAACGATGCGCGGAACACGCTCTGGCCGCCGGCATGGCGGGCGGTTGCGAAAGGGAAAGCGAATGCGGTGGCCGTGGTCCCGGTCACAATGGCATGTAAGCCTGGTCACGAGCCGACTTGCTACCCGTACTCCCGGGGTATATATGAGTATGGCAGACACTACTTCCAGCAGCCCGCAGCCGAGCGAGGTGAGCCGGCTGCAATCGTTTGTTTTCGATCTCACTCCACATGAGATCCATAGGGTGATCTCCGTCTTGAATGCCATGTCGGACTGGGATCCCGTTGCCGTACTCGCCGCAGAAGTCGAGGCCCACGCGTTGCTGCACTCAGGCTTGAACGCCGAGCAGCGCTCCATTGACGACCTGTTATACGAGGAGGGCGTGCTCGATGTTAGACGCTGACGCCTACCTGGGCCGCCGGGCGTGGTTGCCCTGCCCGCGCTACTGCGAGGACGGCTGCATAAACTGTGCCGTCAATCTCCCCTGCGATCAGCATTGGCGGTACCTCTTAGCCAATGAGGGGCGGCTGGTATTCCTGCAGTGCCCCAGCTGCATGCACCGATGGTGGCACGACACCGGCACCAGCGCCGGAAAGAGCCCCCCGGATCCCTTCTCGACCCGTCGACGCGAAGCGGCCTGACGCAGCTCACGGATGACGGGGAGCCCGAATTCGGGGACGATCAGCAGTATGCGAACCCCGGCCAGGACGTTGTGCGCTTCAGCAGCACTGATCGTCGCGGCGACGGTGGCCGCACCCGCCGCCATCGCAACCGGGGCCACGACCGCGCCCGAGACCTTCCTTGTGCTCGGCGTTCAGAGCCGTAGTGGCGGCCAGTTCGTCACGGTTCGCTGCGACCCAGTGAGCGGGACCCACCCGCACCCGGAAGCCGTCTGCAAGGCGCTGGGTGCGAGTGGCGGCGACATCAATAAGGTCATCGGGCAGCCTGACACGTTGTGCCCAACCATCTATGACCCGGTCACCGCAACTGCCTCCGGCAGCTACCAAGGCACGCAAGTGATCTTCCGGCGTACCTATTCGAACCCTTGCGACCTGGCAAGCAAGACCGCCCCTGTCTTCGAGTTTCGATGAGGGTCTCCACGTTGCAGGCTCATCGCTGGGACGATTGCCGCCGATAGGGTGCGGTAGTGCTGAGCTCCAGTAACGACTCTTACCTCCGCTATCCCACCCTGCACGGCGAGCTGGTGGGTTTCGTCGCCCAGGACGACGTGTGGCTCGCCCCTCTGGAGCGCGGCCGGCCGTGGCAGCTGACCTCGGAGAACTCGCCGACCAGGGACCTGCGTTTCTCCCCCGACGGTGAGCACCTGGCCCACATCAGCCAGCGCGATGGAGCACCCGAGTTGCATGTGGTTGCCACAGCGGGCGGCCCCTCGATACGCACAACCTGGTGGGGCGACGCCCACGTTCGCGCGCTGGGCTGGGCCGACACCGGCCGAGTGCATGTGGCCTCCGCAGTGGGCGAGCCGCTGCGCCACCGCACCTGGGGCCGGGCCGTGCCACTGGACGGCGGCCCCCCGCAGCGCCTGCCGTACGGCCCGGTCACTGCGCTGGACGTCGCAGCGGGGGGCGGCGTGGTGCTCGGCACCGGGTTCGGCGGGCGACGTCGGGACCCCGCGATGTGGAAGCGCTATCGCGGCGGCACTGCTGGGCGGTTGTGGATCGATAGCGAGGGCTCCGGGACCTTCGCCCGCCTACTGCCGGAGCTGGATGGTCAACTCACCGCGCCCATGTGGATAGGCAACCGGGTGGCGTTCCTCTCCGACCACGAGGGCGTGGGGAACGTGTATTCCGTACTGCCGGACGGCTCCGGTCTGCGCAGGCACACCGACCACGGCGACTGCTACGCCCGGCATGCCACCACTGATGGCCAGCGTGTCGTGTACGCCGCCGCCGGCGAGCTGTGGCTGCTCGACGACCTCGCCGCCGACTCTGAGCCGCGACGGCTGGAGTTGCGCACCGGGGGACCCCGCACGGCACGAACGTCGGCCCCGGTGCCCGTGGGCAAGCACCTAGGCGAGATTGCCGTCGACCACACCGGACGGGCGAGCGCTGTGGAGGTGCGGGGCACCGTGCAGTGGGTGACGCACGCAGATGGCCCGGTGCGTGCCCTTGCGGCGGCCTCGGGCGTGCGGGCCCGGCTGCCCCAGTTGCTCGGCGAGGATGTTGTGTGGGTGAGCGACGCAGACGGTGAGGACGCACTGGTCGTCTCTGCCCGGGACGGCTCCGGCGAGCGGACCCTGGCGGCGGCTCGGCTGGGACGGGTGATGGACCTTGCGGCTGCCCCGGACGGCAGCCGGCTTGCGGTGGCGACCCACGACGGGCGGCTGCTACTGGTCGATCCCACCACCGGTACGGACACCGAGCTGGCCCGCACCGACAACGGGGCCGTGGAGGACCCGGCGTTCTCCCCCGATTCGCGCTGGCTGGCGTGGACGCACCCCGGCCCGCATCCACTGCGTCAGATCAAGCTGGCGCAGGTCTCCAACGGGACCGTGGTCGACGCGACTGCGTTGCGCTTCGCCGACTTCAACCCCACTTTCACCCTGGACGGGCGGCACCTCGCGTTCCTGTCCACCCGCATCTTCGACCCCGTGTACGACGTCCAGGTCTTCGGCCTGTCCTTCCCCGCCGGCACCCGCCCGCATCTGCTGCCGCTGGCGGCCGACACACCGTCCCCGTTCGCTCCCACCGTGCAGGGTCGCGCCAGCACCTCCACCAAAGACGGCCAAGAGGCCGACGATGTGACCGTCGTGGTGGACCTCAACGGCCTGACCGAGCGCGCTGTCCCCGTCCCGGTGCCCGCAGCGCGGTACTGCTCGCTGGTTGCGACCAAGGGTTGCCTCGCGTGGTTGCGGGAACCGCTGCACGGCATGCTCGGCGACGACCGGGCTACCCCGGACGCCGACGCTCCGCGCCCGGTGCTCGAGCGCCTGAACCTGATCACCGGGACGTGCACCGTGCTGGCCGAGGACGTGGACGACGTCTGGGTCAGCGGGGACGGTACGCGCCTGGTGGTCCGCGACCAGGAGAAGCTGCGGGTGGTGCCCAGCGAGAAACCGGCCGCCAAGGAGGCCGAGCGCGGTGATCCGTCGGCCGCTCTCGACGTCGACCTGTCACGGATACGCGTACAGGTGCAACCGGCCGCGGAGTGGCGGCAGATGTTCGATGAGGCTGGGCGCCTGATGCGTGACAACTTCTGGGTGCAGGACATGGCCGGCAACGACTGGCCTGCCCTGCTAGCGCGCTACCGGCCACTGCTGGAGCGGATCGCCACCCGTGACGACCTTTCCGACCTGATCTGGGAGGTGCAAGCCGAGCTGGGTACCTCGCACGCCTATGAGACGCCGCGCGCGAACCCGGTGCAGGCGTCGCGACGGCAGGGTCACCTCGGCGTCGACCTGGAACGTGACGAAGCCGGGCTATGGCGCATCACCAGGATGCTTCCCGGGGAGAGCTCCGCGGGGGCGGGCCGCTCACCCTTGCGCGCTCCGGGTGCGGCAGTGCAGCCAGGGGAGGCGCTGGTCGAAGTCGACGGACGAGCCGTCGACTCAGTGACCGGGCCCTGGCCGCTGCTGATGGGCACTGCCGGCAAGCCCATCGAGCTGCGGCTGCGGGCGGTCGGCTCCGCCCACGAGCGGACCATCGTGGTGGTCCCGGTGGCCGACGAGATGCCGCTGCGCTACCACGACTGGGTGGCCGGCCGCCGAGCCGCGGTGCACGCAGCCACCGAGGGCAGGGTGGGATACCTGCACGTGCCGGACATGATGGCGCAGGGCTGGGCGCAGCTGCACCGTGACCTGCACACCGAGGTCTCCCGCGAGGCGGTGGTGCTTGACGTGCGCGGCAACGGTGGCGGCCACACCTCGCAACTGGTGGTGGAGAAACTCGCCCGCGAGCTCACCGGATGGATCGTGCCCCGCGGCAAGCTCTCCTACACCTACCCCAGGGACGTGCGACGAGGCCCGCTGATCACCGTCACCGACGAGAATGCCGGCTCCGACGGCGACATCGTCACCGCGATGATCCAGGAACGCGGCCTCGGCCCGGTCGTGGGCATGCGCAGCTGGGGAGGCGTGGTCGGCATCGGGCCGGCGACCAAGTTGGTGGACGGTTCCACCGTCACCCAGCCCCGATACGCCATATGGATCGTGAACCGGCGCTGGTCGGTGGAAAACCACGGTGTCGACCCGGACGTGGAGGTGCCTGTACCGCCGCAGGCGTGGGCCCAGGGCCTGGACCCACAGCTGGACACCGCGGTGGAGCTGGCGCTGGCGGCCTTGGCACAAACTCCCGCCGCCTTCGCCCCGACCACCGAAGACCGCCCGCCCACCTCGCTACCGCCCTTGCCGCCCCGACACTGAATATTCGTTTCTTGGCGATGGCCGGTCGGCGGTGAGCGCAGGACCGCGGGCATCTTATGGAGGTCGGCGCCGGTTCAATCGCAATGAGAATCAGCCCTCTGTATCGGCATCAGCCCAAGCTCAGTGAGCAGTCCAAACTGGTCAAAATAGAGATGTGTGGTAACGAATTTGTCGTCGCAGAGGGTGTGAACCTGCACGATCGGTACGCACACGTGACGGCCGGTGGCTGGGATCTGGCCGTCCGCGATCTGCAGCGTGCCGGTGTGGATGCCCTCGAAGGTAACTTCGACACAAGCCCGGTCATCGGATGCAAAGACGTTGCTGATGGCACCCCGGTTGTCTGGTAACGCGCCTTGCCAGGCGTCCCAAAGCATTTCAGCCCCCTCTAGGCCGTGCAGAGCCAACCCGCCTGGTCCGGTAATCACCGAGCTTTGGGTAAAGTTGGCGATAAACGCCACCTTATCCTTCTTGTTCCAATCGTCCACGCTCTTCTGGACAAGCTCCTTGACGTTCATGGCACTCCCATTCGGGTAGCTGTATGTGATTCGACTTACAGGTCAAGAGCCGCGACGGCGTGTGTTTGATACGCTCAGGACAAAGTTTTCGATCCTGCGGAGCTATTCACAGCGCCGCTGGCTGCGGCAGGGCGCAGGATCCAGGACGCAAAATCGGGGCCGCGCCAGTACGCGGCAGGGTCATGGGCGTACGACTGGCCACGCCTCCGTCGCCTTCCCAGGACACCAATATCCACATAATCCGAGCATGGACAAGCACAGTTACCCGCACCGGGAGCGAGACCATCCCGTGCCCTCGACGCGCTACCCCGGATGGTGGTCAATTACGTGCAAGCCGCCCTACCACTGCATGACCCGACCAACAAGTGCCTGTCTAACGCCTCGTCGGAATACCGAGGCCGTCTCGTTACCGCCACCGTACTAAGTCTTTACAGTGGGTCACAAGCGGTGAGGCTTACCGGCTACGTCACGGATGCGCGCGGTGGCCGTCGGTTGACTCTGCCCGACAAACCGGACAGCTGTGCTCTCGAATACCGTTTCATCCGCGAAGCTCCGAACCCGTGATTCGCATGGGGTTGCCAACGATACCCCTAGGCCTCATAATAAGCCTGTTCGTAACCAGTTAGGTGACTCTTATCGACGACCGTAGTGCTCGTGCGTCATTACATATATTTTTCAAGGGGTGCATTATGCATTCTAACGACATGCGTAGCGTTGCGGGACTGATCCTTGCCTCCTGTGCAACTCTGACGTTTCTCGCTGCGTGCGGTAACGGTCGATCAGACAAGGCCGGCACGTTCTTCGGCTCCTCCCAAAGCATCGGAAACGGTACGGCCAAGACCTACACAACGCTCGACGATGCCGGAAATCCGATCGAGGTCGGCATTCGAATGTCGGCCACATCACTGGACGGGCTTCCCCCGGAAGACGCCGTTCCTCCCCGGATGCTGATGCTTGACTTCCCACAACAGGCCGCGGCGACCGTTTTTGATCATGTCATGATGAACTGGAACAGTCACGGGCATGTGCCGGCTGAACTTTTCGGCAAGCCGCACTTCGACATCCACTTCTACATGGTCGACATGGCAGCGGTGGCTGCGATCAATCCGAGTAGCCCGGACTTCGCAACCCGCGCCGCACACCTGCCCGATGCGAAATATGTTCCGCTAAATTATGTCGTGCCTCCTGGCTCACCAGCTGAGAGCGCAGTGCCCGCGATGGGGCTGCACTGGGTCGACACCACGGACGGACTTGTGCCGGGTAAGTACGACTTCACCCAAATTTTGATCAACGGGTCGTGGGACGGTACGTATACATTCATCGAACCGATGATGACGCGTGAATGGATGCTGACGAAGCAAACTGTCCTGAAGGACATCAAACAACCCCAGGCCTACCAAAGAAGCGGCTACTTTCCGACAACATACAGTGTCCGGTACGACGACCAAGCGAAGGAGTACTCGATCTCACTCGGCGGAATGACGATGCGCCAGGCATCGTGAATTTGAAGCGATCGACAACGCTGAGGTATCGAGAGGGTACCGGCGCCAGTAGCGATAGGCACCCGGTCTGGGCGAAGCTGAGCGCAGGCTTGCGATGTCGTGGCGGCATCTGCCCATTTGGACCCGCCGAGCTGCCCTGGCGGGCACCGGCCGGGCCGTCCAGGCCCTCTGCGAGCAGCACGCCAGCCCCGCTACGGCGTCCGCAAGGTCAAACGTGCCACGCGCCCCGACGACCTGCATCGACCCTGTGGCGTCAACCACGGTGGCGTCACCGCCAAAAATGGCGAATCGGCTCGATCCGCCGACCAACGAGAACCGAACAACCACTGCACGGCCAACTCGACTACGGCTGCCGCCCAGGGGCTGATCACCCGCGCCGCGCACAGGTAGGGTGGGGGCGCCCGGAGGGGAGCCACGGGAGGGAGCAATGGACAAGTTCATTTCTCGCAGTTCGTGGATGCGTGACATTCCGGATGATGCTCGAGTATTATCACTAAGCATTCCTGGAACGCATAATTCTTGCAGCATAGGCGGCATCCTCGGATTCAGCAAGACCCAAGATCTGGATCTATCCGATCAGCTTGATGCGGGGGTACGTTTTCTCGATATCAGGCTTTCACATTATCAGGATAATCTTTTCGTCCATCACGATGTTGTGCACATGGGGAAGTGTTACGCAGACGTTTTAGCCGTTTGCTCCACTTTCCTTAGACTGTACCCGTCCGAAACCGTCTTGATGTCGGTCAAGGACGAAGGGCGCCGCGATAGAGCGCTTGGCAGATTTGCGCCGTCCAGGGTCCTTGGGAAGTCCAGAGGTGACCCGATGAACTGGGTCATCCGATCGAACTCGTTCGAAGACGCATTCAAAGCTAGGACGTGGGAGCACGTAGAGGATCCGTCCCTGTTCTACAATCTCGCGTCCCCCCTTCCTATCGACGGTTTAGTGAACACCAACCTCACATCTAAGACAACATTGGGAGAAGTTCGCGGTAAGATCATTTTGCTGCGCAGATTCGAAGCAGGTCAGGATGTCGGGTTCGACCTTACCTATTGGCCGGAAAATATGCGGTTCAGAAGCGTGACAAATCCAGTCTACGCTATCGAGGATCACTGGTGGGACCCCGGAGAAGCCGACAAGTACAACTTCGCCATAACCCACATAGAGGAAGCGAGGCGTCGTGATCCTAAAGATATGTACATTACATTTTCCAGCGCCGTCAACCTGAATGCCCGCGGCTACTCAAAAACGATGAACCCACGCCTCAACGACTACCTTGCACGATGCCCACAAGGGCGCGTCGGAGTCATCGCAATGGACTACTTCAATGAGCCTCAAGAACTGGTTTCCAACGTGATCAGAATGAACTTCGCAACGGAGGCGGCGGCCGGTCACGGGGGGAGCACGCCAGCCATGGCCGACATGCCGGCTGGTGAGCACCTTGCGCCGGTGCCGGCAGCCGGCAATCGCAAGCCAATATCCCCTCCCGCGCTCTGGCCGTATGGTAGCTAGGCGGAGAGGTAGGTTCTCCCGACTTTCGGCCGTCTACACCGGGTTCCTAGAACGCAGTCCTACTGGCCGCTACCGCCACCCAACCACCAATGGCCGCCCTCCCACATCTACCGGTATGCCGCCCCGCGACCCGGTCCTGGTCAGGGCCGATTGTCTACGGCGTCCCACCTGGTCCAGCCGGTCCGACCGGTGTCCACAGCGTCCTTATGTCCTTTTCTACTACGCCGCGCCCGAGGCGCGACGCGGGTCATCAACGGGTGGCTGCCAGCTCATCAGGTGGGACGTAATACGGGTTGTCCAGCACGGTGAAGCCCATGAGGACCTTGGGGTGGGTCTTCAGGATGTCGATAAGGAGGTCGCCACGGAAGTGGCCGAGGCTATATAAGCAGAGCAGCACCAGTGGATAGCAGGGCGCGAACCGGTTGAGTTCGCATTCGCTGATAGCCTGGCGGTCATTCGCCTCGAAGGCGCACAGGCACTTGGCGCCGGAACGCAGCCCCTCGTGGAGGTAGGGGAACATCAGGTCGGCGCGTTGCTCGGCCCCCCGGAAGAAGCCGCACATGTGGGTACCTTGGGGCACCGATAGTCCCGGAATGCCCAGTTTCACTAATTTCGTCATCTTGACGGGCATTGCTATCGTGACCTCCTGAAACGTCCCCGGCAGGCCTCGTCGGCACAGGTTGGTACGCCAGCCGTGCGCCGGTCCTTAAATGGTGGCCCCTGGCGTACCCGCGAGTGAAGGGCGGCAGCCTAATTTGGGCCTGTTGGGACGAGCAAACGTGCCTTTTGGCCCCTGTGTGTGAGCAAATACTCCCCGCGTACCGGCTCGGCTCCCGCTAATCAGGATTCGAGCGCTGGGACCGCGTCGGAGGGGAGGTAGGCGTCAGGTTCAGGCGGCGTCGAACAGCTCGCACAGCGGGTGCTTGGGGTGCCGTCTGCCGCCGACACCAGTGTCGTGCCACCAGCGGCGTAGGCAGGCGCCGCACTGCACCCACACCAGGTTGACGTCGTAATCAAGCAGGTAAAGTGGGGTGTCGCCGCAGTAGGTACAGGGCAGCCACGCGCGGCGGCCGGCATCTGCTTGGGCGTCGAGCGTCATCTGATCGCCTTTGGGGTCTCGGGTAACACACCGTCAGCGATGAGCAGGTCATAGGCGGCTTGCTGGTCGGAGTCGAGGTGGGTATAGAGCACGCGATGGGCTTCGGCTTCATCGGTGAAGACCTGGTTGGGGTCCCAGTGCGGGCCGAGGGCATCCAGGACCGCGGCCAAGCGAGTACCTTCATGCGCGGTGAGATCAATATTGAACGGGACAAGGCTAGCCATGCCGCACCTCCGGGAGCTGGTCGGGCCGAGGATTTAGGTGTTGACCCCAAGATCACCGAATTGGTCATCCTGGACGTCATGAAGAAACAGAGCGACGGGTCCATCGCCGCCGTACAACGCGAGGCCGCAACCTTGCGAGGTGTGTCCGATCTCACTGTTCCTTTGCGGCGCGTGCTCGCGACCGGCACATCCAATCAGCGGATTTAGCGGACTTACGCCGACGGCCAACACCAGAACTGATCAATCAGAGCCAACGGAGGCCGCCTTTTCGCAACTGCAAACGCTGATTCCTGGTCTTTCGTGTTGTCTAGGTCTGTTTAGTGGCCGAAGGGTGTCCAAGCCCGACCCTGCTTCCGCCGTTCCCTTGTCCTGGCCGTTGTGCTGGTCGTGGTGACCGGGGCGAGGGTGGCGCCACGACGTGGATACTGATCGGCCGGGAACGTGGCACTCGGAGTCGCCTGCGCCC
>DASYMC010000264.1:0-8358 GCA_036009255.1 Pseudonocardiaceae bacterium
TTCGGTGCCAGGATCTCGCGCATGTCCTGCGGCTCGTTTCTGCAAACACTGCGGGAGCTGGTGGGCGAGGTCTATCCCGTCTAGGTGGGATACCGTCGTCGGTGGTGCCGGGTAGCGTTGCAATCCAGCACAAATAGGGGACCGTCACCATGCACAGCACACAGCGGCCCGAACGCAGGAGCTGATCCTGGGGCTATCACGGACCCGTTGCTGCGACACGCTCACCTTGCGCCGGGAATTGATTGCGCTGCTGCGCCGGGCGGTACCGTTCGATTCCTGGTGCTGGGCATTTGCCGATCCGGATAGCCAGCTGGCGTCCTCCGGAACAGGCGTCAGCCCGGCCGCCACCGATATTGGACGTTTCCTGGCCCTCGAATACGGCGGCGACGACCTGGATCGGCTGCTCATCTTGGCTGACGGTGATGGTCCGGCTGTCGCCGTGCTCAGCCATAAAACTGGACCTGTACCGCAGCGCCCGCTGGCGAGAGCTGTATCACCCTCACGGCATCGGCGACGAGCTGCGGCTAGCGCTGTTCGCCGACGGATACTGCTGGGGTTATCTGGAGCTGCTCTGTGACCGCACCGGTCACCATTTCACCACCGAAGAGGCCGAGTTCCTGCTCCGGCTCAGTGCGCCGATGGCCAAAGCCCTCCGGGCGGCGCTGACCTGCGTCAGCTCACCGGCGACCGACGTGGTGCATGGCCCCGGCACCCTGATCCTCGATGCCCACAACGCAATTCAAGCCACCACGCCGGAGGCGGAACAGTGGCTGGCCGTGTTCCGTTCCTATGCCATCCCCGCCGAGGCTCTCTTCCCCGCCCCGATGCCCGTCCTTTCGGTGCGACCCGGCTGCGTTGCCTACCCGAACACACCGGCACACCCGCCACCGCCGCGCCCGCTGCCGCCCGGGTGCGGACCCGGACTCCGGCCGGCCACTGGCTGACCATCCACGCCTCCCACCTCACGGGGATGACCGTCGCGCCCGGCACCGTCGCGGTCACCATCCAACGCGCCCCACCCGCCGATGTCGCTGCCCTCGTCTTCCACGCCCGCAGGCTCACTCCCCGCGAACGCCAGCTCACTCGGCTTCAGGACGTCAGGCTGCCTCGCCTGGAGCGGTTAAGAAAGGATCCGTCGGGTTGTTGCCGGCGCCGGAGTCGGTATCGTGCCACCACCGGTGCATGCAGCTCGGGCATTGGAGAAATACCAGCCGTGCCTCATTGGCCAGGAGAGACCGCCAGTGCAGATCGCAGGTGGCCTTAATCGCACAGTTCCAGCAGTCGTCCTCGCAGCGCGGGCAGGGCAGCCACGCCCGGCGGCCCAGGTAGGCGTCAGCGTCTAGCATCAAGCACGCCCTCCTCGTATAGGAGGTTATAGATGGAGCACTGCTCGGCGTTCAGGCCCGAGTACAGCAGCGCATGAGCCTCGATTTCTGCGGCGAGTACGGCAACGGGATCCCAGCCCGGCGTGGCGTCCAGGACTGCGGTCAGCCTAGGGATCTCATGTGCAGTGAGATCAAAGGTAAACGGTACCAAGTCGATCACGTCGCCCGGCGCGTCGCACTCGAGGACGCGCCCGGCTTCCGGGCGAGCGGTTCCGGAGACAGACTCTGCGTGGTCCACAACAAGACCTCCTTACACTCCAGTTTCGACGACGGGATCGTCGAATTCGCTCACTCTCAGCGTCGCCGTTGGGCGACACTGTTGGTAGGTCATCCGGATGTATCTGTGGATGTCCTGGACTCCTCTTTGAGCTATGCGGGTGAACAGGGTGGGTGCACCGTGGGTGACCAGGGATGCATCGTTCATCCCTGGGTCGGTGTGTTGGGTCGATGTGACGAGTACCGATCCGGCCGGTAGCCGGGCTTTCTACAAAGGGTTGTTCGGCTGGACCTACCAGACCGTCTCGCATCCCGGCCGTGGGCAGCACACGATCGCGTGGTGTGGCGATCGTCCGGTGGCTGGCCTGGCGGGGGTTGCGGTGCAGGCGGGTCATCCAGCCACCTGGACGCTGTATTTGACTAGTGCCAACGTGATGCGCGCCGCGCAGCTGCTCCGCCGGCGGGGCGGCCGGTTGCTGTCTGGGCCGACGACTGTCCCGGGACAGGGCAGGGTCCTCATCGGAGCGGACCCGACCGGCGCCGTGATCGGTTTCTGTCAGCCAACACGATCGTGGGTGTTCGGCAGGACCGACCCAGGATCCCTGTACTGGGCGGAGCTGGATACCTGGGACGGCGCGCGGGCCGATGCATTCTTTGCGGACCTGTTCGGTTACCAGCAGCAGCAGATCGGTGATGGCATCAACGTGGACTACACCACCTGGTCGACTGATGGTGAGACGATGCTGGGCAGGTTGGGGATGAACGAGGGCTGGGCAGACCCTGACTGCGCCGGGGCGCACTGGATGCTGCACTTTGCGGTGGAATCGCGGATCGGCATTGACGCTGCGGCCCATCGGGTCCTTGCCCTAGGCGGCCGGGTGGACAGTGATCCCTACGACACCGAGCTGGGCCGAATCGCGCGGATCACTGATCCCTTCGGAGCCGCCTTCGCCTTGATCGACCCGACTGATCGGGTCGATGCAGCCGACGACCTTGCCGCCGGCTCGGCCCGAGTAGACGATCCCTACGACGACTGAAAACATCCAGCCGACAGCCTCCGGCGAACTCAGGTGTGGACCGGTTGGAAGGGCGGTGGGGCGTTGTCGAATGCCGGCAGGCTCACGGGAAGCTCTCACCATTAGCCACCCGAGCCATTCACACCTGAAGCCTAAACGGATTGCCCATAGGTACCTGGTGCGAGGACTCCGGCCGCAACAAGGGTGATGATCGCGACGCCGAGCACCACCCGGTAGCCACAACGGAGTAAAGGTGTGGGTGGCGATATATTGGAGAACCAGGCGAACCACGTAGCCGACACCGAAGGCGATCAAGGTTGCGACAATGGTCGGTCCCCAGGCTGGTGCAGTGCCCTCGCCAATTTTGGTGAGCTCGAACAGCCCAGAGGCCAGCACCGCGGGCACGGCGAGCAGGAATGCGTAGCGGGCGGCAGCCTCACGCCGATATCCGAGCAATAGCCCGGCACTGATGGTGCCACCGGAACGTGAAACCCCTGGAATGATCGCGAGCGCCTGCGCGAAGCCGTAACCGAGGGCGTGGCTTACCGACAGCTCTGACAAGGGCTTGGTGTTGCGGGCGACCCGGTCAGCCACCGCCAGGACGAGGCCGAATAGGACGAGGGTGACGCCGATCAGCCGCAGGTCTCGGAACACGGTCTCGATGGTGTCCTGCAGTAACACGCCCAGCACACCGATCGGAAATGTGCCAATGATGATGAACCAGCCCATGCGGGCCTGCGGATCCTTGCGCCGTTCTGACCGATACAGCGACACCGTCCATGCACCGAGGATCCCCACGATGTCGCGGCGGAAGTAGATCAGCACCGCGGACTCGGTACCCAGTTGCGTGACAGCGGTGAACGCCGCGCCCGGATCCGACCAGCCCAGCAGCGCGGACGTCACCCGCAGGTGCCCGCTGGAGGACACCGGAAGGAACTCGGTCAAGCCCTGCACCAGGCCCAAGACCATCGCCTGAAACCAATCCATCACTGCTCACTCACCCGATGGGTACACCGAGGTAAAGCCATGCGCATGCGAAAGTCTCATCTCCTCCAGTGCGCCCGCAGCCACTCCGGCCTGTCATGGGCACACGAAGAGACGTGATCAGACAGGCGGTTGGTTAGGGATCAGTGTGTCCGCTGCTTTTAACTCCCGTGCGGACAAATGCACGACAGGGAACTCAGATGGCGAAGTCGTCCATTCCGCCGGCATCGCCCATACCGGAGTCCCCCATCATCTCGCCCCCCGGATCAACACCAGGGTCCTCGACGGCCATGTCTTCGCCACCGGCCATCGCGTCGCCTCCCAGCTCATCGCCGAGGAAGGCATCGGCGATCGCTGTGCCGACGAACGCTCCTGCCACGCTGGCAAGCAGGCTACCGGCAATAACGCCGCCCATCCCCATCCCGCCCATCCCGCTGCGGCCCCCACCCAGGGCGCGTTCCATCGTGCCGGGCTCGCGCATCTCGGCGCGGATAGCCATCCGGGCCAGAGACTGCGGATCGTCCGAGGTGGCCCGCTCGGAAGCGGGCACGGCGTTGCCAAGGTCTTCGAGTACCTTGCGACGCTGGTCGGGGGTCAGCTTCGAGAAGGCCTCAGCGTGAGCCTGCTCCAGCGTCTCGGGCGGCGCGGTGCGCAACATGTAGCGGTAACGCTCCACGGCTACCTCATCGGGATCTCGCCCCGGGGCGGCTGCGTGGTCCTGCGCCTGTCGCTGATCCGACGACGCGGTAGGACGTTCGGCGGCGCCGCCACCGAAGGCACCCAGACCACTGCCGCCGATGCCCTCGCCGGTCCGCGATCCGAAGGTTTCGCGCAACTTGTCGAGCAGACCCATCAGGGGTGTTCCTCCTTTTCTGGCGCCCGGCTAGGTCGGCGGCTCGGGTACCAGAGGTGGTTGGTTGCGTCCGCCACGCGTAAGTGTCGATATTGCCCGTGCGAGGCGGGTGATCAACGTTTCTTCATCAGGCGGGCCCGGAAGTCTTCGATCTTGCGGCGGGTGTTGGGGTCCCGGGCGAGCTGCTGGGCACGGTCAGCAAGCCGTTGCCCCTGCGGACTACGCACCAGCCGGGTAATGCGGTCGACCAACGACGCCATGGCACGGTCTCCTCGAGTGACGGTTACTAACCAGACGAGAACCTAGTGTGGCTGCCGCACGCACCCAGCGCTCGCTGATTCTCGGCCACGATCCGGGTGTTTTCATTGCCGAGCCTAGGCAATGATTTCGGGGTTGTCGGGCCACCCGAGCGCGCGGGCGCCGAGGACCGCCGTGTGCAGGGTGTAGCGGTGGGCGGGGTTGCCGACGTGCAGGCCTGTGAGGGCGGCGATGCGGTCCAGGCGATAGGTGACGGCGCGCACTGACAGGTGCAGCAGCTGCGCAGTGCGAGTGGTGTTCCCGCTGCTACCGAGATAGGCCTCGAGAGTCGCCAGCAGCGGTTCGGCTCCGCCGCGGGCCCGACGTAAGGGAGTAAGCACGGTGTCGATCAGGTCGCACAGCGCGGCACGGTCACGCAGCAGAACTTGGTAGACGAGCAGATCCTCAGCCCTCACGACCGGCTCGGACAACCGCAGTCGCTCAGCTAAGGCCAGCGCGTCGCGCGCTTCGGTGAACGAGCGCGCCACCCCCGACGGTCCGGGATGGGGCCGCCCTAGCACCATCCACACCTTCTGTGTCCGCCGATCGCCGGAAGTCAAGGAGCGGTGGGCCACGGCCAGCACAGCGTCCATGGTCTGCGGGGACAGCGCTGGTAACACTATGACCAATTCACCATCACGAGTCGTGATCAATGCTTCGAACGCACCGAGGGGGCCCGCGAGCGCGGCGGATACCTCTGCCAGCAGGGGACTGGCCTCCTGGAACGGGGCTGCTGTACGGGCGAGCAGCACCGTGTGCGGCCCAGCCAGCTGCAGGCCATAGGACTGCGCGCGCACGAGCAGGGCGGCCGGCTCGGCGGTGCCGGCTAGCAGATCGTCGACGAACTCGCGGCGCATTGCCTCCTCGCGGCGCACCACAGCGCGACGGGCGGACGCATAGCCCTCAGCCAGTGCAGCAACGACGTCGTCGCATGCGCGCAGCACCCGCTGACCGGCCGCACGAACGGCAGTGGTGTCCTCACTGGTGACCGCTGGCAGCTGGGACCACGCCCGCCATGCGGCGGATAGATAGAGATCCACCAGGGCACGCAGCGCCACACCCTGCTCCGCCGCACGCGCCCCCAAGGCCTCAAACGCGGCATTCGTGTGGCGGTCCCAGTCGTGTTCCGGACTATGCGCGGCAAGCCGATCCAGAAAGTCCCCGAGCAGCTCAAGATCCACCCCGCCGGCGTCCGCAGCCGCGGACCGCGCTACCTCAAGGGTCCAGTCTTGCCGAACTAGGGCAACAGAACACTCGTGCCGTGGTGAGCTTCGCCCTCGTCCTTGCGTGCTCATCCCACCATCCTGGCAGCAACGTTCACGTCCCCACGCGAGCTCGCATGGGCGGGCGGGCATCAGAGGTCAGGGAGGCTGTTTCCGTGGTTGTGCCCATGTGGGTCTGGCTGCCTTACCGCGATGGGGATCGGCGCGCTGATCGCAGTCGACTTCGGCAGGCCCAACGCCCGCGCGGGATGGACAGTGTTGAGGGCCATGCGGTCGGCGCCTACCGAGACACCACTGGCAGCGCCCGCAGCAGTCACGGCACGCAGGCCAACTCTGACTGTCTACAAGGTCGGGAACGATCCAGAATCCGCCGGACCCGGGTCCAGCGAGCCTCCCGCTAGCGGATCGAGGTTAGGAAGCTCCGATGGTGCGGGGAGGGATCGGAGGTGCTGGCCCGCAACCGCGGGGGTGTGGTAAGAACACTGCATGACTGGTGGCGCGTTCCTCGTGCGCCGTCGGCATATCGACCATGGTTTGGTTTGGACCTGTGCGTGTCCGAGTCTGCACTGTTCCCGCCCTCATATCAGCATCATCGACTAAGCATCGGCGAGGGTCTCGGCCGATCGGCACAGACAAATGACGGTGGCCGTGTAGTCGCCAACCGAAGCTGCCTGGCCTGCTGCGGATCATCGGCAAGCAGATTTCCGGCGAATCGGGCAGTCCCCGCTACCAGAGCGGTTCTGGTGATCGTGACTTGATTAAACTCGAAGAGGAGTATTTCATGGCTGTGACTGATCTCCCCGTAGACAATGGCGTCAACGTCGAGGCTTTGCTCGGTGTCCGCAACGCCTTGGCTGACACTCCCGAAATCGCCCAATTTCAGTGGCGGGCGACATGCTCGTGGGTCAAGGGTACCCACAGCCAATCCAGTGTGGACACATTCTACGGCTTCGGAGGGGAACAACACCATAAGACAACTTTCACCTACGACGCCGATCATCCCTTGGCGTTCGCAGCCGAGGACAACGGTGTTACGCCTGTGGAGTACGTACTCGTCGCCCTGGGCAGCTGCCTGACCGCCGGAGTGGCAGCGGTCGCCCAGCAGCGCGAGATCCAGTTGCGCTCGGTGCAGGCCACTATCGAAGCGGAAATGGACCTCCATGGCATCCTCGGCGCCGACCCCGAGATCCGCAATGGTTTCAACGGGATCACGGTGAAGTACAAGATCGACGCCGACGCCACCCCGGACGAGATCAGGGCTCTCGTCGCGCAGTCGCAGAAACGCTCGGCCGTCTACGACGCCATCACTAACCCGACCAACATCACCGTCGAAGTGGCCTGACCTGACCCTGCCTGGGAGGGCGCCTGTGCCGAAGGTGACCACCGTGGTCATCGGGGCTGGCCACTGCGGGCTGGCCATGAGCCGCTGTCTCGCCGACCGTTCGATCGATCACGTGGTCCTCGAACGGGGCGAGGCGGCGAACTCCTGGCGGACGCAGCGGTGGGACTCGCTTCGGCTGCTGACGCCCAACTGGCTGACCCGGCTGCCGGGTTATTCCTACCGGGGTGAGGAACCCGATGGTTACATGACGGCGCCGGAGGTCGTGCAACTGATCGACGAGTATGCCGGGGTGACGGCTGCCCCGGTGCGGACCCATACCGCGGTGACGTCGGTCCAGCCTCGCGACGGTGGGTACCTGGTGCGCACCGACCAGGACTTGTGGGAGGCCCAGGCGGTAGTGCTGGCCTCGGGTGCCTGCAACACCGCTGCGGTGCCGGCGCTTCACGAGGCGGTGCCGGCGGGGATCACCACGGTGACTCCGATGAGTTACCGGACCCCAGGTCAGCTCCCCGAGGGTGGGGTGCTGGTCGTGGGGGCCTCGGCGAGTGGGATCCAGATCGCGGACGAGGTCCACCGCTCTGGCCGGGCCGTCACCCTGGCCGTCGGGGAACACGTCCGCATGCCCCGTTCCTACCGCGGCTTGGACATCCTGTGGTGGATGGATGCCTCGGGCGTGCTCGACGAGCGCTACGACGAGGTTCCCGACATCGTCAGGGCCCGCAACCTGCCGTCGATGCAGCTGGTTGGCTCGCCTAACCGGGCGACGATCGATCTCAATGCCCTGAGCGGGATGGGGGTGCGGCTGGTCGGCCGGCTTGCCGGCGTCAGGGACGGGCACGCGCAGTTCTCCGGTTCACTGCCCAACTTGTGTGCACTGGCCGACCTGAAGCTAGGGCGACTGCTGGACACCCTCGACGGCTGGGCGGAGGCTACCGGGTTCGACGGGGGCGGCCCTCCGGAGCGCTTCGCGCCGACAGAGGTTCGTTCCTCCCCGCCGCTCGCCCTTGATCTGCGGAACGGCGAGATCCGCACCATCATCTGG
>DASYMC010000265.1:0-22666 GCA_036009255.1 Pseudonocardiaceae bacterium
ATGATCCATCGGATCATCGGCCGTTTGCGTCTGGCGTCACCGTGAGGTCACTTCCGAAGGCCACCGACCATGACGCCCGGCCGTGCTGACCCTTCGACGCTGGCGCGCTGTGGTCCTCGTCGTGGTGGCCCGGCTCGGGGAGCTGGCGTGCGAATCGGGACTCAAAGCCCTCATCGCTCGGCCACGACCGGTCCTCAACAGCCCGGTCGCGGATGCCTCCGGTTACAGCCTCCCCTCGGGACACGCGGGAGGGGCTGCGGCGGTCTACGGATCGTTGGTGTTGCTGGCTGTCCCGCTGCTGCGGCGATGGGCGCGGGTGCTGCTATGGGCTGCTAGGGCGCTCCTTGTTGCAGCCGTGGCCGCATCCAGGGTGCTGTTGGGCGTGCATTACCCCAGCGACGTCACCGCGGGTGTGGCGCTGGGGCTGGCCTGGGTGGGCATGGCCGCGTCGTTGTCCGCATTGCCCACGCCCGGCGT
The DNA here is from genome assembly GCA_036009255.1 of Pseudonocardiaceae bacterium. Classification (GTDB taxonomy): domain Bacteria; phylum Actinomycetota; class Actinomycetes; order Mycobacteriales; family Pseudonocardiaceae. The sequence goes on from DASYMC010000265.1 coordinate 478, forward strand.
CCCTGACCGCGACCGGTAAGCACCCCAAGCGTGCTGGATAATCATCGGACAGATCAGCTGAGCCTGGATGGGTCGTGACCCCGTCGCCCGATTCTCCCCTGCGATGACGTCAACGACCTCACCCACGCCTCCTCCGACTGGCGACCGGCAGCATGGTGTTCCTGTTGTCGGCGTGTCGCACGAGGCCGGCGCGAGGTTTCGGTACGTTCCCGACGACGCGGTGCATGCGGCGTGCCTGGGCCCGCGCGGTGAGCCTTGGGTCCCACTCAACATCTGGTTACTCCCCAGTGAGAACGGGTAGTCCATGTGGGACCAGGCGTGTCCGGGACGGGTACCGGGCGTCATAAGCGAAACCGGTCGTCTGTCGGGGGACGCCGCCCGAGTCTGCGAGAGAGTTGGACATGAAGCGCCCACCCCTCCCACCGATCCTCCGCACAGCCAGGACCGTTGGCACCGTGCTGCTCGCTGCTGTGGCGTTGCTGACCGCTGGGACCGAGGCCTCGGCTGCGCCCAGCGGCTCACCGTGTTCCGCGACGGCTCTGGCCTGCGTCGACTTGTCCTCCCAACGAGCCTGGCTCATGCGAGGCGGCACTATCACCTATGGGCCAGTCCCCGTAGCGACCGGCAAGGCCAGCGCACCGACCGCACCCGGAACCTTCCACGTGACCTGGAAGGATCTGCACCACCGCAGCAGCGAGTTCCACAACGCGCCGATGCCCTACTCGGTGTTCTTCAACGGCGGCGACGCCTTCCACCAAGACAGCGTCACAGTCCGCTCGCACGGTTGCGTGCACCTCACACAACCCGCCGCCCGAACCTTCTACAACACCCTGCACGTAGGCGACGAGGTACAAGTCGTCGGCTGACGGTGGAACAGCCCGCCAGTCCCCCGCGCGTCAGCGCCGCTCGTCCACTGCATGCCGGTGATCTCGAGCACATGGCGCGGAGGTTGGCCTCTCGGCACTTTCATCACCACGTCGCACTGCCGTTGGCCGGTCCACATTCGGCGAGCCGGCGCCGTGGGCGAAAGAGCTGGAATCCGCGTCGTGGACGGGCAGCGATTGCCGCTGCAGCCGGGGCAGCGCGCGCTGCAAATCGTCCATCAGCAGGTCGGCTAGATCGTGGGTGAAACCGTTGCGCACGACTATTCGCAGCACCGTCAAGTCCCGGCGGTTTTCCGGGAAGGTGTAGGCCGGCACCAGCCATCCGCTCTCCCGCAGGGCCGCGGACACGTCGAACACCGAGTACGCGGTGATCTCTTCGCGCAGGGTGAAGGTGAACACCGGCAGCTCGCTGCCGTCGGTGAGGAGCCGGAATGGGCCTAACTTGGCGATCCGCGCGGCTAGCGAGGTCGCCACCTCGCGGCAGTACTGCTGCACCCGCTGGTAGCCCTCCCATCCCAGCCGGATGAAGTTGTAGTACTGAGCGACGACCTGCGAGCCGGGACGGGAGAAGGTCAGCGCGAAGGTCGGCATGTTCCCGCCTAGGTAGTTCACCCGGAAGACCAGGTCCTCGGGCAGCACCGCGCTGTCCCGCCACACCACCCAGCCCACGCCTGGATACACCAGTCCGTACTTGTGCCCGGAGGTGTTGATGGAAGCCACCCGGGGCAGTTGGAAATCCCACTGCAGGTCCGGGTCGCAAAACGGCGCGATCATCGCGCCGGACGCGCCATCCACGTGCACCGGGATGTCTAGGCCGGTGCGCTCGTGCAGTTCATCCAGTGCAGAACAGATCTCCGCGACCGGCTCATAGCTGCCATCGAAGGTTGAGCCGAGGATGGTCACCACGCCGATGGTGTTCTCGTCGCAGCGGACCACTGCTTCCTGCGGCGACAAATGGAACCGATCGCCTTCCATCGGTACCAAGCGCGACTCCACATCCCAGTAGTTGGCGAACTTCTCCCAGCAGATCTGGACGTTCACGCCCATCACGATGTTCGGCCGGTCGGTCGGCTTGCCAGCCGCGCTGCGGGCGCGCTGCCAGCGCCGCTTGAGTGCCAGGCCGGCCAGCATGCACGCCTCGCTTGACCCGGTGGTCGAGCAACCGATGGCGTCGTCGACGTCGGTGGCATGCCACAGCCGAGCAAGCATCCGCACGCACCGCATCTCCAGATCGGCGGTGCGCGCGTACTCGTCTTTGTCGATCATGTTCTTGTCGAAGGACTCGGTCATCAACCTGGTCGCCTGCGGCTCCATCCAGGTGGTGACGAAGGTAGCGAGGTTCAGCCGTGCGTTCCCGTCAAGCATCAGCTCGTCGTGCACGATCTGGTAAGCGATGTCCGGGTCCACTCCGGTCGCCGGGAACTCGTGTCGTGGAACCTTCACCGGTTCCCTGGTGAACACCGGGTTTACCGACAGATCCGGTCGGCTGTGCCTACGCCTGTTCGATGAATGCGACAGCGACATGGAACTGACAGTAGGAGTGTCGGCTGCGCACCGCAGTGCGGCGACTGCGGCAACAGCGCCGTGTCGGGTTATCTGACGGGTTGGTCGTTGGGCGGGGGCAGTGTGGAGCCGTCCCGCAGGGTCACTGGTCCGACCGGTGCGGAGGTCCTATGACCAGAGCGATGAGTACCGGGAGGCCAAGGGCGAGGCCGGTGGCCAGGTCGGCCAGACTGCGTTGTTGCTGGGCCAGAGATGTCGCGGCGATGACGGCTCTGCGGTATGCATCAGAAATTCCAGGACCGCGAACTCTCGTGCGGTCAGCACGATCTCCTCTCCGCCGCGTGCGCAGCGATGCGCAGCCGGGTCCAGCGACAATCCCCGACTCGCAGCACCGCTGGCCTGGCCACAGTGCCCCGTCGACCGACACACCTCATAACCGCTGCGTTGGGGAAGCATGATGTCCAGCACGACCGCGTCGTAGGCCTCGCGCGTCACCTTCCACGGCCCTCCTCGCCGTCAGTGGCGAGGTCCACGGCGAAGCCCTCCGCGAGCAGGGCGCGTCGCACTGCCAGCGCGATGCTGCGGTCATCGTCTACAACGAGGTGAGAATCCGAAACCTCGTCAACCAACCATGACCTACCGAATGCGCGCCCCGGGGGCGCGGACGCCGGGATCTCACCTCCCTCCGGGATCCCGGCGTCCTCCCGGCATCTCGCGGCGCTGCCCACGGAGGCCCGCCGCACGAGCGTTGCGTTGCGTCGATCAACAGAATCCGGGGTACCACAACCGTCGGACGTGGACCACAGATATCGGCTTCCGGACGCATTCACCGAACTCGTCCGCGCCATCTGATCCAGGCCGCACACCGGAAAAGCTCGTCTACTTCCGACTACGCAACAACCCCCGGCCAACCGGGCTAACTACCAGTGATGCATGCGCCTTGTACTCGCAGGTGGAAAGTGAGAGGGCGATTTGGGCTTGCCATGCCCAGGTCCGCTACTCGTCCCAGTTGCCAAGGTGGTGATATTGAAGGGCTTGCCTATCTCCTAGCTCAGTGTTGCTCATCCATGCACGGTAGGCAACGCGAGGGGAGTCTTACCGCCCGAGCAGGACATCCGCTGGCCAACAACGTGGTTTGCGGCCATCGGATGTTCGTGGTGCACCACGACCTGTGTCAACCAACGCAGGTCATGACGACATCAGTGGCATGCCGGAATTCTTGCGCACCCGATCGTCAAGTCATTCCAGGCCCGGTGCGAACCGATCAGGCGTTCATTCGCTGCGCCGGTCGAGGCCCAGCGAGGCCGACCGTAAGAGTTCAATCAGCGCTCAGGAAGGCCACAAATGGCCCAGGCTACCGAGTGGGTCGGCTATCAGCGCCGCTCCCTTTACGACCCGGACGGTAATGTGATCGGAAGTTCTACATCGATCGCGACGTCAGCGTCGAGAAGCGGTGATCGGAACCAGCCGGACGCGCGACCGTGACACGTAGACGAGGGCGCATGACTCCGCCTCCCGTGCGAACAGGTATGGCGCCAACCGCAAGAGAGAGGTCCCGGCACCTGTCCACCTACCAAGAGCCCTATTCCGCACGATCTGGCAGCCGGCCGCCCGGCGGTATCGTCGACGCACGCAAGTTGTGGACAGGCGGGGTGATCACGGCGGTGATCGTGTTCGGTCTGACGATTGCCGGGTTTCTCATCGTCCGCGGCATACTGAACTACCCCATCCTCGGTATCCGGCGGGGCGGCGCGGTGGTGCATGCGAGCATGTTCGGCTACGCCGGCGGCGCGGCGCTGGTCGCACTGCTGGCCACCGCCGCAATGCACATCCTGTTGTTGAGCGCTCCGCGGCCGAGGTGGTTCTTCGGCTGGATCGGCGGCGTCGGCACGGCCATCGCGGTATTGTTCCCGCTGGCGCTGCCCCAGGACATGACGGCCCGGCTGGCCACCGCGACAATCAATCTGGTCCTGGGGCTGGCGATCACCGCCTTAGTCAGCGGAACCGCCGCCAGCCTCCGCCCGGACGGCTCGCCGGAGATGCGATGAACCGCGTTCCGATCTCCTTGCCGTCGACTTCTTCCACCTGGACACGATCGGCTTGTCGTTCCGATTCCTCATCTGAGACACGGACACCAAGTTCACCATCAGCTTCGATGCCATCTTCGACGCCGAGAACATCCACACAGTCAAGCCGCGATAGGAGAACCATGGATATCACCCAGCTGATCCTCGATGACCACCATGAGCAGCGGCGCCTTTTCGCCATCCTCGAGGAGGTCGATCGCACCGATACCGCGACTCTGAGCGCGGTCTGGGAGCGGCTTGCGGCATTTCTGGAGGCGCACGCCGCCGCCGAGGAGGAAGTGTTCTACCCGGAATTGCTGCGTGTGGGCAAAGGTGCCGGGGGTGTCGACCCGGTGGCCGAGACCGAGGACGCGATCGCCGACCACAACGAGATCCGCGACGCAGTCACGGAAGTTGCGCGTCACGAGGTCGGCAGCGACGGCTGGTACGACGCTGTCGCCAAGGCCAACGAAGCCAATGGTGACCACATGGCCGAGGAGGAGCGCGAGGGCCTCACCGACTTCCGCCGCCACACTGGGCTTCAACTGCGCCACGACCTGGCTGTCGCTTTCGCTGCCTTCGAGGCCACACACTTCGCCGGCGTCCCGCCAGTGAACAAGGATCCCGAGGACTACGTCCGCGAAGTAGTAAAACAGATCCCGGAACCCAGTGACCAGGGCAACGACCGAGCAGACAAGACGGACGGTTCGCTGCGCATCGGCGGTTTAAAGGGACGTTGACCATGTATCGATCATCTCCGCGGACTCCCGCGATCCCGGTCACGGAGAGCGGCTGAGCACCCCGCCGTACGTCGTGCTCGCCCCACCCGAGATCGCCGCGCTGACAACCGCTAAGACGAGTGCCGCGCACAGGCCGCCCACGGCTGACGAGCGCCGGCGTATCCGAGCCAGTCAACGGTGGAACAGCCAGAGGGAGAACCATACGAGGACGTTGAGGAAGAGCGAGATGAGCAGCATCGAGGTGAAGGGGATATAGATCCTGGCATTCCCGGTGGTAATCCGGATGTCGCCGGGGAGATTCCCCAGCCAGGACAGTGCTCCGGTCCAGGTCAGGAGCCCCGCAATGACCAGCACGATCCCGCCGCCGATCAGCCACGGGCCCAGCGCCTTCACCACTCTACCATGATGCTCGCGGCCGCCCCGGATTCGCCATGCTGCGGCGGGTCGTGGGCGAATCACGGCGGAAATGAGGCATGTCCTGTCGCTGAAATCGGTCACGAGGACGTCGGTTTTTCCCTTCAGCCTCCTATCCCCACAAGCTGCTGGGTAGCGCCATGACCTTCTCGGGCCGCCGGTCAGGACGTGGCCTCTACAGGTCTTTATCGCTTGCTCTGGTTTCCGATGGTGAGCGGTCGTTCTGCCAGTGGGCGACCTCCGCCGGCTGCGACAGGCGGGCGCCGATCCGAACCTGGTAAGCAGCGGCGAGGATGCCGCCGACGGCCAGCGAGTTAGTGATGCGTCCACCGAGCACCCAGCTCACCGCCTGCTCCAACGGTAGCCACCGCGTCGTGAGGAACGCCTCCTCACCCTCCGCCTCGCCCGTGCGAGTGCTGACAGTGAGCTGCTCTGCGAGGTAAACGCGCCCTGCCTCGGTGCTCACGCCCGGCGACAGATGCAAGTCGATCAGGCGGCTCCACACCTCGGCGCGCACCCCAGTCTCCTCCGCGAGCTCGCGACGCGCAGTCTCCCTAGGCGATTCGCCCTCCCGGTCGCACAACCCGGCTGGCAGCTCCCACAGCAACGCACCCACCGGGGGCCGGTAGTGATGCACCAGGACAAGCCGCTGGTCCTCGTCTAGGGCCACGACGGCCACCGAATCGGGACGTTCGAGAATCTCCCGAGTAACGATAGAACCGTCGGGCAGAACGACCTCGTCCATTCGAACACGAATGCGCAGTCCGTTGTAAACCACACGGCTGGTGCGCACCTCGTAGGCCACCGTGCACCTCCTCCGGCTTCCCTCACGCGCAGATGACCAGATTCGCGTGATGACAGTTCGCCGGGCCTCGTCCTGAATGTGTGAGATGGGGCGCCCGCACCGGCCTGCCAGTACCAGCCAGCAGTCAGAACCGCATGCTTGGCGTTGCATGGTGATAAATCTGCCGTGACTCGGAGGTCTGCCATGGCACATGTCGCGATCCTTCGGGGTCAGCGTGTCACGGATGCACCACGACCGATGAGGTCGGCAGCTCGCAATGCAGTTCGAGGCCCGGGCGTGACAACGCCGGCTGCGGCCGGGCCTGCCCCCCAGTCGATGCACGGTGGCAGCCTGTGGCTGGTGCTTGCCGGTCTGATGCTGGGCATGTTCCTCAGCGCCCTCGACCAGACGATCGTCGCGACGGCCTTGCCGACGATCGCGTCCGACCTCGGTGGTGTCGGTGGGCTGTCCTGGGTAGTGACGGACCGACAGAAGATGTCGAAACCCATCTCAACCGGCTAGTCGGCGACGGCCTGATCAGCGCCGACAACGAACGGTTCAGGCCTACCCCCGTGGGTCAGGCACTGGTCGACCAGCTGCGAGCAGCCGAACATGACACATTGGCCGAGCTGCTCCCGGATTGGCCACCCGAGCAACGTGACGAGCTGGCCAACATGCTCAACCGACTCGTCAACGACCTACTCGGTCATCCAAGCGACGGGCGGGAAATCAACCGCGCTCAACCGCAACCCACCGCTACCTGAGGATCGCGGACAAGCGGTTACCCGGACTCCGTCGCCTAGTCATTACGCGTCCTCGATCGAGGTTCACCCTGCGAACGGCGCTCCGAATGGCCGAGATGGCGGTCTGGTGCAATCCGGTCGCGCATTAGGCGCTTGAGCGCGGCGAGATCCGGAAAGGCCCCACGGGCTTTGCGTGACCAGATCGTTTCGTCGTCTAACCGCACCTCGAAGACGCCGTCGGCGCCCGGTATGAGCGCAGCTTCTCCTAGCTCAGTCTCGAACGTCGCTAGCAGTTCCTGCGCCATCCACGCAGCGCGAAGAAGCCATCGACATTGCGTGCAGTACTCGATCTCTAGCCGCGGCTGCCTCATCGTCACAACATCAGGTCTCCGTGCGCTGCGGAGGAGGCCGGGCAGCACTCCCAAGCCGGCCATGCCACAGCAGAGATCTCATGCACCTAGCAGGACTCACCGACCGGCAAGCCGATTACCAGGTGCGGAAAACTACCTACACCGGAAGATACACTAACAGAGCAGCGGCTATCACCGGTCGTTCGCCCATCAGAGCCGGAAGCCGCAGCGACGATGGCAACATACGTCGAGCCGGCGTTGCACCAGGCGCGGCGCAACCAGCAGCCTGCACGGTGGTGAATTAGCACCCGTGTGCGCGTTGTGATAGAACAGGGGTACCGCAGCGTAAGGGCGCCCCAGTCGCGCGGTAACCCCCGACATAGTGTTTCCGAGGAGAGAACCCCAACATGGCGCAGAAGGTAATCACTGAGTTCATCGACGACATCGACGGATCACCCGCCGAGCGGACATTCACCTTCGCTGTCGATGGCACCAACTACGAGATCGACCTATCCGCTGAGAACATCGCAGAGTTCGAGTCTGCCATCGGCGGATTCATCGAAAGCGCCCGGAAGGTCAAGGGCAGCAGCAACGGTCGCCGCACCCGTGGCACCGGGACTAATGGCGCTCGGCAGCCCCGCGAGCAAACCCAAGCTGTGCGGGAGTGGGCCCGCCAGCACGGCCACAACATCAGCAATCGAGGCAGGATCCCGTCGTCGATCCAGCAGGCATTCGATCAGGCGCACGCGGCCGCTTAGTCCGTAACCGACAATCGAGGTGAGTTACGGCGGCCCCGAACAGCCCGCCGTAACTCACCTCCACAACATCCGACAACAGTCCATGTAGATCCTGAACCGAACCTGCGAGTACGCTGGAATCAGAGCAGGTACGGCATCGGATTCTGCGCCTGCCCACAGAACCCGCGGCGGCACAGGTAAGCGGCGAAACCAGCGATGAGCGAGCAGCAGCGGTTTGCCGTCGAGCCGTGGGCCGTGCGGGAAGGCGGGCTGGACCTCGCCGCGCTAGGGCAGACCGAGTCGGTTTTTGCGCTGGCCAACGGGCACATAGGGCTGCGCGGCAATCTCGACGAGGGCGATCCGCACGCGCTGCCGGGCAGCTATCTCAACTCCTTCTACGAGCTGCGGCCGCTGCCCTACGCCGAGGCTGGCTATGGCTATTCCGAGTCCGGGCAGACGATCATCAATGTGACCAACGGCAAGCTGATCCGGCTGTTGGTCGACGATGAGCCGTTGGACGTGCGGTACGGCGAATTGCGCTCCCACGAGCGGGTGCTCGACCTGCGGGCCGGCACGCTCACTCGCCGCCTGGAGTGGGTGTCCCCCGCTGGTAAAGCGGTGCGGGTGGCCTCGCAGCGCCTGGTGTCGCTCGTCCAACGAGCTGTAGTGGCGATCAGCTACGAGGCAGAGCCGGTGGACGTGCCGGTACTGCTGGTGCTGCAGTCTGAGCTGTTCGCCAACGAGCAGCTGCCCCCCACCACCGATGACCCGCGGGTGGCTGCGGTGCTCTCCGAACCGCTGGTCGCCGAGCAGCACCGGGCCGACGACGCCGGTGCCACGCTGCTGCACAGCACCCGCTATTCGGGGTTGCGGATGGCCGCAGCGATGGACCATGAGGTGATCGGTCCCTCCCGCACGGAGTTCCACTCGTCGGCGACCGAGCACATCGCCCGCACGACAGTGATCTGCCGGTTGGAACCGGGTCAGCGGCTGCGGATCGTGAAGTATCTGGCCTACGGCTGGTCCTCGCAGCGATCGTTTCCAGCACTCGGCGATCAGGTCCGGGCGGCGCTGGCCGCGGCACGCTACACCCGCTGGACCGGCCTGATCACCGAACAGCGCCGCTACCTCGATGAGTTCTGGGCCGCGGCCGACGTGGAGCTCCAAGGCGACCCGCAGGTCCAGCAGGCGGTCCGATTCGCGTTATTCCACGTCCTGCAGGCCGGCGCGCGCGCCGAGCGACGGGGCATCGCGGCCAAGGGCCTGACCGGCCCCGGATACGACGGCCATACCTTCTGGGACACCGAGACGTTCGTGTTGCCGATGCTCAGCCACACCGTGCCGGACGCGGCCGCCGATGCGCTGCGCTGGCGACAGCAGATCCTGCCCATGGCCATCGAACGTGCGAGGCAGCTCGGCGTGGCCGGCGCGGCATTTCCCTGGCGCACCATCCGCGGCCAGGAATGCTCCGGATACTGGCCAGCCAGTACCGCGGCCTTCCACATCAACGCCGATATCGCCCACGCGGCGATCTACCATGTGACCGCAACCGGCGATGCTGATTTCGAGCGCGACGTCGCGCTGGAACTGCTGGTGTACACAGCGCGCCTGTGGCGTTCGCTGGGCCACTACGACGTGGCGGGCCGATTCCGCATCGACGGTGTCACCGGGCCAGACGAGTACAGCGCGATAGCCGACAACAACGTCTACACCAACCTGATGGCAGCGCGAAACCTGCGGGCCGCCGCTGACGCCGTCGAGCGGAACCTGGAGCAGGCATCGACGTTCGGTGTCGACGCCGAGGAGACTGCATCATGGCGAGACGCGGCGACCGAGATGATCGTGCCCTACGACGAGAAACTCGGCGTACACCCGCAGGCGGAGAGCTTCACTGAGCACGCGCCCTGGGACTTTGCCGGCACGGCGCCAGATCAGTATCCGCTGTTGTTGCACTTCCCCTACTTTGACCTGTACCGCAAGCAGGTGGTCAAACAGGCCGACCTGGTGCTGGCCATGCACCTGTGCCCAGAGGCGTTCACCGCCGACCAGAAGGCCCGTAACTTCGCCTACTACGAGCGCATCACCGTCCGCGACTCATCGCTATCAGCGGCTACCCAGGCCGTGCTCGCCGCCGAGACCGGGCACCTCGACCTGGCCTACGACTACCTCTGGGAAACCGCGCTGGTAGATCTGGCTGACCTAGCCCACAACACCAACCAAGGCCTGCACATCGCGGCGCTGGCAGGTGCCTGGTCTGCGCTGGTGGCCGGGTTCGGCGGGCTGCGCCACCTGGACGAGGGCGGCCTAGCCTTCGCACCCCGACTGCCCGAGGCGTTAACCAGGATCACCTTCCGCCTGCGCTGGCGCGGGCGGCGACTACAGGTAGAGATCACCCGTGGAGGAGTGAAGTACCAGCTGCTGGAGGGTGCCGAGCTGGAGCTGAGGCACCACGGGCAGCCCATCACACTCACGGTGGACTCGCCGGCGATCCAGCCGATCCCACCGATCCCGCCGACCGATCACCCCACGCAGCCGGTAGGGCGGGAGCCACTCGCTCGCCGGCTACGTCGCGACGCGGCCGGTTAGCCCGGCGGCCACTGATCGATGGTAGTACCGGCGCCTCACCGGGTGGAGGGGCATCATGATGACCATGCACAGAACGACTTCCGCTGGCACTGCGCCGGGCCGTTCATGCTGAGCCTCGTCCTCGCTGTCCTCGCTGCGCTGGGCAACGCGACGGCATCAGTGCTGCAACGTAAGGCCAACCGGGACGAACCGGAGGGGCAAGTCACCGGCCTGGCGCTGTTTTGGCACCTTGTTCACCACCCGGCCTGGGTAGGAGGAGTCGCTACGCTTGTCGTCGCGTTTTTGCTACAAGCTGTCGCGCTGGCTACCGGGCCGATCGTTGTGGTCCAGCCGATCCTCGTGGTGGAGTTGGCGTTCACCCTGATGCTGGCCAGCATGGTGTTCCACAGTCGGCTCCATGCGCGGGAATGGATCGCCATCGCGGGGATGAGCGTCGGACTCGCCGGCATGCTTTATGCATTACAACCCACCGGCGGTGACCCACACCGTGCATCCATCGGGGGCTGGGTCGCTGGCATCGCGGTCAGCCTTGCCGTGGCCACCTTATTCCTCGTGCTCGGTTACCGCGCCGAGGGCACCCGCCGCGCCGCCTACCTCGGGCTGGCCACGGGTATTGGTTTCGGGTTGGTTGCCGCCCTCGTCGCCGGAATCGGGGCGGCCTACAGCGCATCGGGCATCGGCGGCGTGCTCCGGGCGCCACAGACCTATCTGGTGATCGTGCTCGGCCCGGGCTTCTTCTTCCTGCTGCAGAAAACCTTGCAAGCTGGTCCATTGGTTGCCTCGCAACCTGCGCTGACGCTGGCCGATCCCCTCGTCTCCGTTGCGTTTGGCATCGCGGTGTTCGACGAGCACCTCCGGACCGGGACATGGTTGATCCTCGCTCTGTTCGGTGCGGCGCTGATCATCGCCTGCACCGTACTGTTGGCCCGTTCTCCTTTGCTCCAGGGCTCGGAACGCACCGAATCGCGCACTACAGCGGCTAGCTCGTGATCCGTCTCGCCGAGCAACAGCGATCTCCCACAGAGGTCCGCCGAACGAGATTAGTGTCGCGGTGGCTCATCTGGCGGCTCGAGCAGGATCGCCCCGGCGCCGCGGGAGGTGCAGTAGCTCCATGCCCAGTCGATGAGTACCTGGAGGCGGTTGCGGATGCTGATCAAGTAGATGATGTGGACGCCGAGCCAGAGCAGCCACGCCACGACCCCGCCAAACCGTAGCCTGTATCGGCCGGCCGCACCGGGAAACAACGGCAGTTCAGCCACCGCGTCACCGCGACCCAGCACCGCCATCAGGCCTTTATCGCGGTAGTGAAACGCTGTCAGCGGTTGGCCTTCGATCAGCCGGGCGACCTGGTCGCCGGCATGTCGCCCGGTCTGGATGGCCACCGGCGCTAGCATCGGCAACGGTCGCCCGTGTGGCGCTGGTGTGATCGCCGCCAGGTCGCCAGCGGCAAATACGTTGGGATGATTGGGTACCCGCAGCTGCGGGTCGACCAAGATCTGGCCGCGCTGGTTGAGCTCCAGCCCGAGCGCACGGCTAAGGCCACTGGCCTGCACCCCGGCGGCCCAGATTATCGTGTTGGTCTCGATTCGCTCGCCGCCGCTGAGGCTCACTCCCCCGGCGTCAGCGGCTTTCACGCTCTGGTTAAGGCGAACATCGACGCCGCGACGGCACAGGTCAATCAGCGCGCGCTGAGACGAGCGCGGGCTAAAGCCGCTCAGCAACCGCGGCCCAGCTTCGACGAGCGTCACCGTAAGGTTGATTACTGGCCCGACGACCTCGTGAGCCATCGAGGTAAGCGCCCCAGCAGTCTCCACACCGGTCGGCCCGCCACCGACGACAACGATCGTGATTTGCCCACAACCAGGGCCCGCGTTTTGCGCCACCCGCTCCAGGGTGCTCAATAGGTGCCTGCGCAATCGGACGGCGTCGGTAAGCGTGTACAGCGGCCACCCGTGTTCGCGGATGCCCGGTACACCGAAAAAGTTCGTCTCAGCACCCGCTGCCAGGATCAGGTAGTCGAAGCCCACCGTGGAGCCGTCCCGACACCGCAGGACGCCCGTCGCCCAGTTCACCTGGGTCAGTTCGCTCACCCGTACGGTCACATTTGATTGTCGACGAAAGACGGCGCGAAGCGCGGCACCGACCTCTTCCGGCGGTAGATAACCGGTGCTGACCTGGTAGAGCAACGGCTGAAACGTGTGATAGTTGTTCTTGTCCAGCACCGTGACGTCCGCGTCGAACCGCCGCAGAGCGTTTGCCGCGTTCAGGCCGGCAAAGCCCGCGCCGAGCACCACGATCTGCTGGCGCGCTGCGCCTGGGTCACCAGCCGACGCACAACGACTCACCTCGGAGTCCGCCAATGGCTCGGAGCCCTCGCGGCGCTCGGACCCATCCAGACGGTGGTGGGCTATACGAGTGGCTACCCTCGCTCCATCGGCCGGCCGGATGGCGCCTCGCTTGCCGTGAAGCTGTTCTGCCATGTGAATTCCTCGGATCGTTATCGTTCACTATGCGGCGGCTCCGACGCAGGGAAGCCTGCAGCCAAGCTTTACTGGACGGACAGCCGAGCGGGAGAATCTGCCGTGTCCAAAGGATCGCCGTGGATTCGATCCGGCAGGGCGATAAACGCTGCTTTGCAACGCCAAGCTCAAGCACTGCTCGCAGGCCGGGCAGCACGGAGACCGCCCTCCGCGCTGCCGGGCGGGCCGGGTAAACAGGGAAGAAGAGCTGGCGGGCATGGTCGCGGGATGCGCCGGCCGGATCCTGTTGCTCCAACAGAGTGCAACATCTGGGGAAGATTTCACCGCTCCGGTCGAAGCAGGGCGAGGATGTGCCTCTCGAAGTTACTTCGAGGCCGCCGCCTCGCTCCCTTTCTCGTCGGATTCGGCGGGCGCCGGAGTCGGGACGCCCTCCCTTGCCGACTCTGTCAGAGCACTTTCGTTCTCTGTCTTGGCTCCGGCCATGGCGCTGCTTCCGTCAGCACGGGCGCTGAGGCCGCCCAGGGCGACGGCTGCCTTAGCCATGACTAGGTGATAGAGAAGCAAAAGCTGGACGAGTGCCAGCGACTCCGAACGGTGCAAGTCGGTGCCTACTGTGAACTCGCCCAGCCGCTCGGAACGTAAATGGCTGGCGAAGTGCATCCGCTCCCAGATCGCGTGCTCGATTTCAGCCGCCCGCTCGGGCGGGATGTGGCCGCGAATGCGTAGCAGCTGGGCGTCGGCGGCGTCCTCCATGGTGATTCCCATGTCTGCATCCAGCAGAGAAGACAAGTCGGGGTGAAGCAGGCCCTGCCGCAGCGTCAGCTGCGCCGGGAGGTGCTCCACGTCGCCCTCGTCGCCGGCCTCGAAGGTGACGACGATGTCCGCGTAGACCTGCTGCGGACGGATGAACACCTCCGAATCGGGCTCGCGCCGGTCGAGCTCGGTGAGCACCTGGTTTGTGGTGTATCCCCGCCGGGAGCAGTCACGCTGGACCTTCCACCGGCGCCGTAGTCCCTCAGGTGGAGCGAGATAAACCCGCACGTCATAGCAGTCTCGCAACTGCGGCGTGTGGTAGCCAAGTAGTCCTTCAACGACCGCGAACCGATGCGGTTGCACGTATTCCGGCGGCCCGAACGTGCCGTCGGCGTGCCGATAAACCGGCTTGAGGATCGGTTCCCCGACTCGGACGAGCGCGAGGTGCTGGGCCATGATATCGATATAGTTGCAGTCGGGGTGGAGCGGTGTGATGCCGAGCTCGGCGCGCCGACGGCGGTCGAACTTGTGGTAGTCGTCAGTGGCGATGTGGGCGACCGCTCCCTCGCCAAGAGCGCGTACGAGCCCACGGGTCAGCGTGGTCTTGCCTGTAGCCGAGTCGCCGACCACACCGAGGATGACCGGGCGTGTGGCCACCGGCTGCCTGTCCTGCTCGACCCGCTGAGTACTCATAACCCTGCCCTCCGAGGGAGTCCCCGTCGACGGCCAACATTCGGTCCCCTAGACCCGGCGGGTCGCGCCCTCATGCCTGGCAACGCGGGATGCGTACCGGATGCCCATGACTGGCTGGCTTCCTGCGGGGTTGCACGCGATCTTCCCACCCAGCCGCACCCACGCTCAATAGCACTGTTGCCTTGGCGGGAGGACGCATGACGTCGCTACCGGTTCCGCACAGATCAGACGGCGAATGTGAGTTCGACCAACGCAGACAGCGGCGCAGGTTCCCGGCGTGGATGACACGGCAT
Organism: Pseudonocardiaceae bacterium; assembly: GCA_036009255.1. GTDB lineage: Bacteria > Actinomycetota > Actinomycetes > Mycobacteriales > Pseudonocardiaceae. The sequence continues at coordinate 15,504 of DASYMC010000265.1, forward strand.
GATAGGGACGGCAACGCAGACACTGGCCCCACCGTCGTCATTGTTTCCGAAGCGCAGATGCCCGGCGACTCCGCCGACCTTCTTGATCATCCCTTCCTAAAATTGACTCTTTTTTTGGTGAGCCCCCCGCCTTCTTTCAGCTTACCGGGACGTAGAATCTCCTCTTCAGACAACGTCCGTTCGGTGCCGTCGCGCAGATCTTGCTCAATGACAGGCGCGTCCGCAGGTAGGTTGCCCAGTACGCGGATGTCGGCCACTGAGATGGTATCACTGGCCCACCGATGGGCCTTTCCTTCAATCATGAGCTCGTACTGGATTGCACTTACCTCTTCACTCATATCTGATCAACCTCTCCGTGAATGCTCGAAACCCAATCCTGGTGCTTGCTTGAGCGGTTCCACCTCGGGTTCGGGGGGAACAAGATGGCCTGCCGCAGGCCTGGAGAATTTTTGACGGCCAGAGGAGCCGCCGAAGGCGGCCACGGGGAGTGCCGCTGATCTCGTCCCCGTCGACCGCCAGGTGACCGAGCAGACAGCTACGCCGGCCCTGCGATACACCGGCTCGGTCGAGCCGGTGACCAGCGGAGTCGATACTGCCTTGATGATAGCTGGAGTGGACCCACACCGCGGCCTGTAGGCAGCCGATGCCAGGTGGTTGACGTCGGATCGACGGATCCCGAGATGCGGCGCCGCGTGGTCGGCGGTGACCAGTCGCCCATTTGCGGTGGCCCGCTCGATCACGTGTCGATCGGCGTACCGTCGCAGCGCCCGACCGCTGTGGCGAAGGTGTCCCCCGTAGCTCACCATATGTAACCTTCCACCCCCCCGCCACTACGGCAAGGACCGGCCTCGCACCGGATTTCCACCGGCAGCGACTACGAGCTTATGATCACAGACGACCTACCTGGTCACCTCCAGCCTGCTCGGCGTGCGAACATCGAGGCTAGACGGTTGGGCAAATGAGCACGTGCTGGTCTCCCTGCTGAATGCCTTTCACTCCTTTCCTTCCTGCCCTTCATAGGTGACTGCACGAGAGATCAGGTCAACAAAGGTCTGCAGGGCGTCCACATCAAGACCAGTAGGCGGGTCGCTCAGCTGCTCCCGCAGAGAGGACAAAAGCGCTACCAGCTCGCCCGCGTTCAGTTCCTGGGGAGCGGTCGTAGCTCCCCCGGGGAGATTCGTGTGCTACAGACCAAGGATCCTCGTTCAAGTAGGATCCTGGTGCCTTGCCCGGTGTCGACGTTCCCGGTCTCGACAGTCGGGGCCACTGCCCTGGATGCCTTGAACTGACATAGCATCTCTTCCGAGCAGAATCTGCTGTCAGCCATATGCACTATCCTCCCTGCTAGCTCTCTGGAATTGAGATGCAGTTTCTTCTGAGTTTTTGTCAGTCGCTTAAAATCGGAAGACTTTCCCGTAGCTGCGATTGGATGACGAAATTCCCTAGCGCGCCGTCCGGACCACTACTTCGCTGTGCGTACGGTAACCGCTGCGCAGGAAATGGACACCTACTCCTCCGCCCACGTCCACCGGGCGTACTCCTGCGCCGACTGCGCGGCATCTGGCCCACGCTCATCGTCCTGGGCCATCAACGCATGCGCCCCGGAATCTGAGTACTGCATGTAGTAGACCGGCACCTGCGCCTCAAGTCGGTGGCCACCGATGCCGGTAGCGCGAGCAGTCGTCTCCTCGCCAGTGGTGGTGGTTGACAAGCCAGCCACGGGGACCAGCGCCGCCGCTTCAATCGGTACTGTGATCGGGGGTTCCATGATGTGTCACCATCCGAAGTCGATTCAGGCCGTGCACTACAACAGAGTCGGTCCTCCGGCTTGCTGATACGGCACTGATGCATAAAGGCGAAGTGATCCCCACTTGGGCGGCCCAGGACGCCCTTCGCCTTGCAACCGGTAGGCCTCCGATCTTGCTAACTGTCAAGCGGCGGCGAGTTCAGGCGCTGCGGCCTATGTTGGGGAACGCGGCCGGTGGCGCGTAACGCGGCGACCAGCAGCCCGCGCGGAGGTGTCCAGGCACGCGGACCATCGGTGAACGCTGTCTTCACCTCCGACAAATCTGCGTCGCTGAACGCCCGAAGTACGACCACCGCCCCGCTACCAAGACCAGACATGGCGACTCCGGGCTTATGTGAGATGGTCTAGGACTCCCGTGACGTCGATGAGGCACTGTCCCGCGTGGTCGGCGCGTCTGTCCAGGTTGTCCTTGCCTCCGCCGAGCCCATTAGCAGACCTGGGTCTTCTTCCTGGGTGCAGGACATAGTTGTCAATGTAACCACGCGTTGCTCGCCCAAAATGTCGATGGCACGTGAAACTGATGGCGCCGTAAGGGTCCGGTCCACGCATTCGTGAAACGGGAGCGGGACTTCTCGAGTCAGAACGGCGTGGCCAGGGGCTTGCTGTGGTGGCGTGTCGGCGACGCCTGTGCGGCAACCCGCCGGTTACTGGGTTATCTGTTGCTGCGCGAACAGCATGATCTTGATCGCTGTCCCCATCCACGCGCGAGTACGGTCGCCCTACTACTGCCCACACACCGCGGGTGAATGTGGGATCGGCGGTGCGAGTGGTGCGGTCATGGTTGCCAACGCCGCGGCGAGCCGCGTACTACGGGAGCCTTGCCGCGCTGGCGGCGTTCTCGGTGATTGATTGGCCGGTGGCCGCAGCGATCGGTATTGGTACCGAGATCGCCCGGAGGGATGTCATCGACCAACCCAAGCGCCGCGCTATCGAGGCGTAACCGCTTCTGCCTGCGCGTACCGCCACCTGTTCCTCTTTCCCACTACCCTGAGACTTCGCCCATCGCATACTCCTCAAGCACCTGCTCGGTGTCGCCTCCTGGATCACAGTCCGGTGACCGGGCTGGCCCGTGCGCTAGTCAACCCGCCGATAGATCGTCGAGTATGGAGCTCGGGTGATCGCAGTCACCTGGAGGTCCGGGGGGTGCACCGGGTCGGCAACGCCGCCGCGGCCCAGGAGGTGGAACGGCGACTGGGGGCGCTCGACGGGGTCGTTGCCGTCGAGCTGAACGCCGTGTTGGGCCGAGTCGCGGTGGATCATGATTCCGCTCAGATCAGCTCTGCCCCACGGTATTGATCACGGATGCGGTGCGCCGGTTTTGCTTGCACCGCGAAGCGAGCGCTCGCCAGCAGGCGTGGTGCCGGTGGGACGGTGAGCGGCTCGCGGGGCGGCCTGGAATCTATCGGGCGGAGCCGCTTGATTATCAGCTCTGGCCAGCGCGGGCACTGTGGGCAGCAGCGGCTGACAGCAGGTCGATGTCGTCCTCGGAGTTTCACACATTTATGCGGAGCTCTGAGAGGAGCTGGCATCCGGAGGGCGGGCGGGAGCCCCAGCGATTACGGTCGAGGTATGGAGCCCCGCAGTCTTGGACGTACCGGTATGCAGGTCAGCCCGCTGTGTCTGGGAGCGATGATGTTCGGCGCGTGGGGCGAACCGGACCACGACACCTCGATCAAAATCATCCACCGTGCGCTGGATGCCGGGATCAACTTTATCGACACCGCCGACGTGTATTCACAAGGCGAATCAGAGGTCATCGTGGGGAAAGCACTCGCGAACGGCCGTCGCGACGAGGTGATCCTGGCGACGAAGTTCCACTTCCCCATGGATGTGGCGATGGGCCAATCTGGTGGTGATCCGAACAAACGCGGCAACTCCCGGCGCTGGATCTTCCAGGAAGTGGACAACAGCCTGCGCCGTCTCAACACCGACTGGATTGACCTTTACCAGGCGCACCGGCCAGACCCGGACACCGCGGTCGAGGAGACCCTCTCGGCCCTGACCGACCTGCAGCGCCAGGGCAAGATCCGCGCGTTCGGTTCCTCGACCTTCCCCGCCCACGAGACCGTCGAGGCACAGTGGACCGCCCACGATCGGGCGCTGGGTCGGTTCGTCACCGAACAGCCGCCGTACTCGATCCTGGTCCGCGGCATCGAGGCGGACCTGCTGCCGGTGGTCCAGCGCTACGGAATGGGTGTCCTGCCGTGGAGCCCACTGGCCGGCGGATGGCTCACCGGCCGCTACCGCAAAGGGCACCCGGCGCCAACCTCGCTTCGCGCCGAGCGCCTACCGGCTCGCTATGACCTGTCGGATCCGGACAACCAGCGCAAGCTGGAAGCTGCTGAGGCGCTGGCCGTGCTGGCCGAAAACACCGGACTGTCCCTCATCCACATGGCGCTGGCCTTCGTGCTGGCGCACCCCGCGGTAACCGCACCGATCATCGGACCGCGCACCATGGAGCAGCTCGAATCACAACTCGGCGCCGTTGACGTCACCCTCAGCACCGACGTCCTGGACCAGATCGACGAAATCGTTCCACCCGGCGTCACCCTCGCCCACGCAGACACCGGCTACCTGCCGCCAGCGCTCCAAGACCCCTCCCTGCGCAGGCGCTGCACGAGCTGACGCCTCGCGGCCCGAGCCGGACAAGCCCGGTTGATGGAATCCGGACGCATCCCTCGACCGACAGTAAGAAAGCGCACAGATCAATCCTCACTCGGGTATCGGTCTGGTTCGGTTCCCGTCTCTCCGGGTACGCAACGGTCCTGACGGCGTCACTGCGGCGCCCAAGGGACAGTGAAGGGGGCCGCGACGTGGCTGATAAGTCGACGGTGGCACTGCTCGGCACGGGGATCATGGGATCCGCAATCGGCCGCAACCTGCTCAAGGCCGGGTTTCCGGTCCGCGCCTGGAACCGCACGCCCGAGAAGGCCAAGCCGCTCACCGAGCTGGGTGCGGTGCTGGGGCAGACTCCGGCGGACACGGTCGACGGTGCGCAGGTGATCATCACGGTGCTGCGCGACGGCGATGCCGTGCTGCGCACGATGAACGAGGCGGGGCCCAAGCTGAAAAAGGGCCAGATCTGGGCGCAGATGTCCACCACCGGGCCGCAGGCCGTGGCAGCGGAGAGGACGCTCGCCGACAAGTACGGGCTGACGCTGGTCGACGCGCCGGTGCTGGGCACCAGGCAGCCCGCTGAGCAGGGCCAATTAGTGATCCTCGCCGCCGGCGCTCAGGCGGTGCGGCCGGTGCTGCGACCCGTGTTCGACGTACTCGGCAAGAAGATCCTCTGGGTCGATGACGACCCTGGGCGCGCCGTGGCTAGCACGCTCAAGCTCGTCGCCAACAATTGGGTCATTGGCCTGAGCAACGCCGTCGCCGAGACCATGGCACTGGCCAAGGGCGCCGACGTCGACTCGCAGGTGTTCCTCGACGCCGTGGAGGGCGGCCCGCTCGATGTGCCCTACCTGCGAATGAAGGCGAAGGCGATCCTGGAGAACCATTTCGAGCCCTCCTTCGCGCTGGAGAATGCCACGAAGGACGCCGCCCTTATCGTGGCGCTGGCGCACGAGTGCCACGTGAGCCTGCCGGTGGCCGAGGCGATGTTGGCGCGGATGCGAAAAGCGATCGAGAGGGGACACGGCGACGAGGACCTCATCGCCACCTATTTCGCCAGCTTCGACAGCTGAACGGACCCACCCCGTCCTCGACCTGGTTTCGGCCCTGTCTGCAAGCACGCCAACGAGCGCTCCAGGTCAGTTGTCGGTATGGTCGGCCGGTCAATAGGGTCGCGGCTGGTTTGCGCGGTCGAGGGCGCCCGGCCAGCCGGTCGGCGACCTTGGTCGTTTCGCGGTGGTGAAGCCCCAGCGCTCCAGCGAGTTCGGCCAAGCTCAGTGAGTGGTCCGGAGCACCCAGCAGAAATCAGGGTTCGGTCCGACTGCCGTAACGGCATGGAGCGGCCGAGCGATCTGTGTGTGAGCGCCGTAATCGGTTGAGCACGGAGAGTAGTTGATGGGCGCGTATGACCAGTGAACCTGCAGAGAGGTTAGGCAGCGTGAATACAAACCAGTCGCCTGGTTTTTCCGGCCCCGCACCGCAGGGGCCTGCCCGGTGCACTGACTTCAGTGAGGGTGACCGCAGCTTGGTGAGCTGCTCGAACTCCTCAACTCCACCGCGCACACGCCAGGTCGCCGACCTTTTCCAGCCCGTCACCAGCTCGGCGCCACCTGCAGCTGCCGTCATTGACCAGCCGGTCACGCCGATGAATGGGCTGAATCAAGATGGTGAGCTGCTTGCTGCCCCGGCATCGCAGTCGGGGTATGCCCGGGGCGCACGGCGGTGGGCCAGTCGGGGGACCGGACTGGTCGTCGGTACGCCGGCAGCCGTGGTCGCTCTGGCGGCAAGTGCCGTGCTGGTGCTCGTCGTAGGTGGGATAACCATGTTTACCACCTCGTCATCCACCGAGTTACCAGCTAGCGGACTCGCCGCAGGCCGGTTGCCGGCTCCAGTAATGCCCGCGGTCAGTGATGAGCACGTAGTAACCGTCGCACCCATCGACGCACCGGCAGGATTTGCCCCGCAGGCACCGACCAAGGCGTACTCCCCAAATCCTCCTCCGGCGCCCGCACATCAGCAGCCGGAGCCGGCAGCCCATCGTGCCCTGCCGGCTCCGGCTGCTCCGCCGCCCGCGCCGGATCACGGGCCGGTGTTGTCACCACCGCGGTCATCGCCGTCCTCATCAACGACCGAAGATGCCGGATACTGGACCATCCCTACCGACTCCCAGGCGGGAAAGACGGAATCGCCGAGGAGTGATATCGAGGACTGCAACTGCGATGGTCCGCAGCGCAAGATCCACAATCCTGGGGACCGGCAATCCAAGATTGACCGGCAACGTGAACTCCAAGCACAGCGAGCGGAGTACCGCTCAACGAGCAAAGCCGAAGAATCCAGGCTCAGAGAGCAGGGGAAGCAAGACCGACAGGCAGCGCGACCAGACGCCAAGGCAGGGCCTCGGCCATCGCCCAGCCGAGGCTCCTGATCCCTGATTTGTCCACCCAGACATCTAGGTCGACATCAAAGGTTTCCACGGCCTACCTCGCAGCCCACCCACCCAACGAATGGCCCACACTTCCAATACCGTGGCTTCGCCAGTTACAGTAAGGCGTAATTGCGTTTTCGGTGCAGGCCGCGTCAATACCTCCCCCTCCCCCTCCGCCTAATTATATATTCATTGCCGGCGCCTCTTTTTCCGGGGCCGATTCCCGTCTCCTTGCCGTCGTTACCTGATCTGTTGCGATAGTTTTCTTTGCATTCCCCGCGTCAAGGAGATGATGAGGCAATGGGCGAGGAGAAA